>NZ_AFWY03000052.1:0-57223 GCF_000231075.2 Amycolatopsis sp. ATCC 39116 | reverse complement strand
TACATGGAACCCGCCACGCTGAACGTGCGACTCGCGGCACCACCGCTGAACCCACCGCGCCGCACGCGCCACTCCCGCCCACCAACATGGAACCCGCCGCGCCGAACGCGCGACTCGCGCGGACCAGTACGGGACTCGCCGCGCCGACCGTGCAACTTCCGCCGAGCAGCGCGGGACTCGCCCCCATCGACATGGAACTCGCCGCGCCGCACGCGCCACTCCCGCCCACCACCGCCCCGCACCCGTGGGCCGCGAGCCGGTGGGGCCCGGGGTCAGGTGGAGAGTTCGCGGAGCGCCAGGGCCAGTCCGGCGAGCCGGTCGGTCGCATCGGTCAGGAAGAGGCGCGAGTCGGCGAGGCCGTGGCTGCTCGCGGCGACCGCGCGGCCCGCCGCGGCGACCAGGGCTCCGAAGCTCTCCACCCCGTCGTCCAGCTGCTCCCGCAGCGTGGCGATCGCCGAGTCCAGCGCGGCCCGCTCGCCGGCCGGGGCCGCGTCGCGTGCTCGCTCGATCGACTGGATCCGCAGGGCCAGCGCCCGCAGCGCCGTCGCGGCCTCGGCGGCCGTCGACCGGGCGTCGGCCACCGAGTACTCCGGCACCGGCGCCGCGCCGAGCGCCGAGGGCTCCGACAACTGCCGCAGCAGGTCGGCCAGCGTCGACTCGCACTCGGCGAGCCGCTGCATCGCGGGGCGTGCCGCGGAACCGGACGGCGGCAGCGGCGGCGGGGTGGTGCTGACCGGCAGCACGACCCGGTTCAGCTGCCGCAACCGCAGCGCCGAGCGCACCGACAACGTCGTGAACACGACCGCGCCGAAGATCCCCGGCGCCGCCTCGGCCACTCCGCCCGCCCCGGCGAGCCCGAACCAGCCGATCACGGCGTACAGCACGAACAGCACCGAAGCCATGATCCACAGCGTCAGCGCCCGCGAGGTCCGCTGCTTGCGCCGCGCGAGCTTCGCCTCGGGCGAGTTCCACGCGACCCACTTCGCACGGGCCTCGTTGAGCACCGGCATCGCCTGGGAGACGACCTTCGGCCGCGTCCCCGAGCCGGACGAACCCTGCTCCGTGTACTGCTGCAGCTTCTGCTGCGCGCGCTGCGCGTAGTCGGGCAGGCGCTCGATGTGCTTTTCCAGTTTCGCCTGGAACTGCGAGAAGTCCCGCCTGCCCGACGCCATCGCCTACCCGCTCAGGCCTGGTTCTTCTGCTGCTCGGCCTGGACGCGCGACTCGATCTCGCGCTGGATGTCCGCCGCCGGCGACGCCGCCTTCTCACCGGAGCCGGAGGTCACCTGCGCCACCGAGTCGCCCCGCATGGACGCCCGGATCTGCTCCAGCCGCGAGCTGCCCGCCATCTGCGTGGTGGCCTGCTGCACCTCGAGCATGCGGCCCTGCACCGAGTTCTGCGCCAGCTCGGCCTGGCCCAGCGCGGTGGTGTACCGCTTCTCGATCTTCTCCCGCACCTCTTCCAGCGACGGGGTGTTGCCCGGCGCAGTGAGCTGCGACATCTGGTTGAGCGAGGCCGACACCTGCTCCTGCATCTTGGCCTGCTCCAGCTGCGAGAGCAGCTTGGTGCGCTCGGCCAGCTTCTGCTGCAGCATCGCCGAGTTGCGCTCGACGGCCTGCTTCGCCTGCGCGGCGGCCTGCAGGGCCTGGTCGTGCAGCGTCTTGAGGTCCTCGATGCTCTGCTCGGCCGTGACCAGCTGGGTGGCGAACGACTCCGCGGCCACCTCGTACTGCTGGGCCTTCTGCTCGTCCCCCTTGGCGCGGGCCTCGTCGGCCAGCACCAGCGCCTGCCGCGCCGACGCCTGCAGCTTCTCGACCTCGGCGAGCTGGCGGTTGAGCTTCATCTCCAGCTGCCGCTGGTTACCGATAACCGCGGCGGCCTGCTGGGAGAGCGCCTGGTGGTTGCGCTGCGCCTCCTCGATGGCCTGCTGGATCTGCACCTTCGGGTCGGCGTGCTCGTCGATCTTCGACGAGAACGACGCCATGAGGTACTTCCAGAACTTCACGAAAGGGTTGGCCATCTCCTCCGCCTGCCTTCTAGATCCCTGCCTGGGTGTCGCCGATGGTCGCCCGCCGTCGCTCTCCCCTGTCTGAGCAACGCCGCGACCCCGGGGTGGGTTCCATCGTGTCAGGTCGCGCCCGTGTGTTCCAGGCGACCCCGGGGGATTTCAGGGACGACCCTGACCGGCCTCCCCGGACCGGACGCGCGAAGGCCACCGCCGGGGCGCGCGGCGCCCGGACGGTGGCCTTCTCGTCGGATGTTCTCAGCGGGTGATCAGGCCGCGACCATCTTCGGCGCGCGGATGGTGGTGCGCAGCGACGGCCCGACCCGCTGACCGGAAACCCGCAGGTCCGACAGGTCGTTGCCGATCACACCGTCGATGAGGCGGCCGCTTTCGAGCCGGCCCGTCGCGGCGGACGGCGCGCCCGTCTTGCGCACGCGGCCCTCGCCCTCGGCGGTCTCGGGCATCGTCGGCACGTCCACGCTCTCCAGAGCCGAGATGTCGGCGGCGACGTTGCTCAGCAGCTCGGCCAGCGGCAGCTCGAGCGCCTCGCAGATGGACGCCAGCAGTTCACTGGACGCCTCCTTCTGCCCGCGCTCCACCTCGGACAGGTAGCCGAGGCTGACCTTGGCGGCGCGGGAGATGTCGCGCAGTGTGCGACGCTTGTTGGTGCGGGCATGCCGGAGCCGGTCGCCGATCGCCTCGCGCAGGAGCACGGTCATCGCGCGCCTCCCTTCCTGATACCGACCACGTTACCCAGTTCGAGCGCCTCCTCGCAGCGATTGACACGGGGATACGCCCAGGGCGAACGCCCCGATCAAGTGAGATGTTCCCCCAGCAGGTCGAGCGCGGCCGTCACCGACGCACGCCGGACGGCCGCGCGGTCGCCCTCGAACCAGTGGGTGCGCACGTCCCGGCCGGCCGGCCCGGCGAGGCCGATGTGCACGGTGCCGGGGGCGACGCCGTCCTGCGGGTCCGGCCCGGCCACGCCGGTCAGCCCCAGTCCCCAGTCCGCGCCGCAGCGCTCCCGCGCGCCCTCCGCGAGCTGCGCCGCCACCTCCGGGTGCACCGCGCCGTGCGCGGCCAGCAGCGCCGGGTCCACCCCGGCGAGCTTCGCCTTGAGGTCGGTGGCGTAGACCACCAGCCCGCCGCGCACGACCGCGCTGGAGCCGGGCACCTCGGTCAGCGTCGCGGTGACCAGGCCGGCGGTCAGCGACTCCGCGGCGGCCACCGTCTGCCCGAGCCGCACCAGCGCGGCCACCACGGGGCGCGCCGACGTCATGCCCGGGCCGCCGCGCGCAGCCGCACGGCGCGCACGACGTAGTCGGCGCCGGTGAGGACGGTGAGCGCCACCGCGAGGCCCATCAGCGCCCACTGGACCGGCAACGCGCCGTCCGGCAGCGGCAGCAGGTAGGTCACGATCGCCAGGATCTGGGTCATCGTCTTGGCCTTGCCGCCGCGGCTGGCCGGGATCACGCCGTGCCGGATCACCCAGAACCGCAGCAGGGTGACGCCGATCTCGCGGACCGCGATCACCACGGTCACCCACCAGGGCAGCTCGCCGAGCAGGCTCAGGCCCACCAGCGCCGCGCCGATCAGCGCCTTGTCCGCGATCGGGTCGGCGATCTTGCCGAAGTCGGTGATCAGGCCGTAGCGGCGGGCGACCCAGCCGTCCACCTGGTCGGTCAGCGACGCGATCGCGAACAGCACCGTCGCGCCGATCCGCCAGCCGGTGTCCTCGCCGCCGCCTGCGAACAGCGCCAGCACGAACAGCGGGACCAGGATGATCCGGGACAGGGTCAGCAGGTTCGCGACGTTCAGCGTGGGGACCGGGGTCGGCTCGGGCTCGCGGTGGGGCGGGCCGGCCTCCCCGCCCGCCTGCGCCGACTCCTCCGCCGCGGCGCTCATCTGCCCGTGTCCGGCTCGACGAGCAGGTCGACGCCCTCGGAGCCGACGACCCGGCAGCGGACCATCTGCCCGGCCTCGAGCCCGTCGCCGTCGAGCACGATGCAGGCGCCGTCGACCTCGGGCGCCTGGTGCGCGGCGCGGCCGGACACCTCCTCGTCGTCGGCCTCCTCCACCAGCACGTCGACGATCTCGCCGACGCGGTCCTCGGCGCGCTGCGCGGTCAGCTCCTCGACCAGCGCGGAGACCCGCGCGACGCGCTCGGCGACCACCTCGGGGTCGATCTTGCCGTCGTAGGTCTCGGCCTCGGTGCCGTCCTCGTCGGAGTAGCCGAACACGCCGACCGCGTCCAGCCCGGCCTCGGTGAGGAAGTGCTCCAGCTCGGCGACGTCGTCCTCGGTCTCGCCCGGGAAGCCGACGATCACGTTGCTGCGGATGCCCGCCTCCGGTGCGTACTCGCGGATCTGCTGGATCAGCGCGAGGAAGGACTTCGTGGAGCCGAAGCGGCGCATCCGGCGCAGCACGGTCTCGCTGGAGTGCTGGAAGGACATGTCGAAGTAGGGCGCCACACCCGGCGTGGTCGCGATGGCGCGGACCAGGTCCGGGCGGGTCTCGGCGGGCTGCAGGTAGGACACGCGGACCCGCTGGATGCCCTCGATCCCGGCCAGCTGGGGCAGCAGCCGCTCCAGCGCGCGGGTGCCGCCCAGGTCGCGGCTCAGGTCCTTGCCGTAGGACGTGGAGTTCTCGCTGACCAGGAACAGCTCCTTGACGCCCTGGCCGGCCAGCCAGGCGGCCTCGGCGAGGATCTCGTCCGGGTGGCGCGAGACGAACGAGCCGCGGAACGACGGGATCGCGCAGAACGAGCAGCGGCGGTCGCAGCCCGAGGCGATCTTCAGCGCCGCCACCGGCGAGTCGGACAGCCGGTTGCGCAGCACGCGCGGACCCCAGCCGTGGCCGGGGATCGACACGTCCTCGGTGGCCGCGGCGCGCTCGACCGGGGTGATCGGCAGCAGCTTGCGGCGGTCGCCCGGGGTGTGCGAGGCGATGGTGCGGCCGGCCGCGACGTCGTCCAGGCGGGCCGCGAGGTCGTTGTAGTGGTCGAACCCGAGGACGGCGTGGGCCTCCGGCAGGCTCTCGGCCAGCTCGGCGCCGTAGCGCTCGGCCATGCAGCCGACGGCGACGACCTTCGCGCCGGTGTCGGCGGCGGCCAGCAGCGTGTCGACCGAGTCCTTCTTCGCCGACTCCACGAAACCGCAGGTGTTCACGACGATCACGTCGCTGCCCTCGGGTTCGTCGGCGAGCTCCCAGCCCCCTTCGGCGAGCCGGCCGGCCAGCTCCTCGGAGTCCACCTCGTTGCGGGCGCAGCCCAGGGTCAACAGGGAGACACGACGGCCGGAGGGCTCGGTGGCGGCAGAAGACACGACACTCAGGGTAGCTGGCGGGCGCGGGCGTGGCCGAACCCACCGCGACAGGCCCGCCCCCGCCCCGATACGGTCGATCGGTGCACGGTGATCCTTCCCCTACCGTCGAGATCCGGCGGGCCCGGATCTCGGATGTCCGCAAGATCAAGGCGTTGGTGGACGCGGACGCGGGGCGGGTGTTGCTCGAGAAGGAGCTCGTCACCCTGTACGAGGACATGCAGGAGTTCTGGGTCGCGGATATCGGCGGCGAGAACGGTGACATCGTGGGCTGCGGCGCGCTGCACGTCCTGTGGGAGGACCTGGCGGAGATCCGCACGGTCGCGGTCGACAAGCGGATGCGCGGGCAGGGCATCGGGCACCGGCTGGTCGCGCAGCTGATCTCGCTGGCGCGGGAACTGGGGCTGCGCCGGATCTTCGTGCTGACCTTCGAGACGAGCTTCTTCGCGCGGCACGGGTTCACCGAGATCGACGGCACACCGGTGCCGAGCTCGGTGTACGAGGAGATGCGCCGCTCGGTGGACCCGGGCGTGGCCGAGTTCCTCGAACTCCCCTACGCGAAGCCGAACACGCTCGGCAACACGCGGATGCTCCTGGAGCTGTAGCGGTTGCGCCCGCCGGGTGAAGTTCGCCCGGTATCCACCTTTCGGGGCTGGTGGCCGTGATCCCTCGGCCGGAAGCTGATCATGGTCGTCCCCTTGATCAGCGAGGAGTCCCGGATGCGCGCCGCCGCCCGTCGTCTGCTGTCCACGGCCGCTCTGGCCACCGCACTCGTCGCCGGCGCGGGCACCGCGCAGGCGGTCGACGTCCGGTCGGTGACCGACACCTACCTCTTCGGCACGTCGCTGAGCCGGTTCGAGCAGATCCGCACGGACCGGCCGTACGCGGCGAAGCTGGACTGGTCGTCGGACACCTGCTCGTGGTCGCCGGACAAGCCGCTCGGGTTCGACTTCTCCCCCGCCTGCCACCGGCACGACTTCGGCTACCGCAACTACAAGCGGCAGGACCGGTTCACCAGCGCCAACCGGAAGAAGATCGACGACAACTTCTACGCCGACCTGAAGACCATCTGTCACGGCGACTGGCGCTGCAACGGCACGGCCTGGACGTACTACCAGGCGGTCCGCCAGTTCGGCGGCTCCTAGTCCGCCTCGCCGTCGTCGTCCGGCATCGAGCCGCCGCGGATGAGCATCAGCGTGCCCTCCAGGTCCTCCGGCTTGACGAGCACGTCGCGGGCCTTCGAGCCCTCCGACGGGCCCACCACGCCGCGCGTTTCCAGCAGGTCCATCAGCCGCCCGGCCTTGGCGAAGCCGACCCGCAGCTTGCGCTGCAGCATCGACGTCGACCCGAACTGCGAGGTGATGATCAGCTCGGCCGCCTGCAGCAGGACATCGAGGTCGTCGCCGATGTCCGGGTCGATCTCCTTCTTCTCCCCGGCCTTCGCGGCGGTGACACCCTCCTGGTACTCCGGCTGCGCCTGCTCCTTCGTGAAGTTCACGATCGAGGCGATCTCGTCGTCGCCGACGTAGGCGCCCTGGATGCGGACCGGCTTGCCGGCCCCCATCGGCAGGTACAGGCCGTCGCCCATGCCGATCAGCTTCTCCGCGCCCGGCTGGTCCAGGATGACGCGCGAGTCGGTCAGCGACGACGTGGCGAACGCCAGCCGCGACGGCACGTTGGTCTTGATCAGGCCGGTGACGACGTCGACCGACGGGCGCTGCGTCGCCAGCACCAGGTGGATCCCGGCGGCGCGGGCCTTCTGCGTGATCCGGACGATCGCGTCCTCGACGTCGCGCGGCGCGGTCATCATCAGGTCGGCCAGCTCGTCGACGATCGCCATGATGTACGGGTACGGCCGGTACACGCGCTCGCTGCCCGGCGGCGCGGTGATCTCCCCCGACTTGACCTTGCGGTTGAAGTCGTCGATGTGCCGGACCCGGTTGGCCTGCATGTCCTGGTAGCGCTGCTCCATCTCCTCCACCAGCCAGGCCAGCGCGGCGGCCGCCTTCTTCGGCTGGGTGATGATGGGCGTGATCAGGTGCGGGATGCCCTCGTACGGCGTCAGCTCGACCATCTTCGGGTCGATCAGGATCATCCGCACCTCTTCGGGCGTCGCCCGCGCCAGCAGCGACACCAGCATCGAGTTGACGAAGCTCGACTTACCGGAACCGGTGGAGCCTGCGACCAGCAGGTGCGGCATCTTCGTCAGGTTCGCGGTGACGAAGTGGCCCTCGATGTCCTTGCCGAGCCCGATGACCATCGGGTGGGTGTCCTTGCCCGCGGTGGACGAGCGCAGCACGTCGCCGAGGCGCACCATCTCGCGGTCGGAGTTGGGCACCTCGATGCCGACCGCCGACTTGCCGGGGATCGGCGCGAGCAGGCGGACGTTGTCGGTGGCCACCGCGTACGCGATGTTCTTGGTCAGCGCGGTGATCTTCTCGACCTTCACGCCCGGGCCGAGCTCGACCTCGTAGCGCGTGACCGTCGGGCCACGGGTGAAGCCGGTGACCTGCGCGTCGACGTTGAACTGCTCCAGCACGCCGGTGATCGCCTCGATCATGGCGTCGTTGGCCTTGCTGCGGGTCTTCGGCGCGTCGCCCAGCTGCAGCAGGTCGGCAGGCGGCAGCTCGTAGTCGCCCTCGACGGTCCGGGTGACCGCCATGACCGGTTCCGGCTTCTTCGGCTTCTTCTCCGGCACCGCGGCGGGCACCGGCTTCGGCGGGCGGGCCGGCGAGGGCGGCTCGGCCAGCGCGGACTCGATGTCCAGCTGCTCGGGGTCGGCGCCGCTGGCCTGGCGGCGGCGGGACGGCTTGCGCAGCCGCACGGCCTTCGGGTCGGCCTCGGTGACCTCGTCGCGGCGTTCGGCGCGGGCCTCGCGCTGCGCCTCCTCCTCGGCCAGCTCGTCCGGGTCCAGTCCCCAGGTGCGCACCAGGTGCGGGATGTCGCGGATGCGGGTGGCGGTGAACACGAGCAGGCCGAACGCGAGCGCGAGGAACAGCAGCGGCACCGCGACCCAGGCCGTCACGCCCTGGGCGAGCAGGTCGCCGGACAGGAAGCCGAGGATCCCGCCCGCGTAGCGCTGGTTCTCGGCGTCGTGCGGGCGGCCGTTGAACAGGTGCAGCAGCCCCAGCAACGCGAGGACGCCCAGCATGGTGCCGATGACCATGCGCGGGCGGACTTCCGGTTGCGGCTCGGTGCGCATCAGCACCACGGCGGAGACCACCAGCGCCAGCGGCAGGGTGACCGCGCCGGCGCCGAAGATCGTGCGGGTGGCCAGCTCGACGTAGCCACCGACCGGTCCGGCCGCGCGCCACCACACGCCGGCGGCGACGATCAGGGCCAGGGCGATCAAGCCGAGGGCGAGCCCGTCGCGGCGGTGCTCGGGCTCCAGCTCCCGGCCGCGGCCGACGGTGCGCACCAGGCTGCCGAGGCCCTTGGCCAGCAGGTTCCAGCCGCCGCGGACGGCCTTGCTGAACGTCCCGGCCTTCTTCTTCGGGGCGGGTTTGCGGGCGCGCGAGGCCGCGGGCCGCGACTTGGCCGCGCCGCGCGTGCTCCTGCGCGCGGTGCTGCCCTTGCCGCCGGTCCGCTTCGTGCCGCTGCTCCTCGTCGCCGCCCCGCTAGCCATGCCTCTACGGTAACCGCCTGGCCCCACCAACCCCAGGTGCCACACTCGGCACAGCGGGAACTTCGCCTTCACCGGCGGACCTTGATCCGCCATTCCGGTGATCTGCCATGCTGACGACCATGTTCGCGCTGCACTCCGACGACACCGGGCAGACACGCCGCAGGCCACCGGCGGTCTGGCGGACCATGACCCGGGTGGACCAGGGGCTCGTCGCGCTGACCGGCAGGCTGCGGATCACCGGCCGGATCGCGCCGGAGCTGCGGGGACGGCCGTTCCTGATGGCGTCCAACCACATCGGCGTCTTCGACCCGTTCGTGCTGATCGCCGCGTGCCGCCGGATCGGCATCGCGCCGCGGTTCATGCTGGCCGGCGGGATCCTGGACGCGCCGGTGATCGGGCCCGCGCTGAAGGTCAGCGGGCACATGCGGATCGACCGCGGCAAGGCGAGCGCGCTGGAGCAGTTCAAGCAGGCCGTGGAGGAGATGCGGACGACGCCGAGCCCGATCATCGTCTACCCGGAGGGCCGGATCAGCCACGACCCGGGCCTGTGGCCGGAGCGCGGCAAGACGGGCGCCGCGCGGCTCGCGATCGCCGCGGGGGTGCCGGTGGTGCCGGTCAGCCAGTGGGGCGCGCACGAGGCCGTGTACTGGGGCACGGAGAAGGTGACCGGTCCCGCGGACCTGCTGCCGCTGGCCCGGTCCGGCCTGACCGCGCCGCTGCGGCGGCCGACGTACCGCGTGCACTTCGGCGAGCCGGTGGACCTGAGCGACATCGAGCCGGAGCGGCCGGGCGCCGGGGTGCGCGCGCACGCGAAGATCATGCGCGCCATCACGGCCGGCCTGGTCCCGTTGCGCCGCGACGAGCCCGACAAGCCGAAGTTCCACGACCCGACGCGCCCGACGGACACCGTCAGCCCGTGGCGGCCCCGGTGACGGACGCCCCGAAGTCGCTGGCGGAGGTCCGCGCCCGCATCGACGCACTCGACGCCGAGCTGACCGGCCTGCTGGCCACCCGCCAGTCCCTGGTGCGCGCGGCGGCCGCGTTCAAGGCCGACTCGCAGGCTGTTCGCGCGCCCGGCCGGGTGGAGCAGGTGGTCGCGGCGGCGCGGGAACGCGCGGCCGCCGCGGGGCTGGCCCCCGAGGTCGCCGAGGCGGTGTGGCGCGCCATGATCGGCGCGTTCATCGAGCTGGAGCTGGGCGAGCACGCCCGGATGGCGGGAGGCGCTTCGGCGTGAAGGGGTTCGGTGGCGGTTCGCCACGCCCGGGTGGGCGGGCGGTCAGCCCGCCGCCGAGCGGCTCCCGGAGCGCACGCACCCTCCACACGGCGGCCGCCGCGAACGGCAAGCCGCGCCGGCTGCCGGCTGCAGCGGCAGCGGGGTGACCGGGCCTGGGTGGCTGCGCCCGCATGGCCGGGTCCGCGTGGCCGGCGCCGAGCAGCGCCCCGGGGGGCGCAAGGCGCCACCCGGGCCGCTGCCGGTAGGAAACCGGCCGATCTGAGTGGTGGCACCCCGGTGAGGATCGCTGCCGAGGCGAGCAGCGACCTCAGCGGCGGCAAGCCCCACCCGAATGGCCGGCTGCCAAGCCGCAGCCCGAAGCAGCCTCCGCACGCCAGCCCCAGCGGCCATGAGCCGAGCCCGGGTGGCCGGGCTCGGCCCCGCCACCGAGCCGCTTCCCCACGCCGGGTCGGCTGCACCGGGTAGTCCACTCCGGTGAGGGATCGCTGCCGAGGTGAGCAGCCGACCTCAGCGGTGAACAGCCCGACCTGGGTGGTGGCTCCATCGCCGCCTGGAGCGAGAAGCGGCCTCAGCGCCGGTGAGCCGCGCCCGGGTGGTCGGCCGCCAGGCGCGGCCCCGCACCGCCGAGCCGCTCCCGCAGCGTGCCGCCCTCCGGCTGGGACGGCACCCGGCCCCGGCGGCGCAGCTCCGGCACCACCCAGCGCGCGAAGTCCACGAACGTGCCCGGCGTCGTCACGTACGCCAGGTTGAAGCCGTCCACGTCGGCCTCCTCGGCCCACCTCTCCAGCTCGTCCGCGACCTCCGGGCCGGATCCTGTCACGACCGGGCCCCGCCCGCCGAGTCCGATGAAGCCGGCCAGCTCGCGTGGCGTCCACGCCCGCTCCGCCGTCGTGAACGCGGCCAGCGCCGACCGGTTCGCGTCGCCGTCGCGGTAGGTCAGGGGCTCGTCCACCGGCAGTTCGGCCAGGTCGACGCCCGTCCAGCCGCCGAACAACGCGAACGCCCCCGGCACCGACACCAGCGACTGGTACTCGCGGAGCTTCTGCTCCGCCTCCGCCGACGTCTCACCGACCACCGGCGTCAGCATCGTGAAGATCTTCACCGCCCGCGGGTCCCGGCCCTGCTCGGCCACCCCGGCGCGGATCGCGTCCACCGAGCGGCGCACCACCCGCGGCGACGGCCCGGACACGAACACCGCCTCCGCGTGCCGCGCCGCGAACCGCACGCCCCGCGGCGACGCGCCGGCCTGGAACAACACCGGAGTGCGCTGCGGCGACGGCTCCGACAGGTGCGGCCCCGGCACCGCGAAGTACTTGCCCTTGTGCCCGATGTCGTGCACCTTCGCCGGATCGGCGTACACCCCGCCGGACCGCACGACCGCGCCGTCCTCCCACGAGCCCTCCCACAGCTTGTAGCAGACCTCGAGGTACTCCTCCGCGATCTCGTACCGCTCGTCGTGCGGCACCTGGGCGTCCAGGCCGAGGTTGCGCGCCGCACTGTCCAGATAGGACGTCACGATGTTCCACGCGACCCGGCCCCGCGACAGGTGGTCCAGTGTGGACAGACGACGGGCCAGCGAGTACGGCTGCTCGTACGTCGTCGACACGGTGACCCCGAACCCGAGGTGCGAGGTCACCGCGGCCAGCGCGGGCAGCAGCACCGTCGGCTCGTTCACCGGGATCTGCGCGGCGTCGGCGACCGCCGCGTCCTTCGACCCGCCGTAGACGTCGTACACGCCCAGCACGTCGGCGAGGAACAGCGCGTCGAACCCGCCTTCTTCGAGCGTGCGCGCCAGGTCCAGCCAGAAGGACAGGTCGGTGTAGCGGTGCCCCTCGTCGGCGGGGTGCTTCCACAGCCCGGCCGACTGGTGCCCGGCGCAGTTCATGTCGAAGGCGTTCAGGTAGATGCGGCTCATGCCAGGCCCCCGGAGTTGGTCTCCCGCGCGAACCACGCGGACGCGAACGTCAGCACCGCCAGCCCGGCGAAGTAGGCGACGATCAGCCACGGCCGCCCGTCCCCGGCCACCAGCAGCGCGGCGGCGATCAGCGGCGCGAACCCGCCGGAGAGCACCGCGCCGATCTGGTACCCCAGCGACGCGCCGCTGTAGCGCACGCGCGTGTCGAACAGCTCGCCGAACCACGCCGCCTGCGGCCCGTACATCGCGTCGTGCACCACGTTGACGCCGAACACGATCGCCAGCACCACCGCCACCGCGGAGCCGGAGTCGGCGGCGAGGAAGAACAGCACCAGCGCCACGATCCCGGCGAGCGAGCCGAACAGGTACGGCGGGCGCCGCCCGAACCGGTCGGACAGGTAACCCCACAGCGGCGTGCTCACCAGGCCGATCGCGGAGGCGACCATCACCGCGATCAGCCCGACGGCGCTGTCCCCGCCGAACGTGGTCTGCAGGTACGTCAGCGAGTACGTGGTCAGCAGCACGAACAACGCGATCTGCGACAACCGCAGCCCGGTGGTCAGCACGACGTTGCGCGGCTGCGTCCGCAGCACCTCGACGACCGGCAGCCGGGCGGTCTCCCCGCTCGCCTTGAGCCGCTCGAACACCGGCGCGTCGGTCAGCCGGAGCCGGATCACCAGACCGACGACGACGAGCACGAAGCTGAGCAGGAACGGCACCCGCCACGCCCAGGCCAGGAACGCGTCGCCGGCGATCGTGCGCACGAGGTAGAAGACGCCGGTGGCCAGCAGCATCCCCGCCGACGACCCGAGTTGCGTGAAGCTGCCGAACAACCCGCGCCGCCCGGGTGTGGCGTGCTCGATCGACAGCAGTGCCGCGCCGCCCCACTCGGCGCCGACGGCCAGCCCCTGCAACAGCCTCAGCACCACCAGCAGCGCCGGGGCGAGGATCCCGGCCTGCGCGTACGTGGGCAGCACGCCGATCGCCGTGGTGGCGATCCCCATCAGCAGCAGCGCGCCGACCAGCACCGCCTTGCGGCCGACCCGGTCACCGAGGTGACCCGAGATCACCGCCCCCAGCGGCCGCGCGCCGAAGCCGACCGCGTAGGTGCCGAAGGCCGCGAGCGTGCCCGCGGTCGAGGAGACGTTGGGGAAGAACAGCGGCTTGAACACCAGCGCGGTCGCGGTGGCGTAGAGGTAGAAGTCGTACCACTCGATGGTCGTGCCGATCATGCTGCCGACCGCCGCGCTCCGTGGCGTGGTGCGCGGCGCGGCGGGGACCGTCGTCGTCATGTCCTGGCACGCTAGGGTTCCCGGGCGCCGGCCCGCACGAGGTCTCACATGATGGAACGTGCGATTCGATACCGGTAGGGTGATCATCGTGACCACTCGGATCCTCGTCGTGTACTACAGCGCCACCGGCAACACCGCGAAGCTGGCCGCCGCACTGGCCGGCGGGGCCGCCGACGCCGGGGCGGAGGTGCGCGTCCGCACGGTCGCCGAGACCGCCCCGCCCGAGGCGATCGCGACCAATCCGCGCTGGCAGGCGTGGGTCGACGCGGGGCCGCACGACGAACTGGCCACGCTCGCCGACCTGGAGTGGGCCGACGGGCTCGCGATCGGCAGCCCGACCCGGTTCGGCGGGCCCGCCAGCCAGCTCAAGTCCTATCTGGACACCACGGGTGGCCTGTGGGCCAAGGGGAAGCTGGTGGACAAGGTCGCGACGTCGTTCACCACGGCGTCCACCGCGCACGGCGGGCTGGAGGCGACCGTGCTGGCGATGAACAACATCTTCTACCACTGGGGCGCGATCGTGCTGCCGCTCGGCTACGGGCAGCCGCACCTGCTGGAGTCCGGGAACCCCTATGGCGGTTCGTTCGTGTCGCGCAAGTCGGCCGAGCCGGACAAGGAGTCGCTCGAAGCGCTGCGCATCCAGGGCCACCGGCTCGCGACCGTCGCGGGTTACGTGCGCGTCGGCCGCGGCGGCGCCTGAGCGGCGCGGGGCAGCCGCATCCCAGCCAGTCCCCGGAGTAACCGGCACGCGAGTTTGACCGGTTATGCGAGGAGTGACGGAATTCCGGTACCGCCGTACCGGTCGGCCGCTTAGGGTGGGCGGAGTGGTCACCGAAGCTCCCGCACCGCCGCGTGCGTTCGTCCCGCACCGCGGGCGCGGCACGACGCTGATCCTCGTCTCCTCGGTCTGTTTCGGCAGCTCCGGCACGATCGCGAAACCCGCGATGCTCGCCGGCCTGTCCGCCGAGCAGGTCGCCGCGGCGCGGATCGGGCTCGCGGCGCTGGTGCTGGCCGCCGTGGTGGCCGTGGTGAAGCCGTCGCTGCTGCGCGTCCGCCGCGCCGAGTGGCCGCTGCTGCTCGGCTACGGCCTGCTCGGCGTCGCGGGCGTGCAGCTGTGCTACTTCGTCGCCGCCGGACGGCTGCCCGTCGGCATCGCGATCCTGCTCGAGTTCACCTCGCCGGTGCTGATCGCGTTGTGGACGCGGTTCGTCCGCGGCGTGCGGCTGCCCGGGCGGATGTGGGCCGGGATCGCGCTGGCGATGGCCGGGCTGGCGGGCGTGGCGCAGGTGTGGCAGGGGCTCAGCCTCGACGCGGTCGGCCTGCTCGCCGGGCTCGGCGCGGCGGTGTGCTCGGCGGCGTACTTCCTGCTCGGCGAGCACGGCGTCACCACCCGCCACCCGATGGGCATGGTCACCTGGGGCATGATCATCGGCGCGGTCGCGGTGTGCGCGGTCGCCCCGCCGTGGACGATGCCCGCCGCGGTCCTCACCGCCCCGGCCGAGTTCGGCCCGTGGCACCCGCCGGTGTGGCTGCTGCTGGTCGCCGTGGCGTTGTTCTCGACCGTCCTGGCCTACGCCATCGGCCTCACCGCGCTGCGCCACCTCCCGGCCGCCGTCGCGAGCGTCATCGGCCTGCTCGAACCGGTGATCGCCACCGCCACCGCGTGGGCGCTGCTGCACGAAACGCTGGCGTGGCCCCAGCTGGCCGGCGCGGTCGTCCTGCTCGGCGGCGCGCTGATCGTGCAGCTCAACTCGCCGCGCGCGCAGGTTCCGGAGCCCGCAGCGCCCGCCGGTACGCGCCCGGCGTCGTTCCCACCTGGTCCCGGAACCGGCGGCGCAGGTTGACCGCCGACGCGAGCCCCACCCGCGCCGCGATCGCGTCCACCGGCAGATCGGTGTCCTCCAGCAGCCTGCGCGCCTCCGCCACGCGGCGGGACAGCAGCCACTTGCCCGGGCTCGTGCCGAACCGGTCGTGGAAGCGCCTCGCCAGCGTGCGGGGTGAGACGTTCAGCCGCGCGGCCAGGCCGGCGACCGACAACGGTGTCCCGAGCCGCTCGCCTGCCCACTCGAGCAGGTCGTCCAGCTCGTCCCTGGCCGGGGCCTGCGGTGTGATTCGGACCTGACCGCCGTCCCGGTGCGGTGGCATCACCATGTGCCGCGCGAGGAGGGCGGCGTGCGCGGCGCCGTGGTCCCGCCGGACCAGGTGCAGGCACAGCTCGATCCCCGCGCCCGCACCGGCGCTCGTCGCGACGTCGCCGTGGTCCACGTAGAGCTGGTCCGGCTCCACGCGCACCGCCGGGAACTCGCGCCGCAGCTGCTCGGCGCGCTCCCAGTGCGTGGTGGCCGAGCGGCCGTCGAGCAACCCGGTGCGCGCCAGGGCGAACACGCCGGAGCAGATCGTGACGAGCCGCGCTCCACGGGCGTGGGCACGCAGCAACGCGTCGCGCACGCGCGGGGACAGGGGCGCCTCCACCGGCGCCCAGCCCGGGATGATCACCGTGTCCGCGTCGTCGAGCGCGGACAGGCCACGCGGCACCGACAGGGCGTACCCCGCGGTCGTGGGCACGGTTCCCGGCTCCTCGGTGCACACGTCGAACTCGTAGTACCGCGGCACGCCGTCCCGCACCGTGCCGAAGACCTCCATGGCGCAGCCGAGCTCGAACGTCGACTGCACCGGCTGCACCAAGGCGACCACACGATGCATGGCAGAAAAGTACCCCACGGTGTCCTCGCGGGCACTGTCCCGGCCCGGTCCGCACCCGCATCCTGGGGCCATGCACGAAATCCTCGCCCAGGAGGGCTACACCTCGGTCTCCGTCGACGAAGCCCCGGTCCGCGAACTGTTCCCCGGCGTGCGGCACCGTCCGTTGTGGACCGGGCCGGACGGGGCGCACGCCGACCTGCTGGAAATGGACCCCGGCGCGTCCTGGCCGCACCGCGACGTGCACGAGCCCGGTCCCGAGGAGGTCTACGTCGTGGCAGGCACGTTCCACGACGGCGCCCGCGAGTACCCGGCGGGGACGTTCCTGCACGCCCCCGCCGGAACCTGGCACGTACCCTCGACCGCCACGGGCTGCACGCTGTTCCTGTTCTACCCGGAGGGCTAGCGGGACGGCGTCAGCACGATCCGGCCGAACACCTCGCCGCTGTCCATCTTCCGGTGCGCGAGCCCGGCCTCGGCCAGCGGCAGCACCTCGTGCACGACCGTGCGCAGCTCCCCGCGTGCCGCGGCGGCGAACTGCGCGGCGCGGACGGTTCGACGCTCGGCCGCGGGCACCGTGTCGGCGCTGAAGGTGGCCACCGACAACGACTTCCGGAATCCGGCCATCAGCGCCGCGCCGAAGTCGGCGGGCGGGCCGCCGACCACGCCGACCAGCACCGCCCGCCCGTTGGGGCCGAGCTTGCCGACGAAGTCCGGGAAGTCCGGGCCGGCGACGACGTCGACGATCACGTCGAACCCCGCGCCGCCCGCGCCGGAGCGGTCCAGCACGTGTGTCGCGCCCAGCTCGCGCAGCCGCTCGCCCCGCGCGGCCGACGACGTCGTGACCGCGACCGCCGCGGCGCCGCCGCGCATCGCGAGCTGGACCGCGGTGAGCCCGATGCTGCCGGCCGCACCTCGCACCAGCACCGACTCGCCCGGCGCGAACCCGGCGCGCGCGAGGGCGAAATGCGCCACCACACCGGAACTCCCGAGCGCCACGGCGTCCACGATGGACAGACCGGCGGGCAGCGGCAGCACCTCCCCGGCCGGCACCACAGCTCGTTCGACATACCCGCCGCCGGTGCCGGTGAACCCCCACACGCGCCGGCCCAGCAGGGCCCCGTCGACCCCGTCGCCGACCGCGATCACGGTGCCGGCCACCTCACCGCCCGGGATGTGCCCGGCCGCGAACCCGTGGGCGGCGAGCGCGCCGCGGCGGATCACCGCGTCCACGCCACCGACCCCGATCGCCTCGGTCTCGATCAGCACCTGCCCGGCCGCGGGCTCGGGCACGGGAAGGTCCACCACGGCCAGGCCCTCCGGCCCGCCGAACTCCTCGATCACCACTGCTTCCACGTCCGCCGACGCTAACGAACGCACCCGACGGCCGGGCCGAAGTGAGAGCACCGGCGGCGAATCTGTCTCGCTCGCCGTCCGCGTGGTTCAGGCGCCGGTGAGCCGGGCCAGCGCGCCGTAGAACACGTCGGTGATCCGCGCCGGATCGGGCGCGGCGAACGTCTGACCGCCGGTGGGCGTGGTGATCGCCGCCAGCTCGTCCACGTCCACGTCCGGGCCGATCCCGATGCCGATGATCGCCACCGGCCGCGCCGTGTCGGCGAGCTTCGCCAGCTCCGCGACCAGCGCGTCCCGGCTGATGCCGTCCGCGTCGTCGTTGCGCCCGTCGGTCAGCACGATCACCAGGTTGAGCCGCCCCGCCTGCCACTCCGCCGACGCCAGCCGGTACGCGGCCAGCACCGTGTCGTACAGCCCGGTGTCCCCGTCCGGCGTGGCCTGGATGGCGCGCAACCGGTCCGCCGCCCCGGACGCCAGGTGGTCGCTCACCGGCCGCATCGGCAGCACCTCGCGGTAGTCGCGGTCGCCGTCCAGGTGCGTGGCGAACTCCCACACGCTGCTCTCCGACGTCGGCTTGAACAGCGACAACGCCCGCGCGGCCGTGTCGGTGGTCAGCTGCATGCGGGTCTGCCCGGTGCCCGGCACCTCGACGTCCATCGACCCCGACACGTCGATCAGCACCCGCGCCCGCGAGCTGGAGTTGATCCGCGCCCACTGCCCGAGCAGCGCGTCGACGTCGGCGTCGGTCGGCACCGCGGGCGAGGGCAGGGTCCGGTCGCTGACGTTCTGCGCCGCGCCGTCGCGCAGGTACCGGCCGTCGGGCGTGCGGAACCCGGCGTTGGCCAGTGCGTTCGAACCCTCCAGGCCCAGCAGCGCGGACAGCAGCGCCCCGGCGGCCGTGCGCTGCGCCTCCCCGGCGCCGCCGAGCACGGCGAACGGGTAGTCCAGCGCGGGCGCCTGCGGCTGGTAGGTCGCGACCAGCCCGCTCTGGGTGCCCGCGACGCCGTTGCGCACGTTGTAGCGCAGCAACGCGTTCTCCGACACCGGGAACCCGGCGAGGGTCCGGTCGGCCAGCCGCGCGAACAGGTCGTCGGTGGTGGGCACGGCGTTCGGCGACAGCCGGCGCAGCGTGGCGGCGTAGGCGTCCGCGGCGGGCACCGCGGCCCGGATGCCGATCAGCGCGGACAGGCCGGCCGGGTCCCGCCCCGGGTCGGGCACGCCGAGCGCCAGGCCGGGCGCGCCGAGCACGTCCGACCAGGCCGGCGCGCGGCCCGGCCAGCCGAGGCCGGCCGCGGCCTCCTCGGTCAGCGCGAACACCACCGGCGAGCTGGCGATGCTGGTGCCGCCCGCGATCCCGCCCGCGCCCACCCCCTTCGCCCGCCGCAGCTGCAGCGTCGATTCCGGGATCCACACGTCCAGGCGGATCTCGCCGCCGGGCAGGGCCAGCGACTGCGCGACCGCCGCCGAGTCGACGGCGTTGACCTCGAAGGCCGCGCACTCGGTCTGCGCCACCCGGCGGGCGACCTGCGCGACCGCCGGGGCGACCCCGGGCGCGGCGGCGACCCGCACCACCGCGGGCCGGTCGCAGCCGCCCTGGTCACGCGCCACGTCCGCGGCGATCCAGCCGGCTCCGCCCAGCAGCACGAGGACACCGGCCATCACCCACACCCGCCGCGGCCGCCGCCGGGCAGGGGACGAATGTCGGCCCACCTCGCACCGCCTCCGCTGGATCGCTCGCCAGGACGAGATCCAGGTTAAGGGCAGTGACGGAGATTACCTACGCTGTCGGATCGGCCTGTCCGTACGTCACCGGGATGACGGTCGGCACGATCATCGGGCGGCGCCGGTAGGTCTCGGCGACCCATCGGCCCACCACACGGCGCACGGCCTGGGCGATCCGGTGGCTGTCGGTGATGCCCTCGATCTCGGTGCGGGACAGCTCCATCTCCACGAGCGGAACCACCGCATCGAGTGCTTTCGGGTCATCGGAGAACCCGCGTCCGGAGACCGTCGGGGTGCTCACCGCGCGGCCGGTGGTCGAGTCGACCGCGACGTTGATCGCGATGAACCCGCCCTCGCCGAGCACCAGCCGGTCGGACAGGGTCGACTCGCCGACGTCGCCGACCGACAGGCCGTCCACGTAGACGTGGCCGACCTCGACCCGGCCGGTCGCGCGCGCCCGGCCGTCCACCAGGTCGACCACCACGCCGTTCTCGGCCAGCACGACGTTCTCCGGCGCCACGCCGGTGCGGATCGCCAGCGCGCCGTTGGCCCGCAGGTGCCGCCACTCGCCGTGCACCGGCATGACGTTGCTCGGCCGGATCGCGTTGTAGAGGAACAGCAGCTCCCCCGCCGACGCGTGGCCGGACACGTGCACCTTCGCGTTGCCCTGGTGCACCACGTTCGCGCCGAGCCGGACCAGGCCGTTGACCACGCCGAACACCGCCGTCTCGTTGCCCGGGATCAGCGAGCTGGCCAGCACGACCGTGTCGCCGGCCCGGATCGAGATCTGCCGGTGCTCGCCGCGCGCCATCCGGGACAGCGCCGACAGCGGCTCGCCCTGGGAGCCGGTGGACACGAACAGCACCCGGCTCTCGGGCAGGTTGACGGCCTCGTCCAGGTTGATCAGCAGGCCCTCGGGGATGTTCAGCAGGCCGAGGTCGGCGGCGATCCCCATGTTGCGGACCATCGAGCGGCCCACGAACGCGACCCGGCGGCCGTGCTTGACCGCCGCGTCGAGCACCTGCTGCACGCGGTGCACGTGGCTGGCGAAGCAGGCCACGATCACCCGCTGGGTGACGTGCCCGATGACGTCGTCGAGCACCGGCCCGATGTCCCGCTCCGGCGTGACGAACCCGGGCACCTCGGCGTTGGTCGAGTCGATGCACAGCAGGTCGACGCCCTCGTCGCCGAGGCGGGAGAACCCGGCCAGGTCGGTCAGGCGGTTGTCCAGCGGCAGCTGGTCGAGCTTGATGTCACCGGTGTGCAGCACCACGCCGGCCGGGGTGCGCAGCGCGACCGCGAGCGCGTCCGGGATCGAGTGGTTGACCGCGAAGAACTCCAGCTCGAACGGGCCCACCGTGCGCCGCTCGGACTCGGTCACCTCGATCAGCTTCGGCCGCTGCCGGTGCTCCTTGCACTTGGCCTCCAGCAGCGCGAGCGTGAACCGCGAGCCGTAGACCGGCAGGTCCGGCCGCAGGCGCAGCAGGAACGGCACGGCGCCGATGTGGTCCTCGTGGCCGTGGGTGAGCACGAGGGCCTCGATGTCGGACAGCCGGTCCTCGATCGCCCGGAAGTCGGGCAGGATCAGGTCGACGCCGGGCTGCTCGTCCTCGGGGAAGAGCACCCCGCAGTCGACGATCACGAGACGGCCGTCGTACTCGAAGACGGTCATGTTCCGGCCGACTTCGCCGATGCCGCCGAGGGCGACCGCGCGCAGGCCGCCGTCGGGCAGTGCGGGTGGGTTGTTGGTCGGTCCGGGTCCTGCCAGGTTCACCTGTGAATGGTCCCAACGCTGGTGTGAGTGGTCGGCGCGACGTAGGCCGCCGCGGAGTCGGCCTGCGCCACCCGGGAAGAGTGCCAGTCCGGCGACGGGGACTCCGCGAGGGGGACCCCCGCCTGGGCGAGGTCGGTGGCGATCGCCTCGACCTGCTCCGGGGTGGCGGGCACGATCGGCAGCCGCGGGCCGCCGACCGGGTGGCCGCGCAGCGCGAGCGCGGTCTTGGAGAACACGACCCCGCCGACGCGCGACATGGCGCGGAAGACGGGCAGCATGCCGCGGTGGTTGGTGCGTGCGGTGGAGGTGTCGCCGTCCTCGTAGGCCTCGATCATGGCCCGGATGCGGCCGGCTACCACGTGCCCGATCACGCTCACCACGCCGGCCGCGCCCACCGACAGCCACGGCAGGTTCAGCGCGTCGTCGCCGGAGTAGTAGGCCAGGTGGGTGTTGGCGATGACCTCGCTGCCCGCCAGCAGGTCGCCCTTGGCGTCCTTGACGGCCAGGATGCGCGGGTGCTCGGCCAGGCGGCGCAGCGTGTCGACCTCGATCGGCACGATCGAGCGCGGCGGGATGTCGTAGAGCATCACCGGCAGGCCGGTCGCGTCGGCGACCGTGGTGAAGTGCGCGTACAGGCCGGCCTGCGACGGGCGCGAGTAGTAGGGCGTGACCAGCAGGACGCCGTGGGCGCCGGCCTTCTCGGCCTGCTGCACCAGTTCGACGCTGTGCGCGGTGTTGTAGGTCCCGGCGCCGGCGATCACGGTCGCGCGGTCGCCGACCGCCTCGGCCACGGCGCGCACCAGGTCGGCCTTCTCGGCGTCGGTCGTGGTCGGGCTCTCACCGGTGGTGCCGTTCACGACCAGGCCGTCGTTGCCCAGCTCCACGAGGTGCTCGGCGAGCTCCTGCGCCCGCTTCAGGTCGACTGCGCCGTCCGCGTCGAAGGGGGTGACCATCGCGGTGAGCACGCGCCCGAAGGGCCTCCCGGGCGCTGCCGAAGGTGGGTTGGACATGCTCTGACGGTACCTCCTCACGCTGTGAATATTCGTGCCGACCTGCCAAAACGGCATGATCCGCAGGAAAGGGCCACCACCGGCCGGAGAATCGCTGGACCAGGTGATCTTCCGCCGTAACCTTTCGCGTCAGCGCACCTTCAGCGTGACCGCCTCGGTGAGCTGGCCGCCGCCCTTCTTCGACACCAGGCAGTAGATGCTGCGGGACGGGTCGTTGTAGGACTGCTCCGGCGTGGCCTCCCACTCGGCCTGTGCCGGCACGAGCGCGCGGTAGCTGAGGCCGGCGCGGGCGTCGGCGTCGATGGTCGTGGAGTGGAAGCTCAGAGCGCAGAACGACTCGGCGTAGCGGCGCAGGGCGTCGGCGCCCGGGTAGGCGACGTAGCTCGCGTCGCTGTCGCCGGAGTTCGTGTTGCCGAGGCTGTCGTTCTCGTCGTAGAGCTCCAGCTCGTGCGCCTTGTCGCAGTCGACCTGGTTGTCGCTGCCGATGGCGTAGCCGGGGTCCAGGCGCCCGTTGTAGCAGCGGTAGGCGCTGCCGGCGTCGAAGTCCAGGTCGCCGCCGGTCCCGTAGGTCATGGTCGGCAGCATCGCCGGGTCCCCCGCCTCGGTCGCCCACCACTGGCCGGCCAGGAAACCGCCGGCCAGCAGCACGACGCCGAGGACGGCGCCCGCGGTGACCCACAGGCCACGGCGGCCGGTGCGGCGCGGCGCCGGGGCGAACTGCGTCGGCGGCGGTCCGTTGTGGACCGCGGTGGCGATGCCGCCGGGCGGGGTGTTCTGGGCTGCGATGCCGAGCAGGTGCGCGGCCTGGGCGGCGGAGATCCGGCCCTCCGGCTTGGCCACCAGCAGGCCCATGATCGCCGAGGCCAGCGGGCCCTGGACCCGGGTCAGGTAGGGCACCTCGGTGAGGATCGCGTTCATGGTCGCCGCGGTGGTCGGGCGGTCGAACGCGGACTTGCCCTCGACGGCCAGGAACAGCGTCGCGCCCAGGGACCACAGGTCGGAGTCGGGCAGCGCCTCCCGCCCGTCGAGCCGCTCCGGCGCCATGAACGCCGGTGAGCCCACAATCGTGCCGCTCGAGGTCAGCCGCGGGTCGTCGATCGCGGTGGCGATGCCGAAGTCGGTGAGCTTCACCCGCCCGTTCGCGCCGACCATGATGTTGCCGGGTTTGACGTCGCGGTGCACGATGCCGGCCTCGTGCGCGGCCTGCAGCGCGGAGAGCACCTGCTGCCCGATCGAGGCCACCTGCTGCGGCGGCAGCGCGCCGTGGTGGCGCACCAGGTCGCCCAGCGTGGGCGCCTCGACCAGCTCCATCACGATGTAGGTGGCCCCGTCTTCGGAGACCACGTCGAAGACCGTGACGATGGCCGGGTCGTTCAGCCTGCCCGCGGTGCGCACCTCGCGCAGCACCCGCTCGGTGAAGACGGTGTCCTCGGCGCCGTCGGGCAGGCGCAGCTCCTTGATCGCGACCTGGCGGCCGATCACCTGGTCCTGCGCGCGCCACACGACGCCGTGCCCGCCCCGGCCCAGCTCGCCGAGGAGCGCGTAGCGGCCGGCCACCACCCGTGGTCCGGACGGGCGCGGCGTCGTCTGCTGGGTCTGCTCTTCGGTCAACGTGGCTCCGGTCATCGCGGCTATTCGGGACAGCGGGATGCTAGTCCGACCGTCGCGGGAGCCGAACGGTTCCGGTGTCAGCCCGCGAAGGTGAGGTAGATCAGGGCCACGTTGAGGGTGATGATGACGGCGGCGATCACCCACGCCAGCGTCGTGGTGACGCGGTGGTTCGCGGCCGTGCCCATCAGCCCGCGGTCGCTGGTCAGCCGCACCAGCGGCACCAGGGCGAACGGGATGCCGAAGGACAGCACCACCTGGGACACCACCAGCGCGCGGCTGGGGTCCACCCCGATCGCGAGCACCACGATCGCGGGCAGCAGCGTGATCAGGCGCCGCAGCAGCAGCGGGATCTTCTTGCGCAGCAGGCCCTGCATGATCATCGCGCCGGCGTAGGCGCCCACCGACGTCGAAGCCAGGCCGGAGGCCAGCAGCCCGATCGCGAACAGCAGCGCGACGGCCGGCCCGAGCGTGTCCCCGACGGCGGCGTGCGCGCCTTCGATCGAGTCGACGCCCTCCTGGCCCTGCATGTTCGTGGCGGCCAGCAGCACCATCGACAGGTTCACCGCGCCCGCCAGCAGCATCGCCAGGCCGACGTCGAAGCGGGTGATCCGCAGCAGGCGCGACTGGCGCGCGCCCTCGACCTTGCCGTGCCGGTCGCGGGCGAGCCCGGAGTGCAGGTAGACGGCGTGCGGCATGACGGTGGCGCCGAGCATCGCGGCGGCGATCAGGACGCTTTCGGTGCCGGCGAAGTGCGGGACCAGCCCGGCCGCCGCGTCCGCCGCGGAGGGCGGTTCCACGAACACGCTGGCCAGGAACCCGACCGCGATGACGCCGAGCAGGCCGGTGATGACCCGCTCGAACGGCCGCTGGCCACGCTTGTCCTGGACCAGCAGCAGGACCATCGACACCACGCCGGTGATCACGCCGCCGGCCAGCAGCGGGAGGTCGAACAGCAGGTAGAGGGCGATCGCGCCGCCGACGACCTCGGCCAGGTCCGTCGCGATCGCGACCGTCTCGGCCTGCACCCAGTAGCCGAGGCGGGCGGCACGGGGCATCCGCTCGCGCAGGTTCTCCGGCAGGGACAAGCCGGTGACCAGCCCCAGCTTCGCTGACAGGTACTGGACCAGCCCGGCCATCAGGTTGGCGGCCACGATCACCCACACCAGCAGGTAGCCGAACTGGGCCCCGGCGCTGATGTTGGAGGCGACGTTGCCCGGGTCGACGTAGGCGATCGCGGCGACGAACGCGGGCCCGAGCAGCAGGGAGCCGGAGCGCACCCGCTTGAGCCGTGGTCCGAGCTGGTCCGTCAGCGCCATCCGTCCTCCATCCACGAAGCCGAAGCCTGAGTTTAGGTGCGCCGAACTTTGATGTACAGAGCAGCGAAATGTGGCCTGCGTCGCCGCTTGACTACCCGGAGGGGTGGAAGTTAGTCCCCCACGCGTGTCGACGGCGCGCTGTGCGGTGCTCCCGGACTTTCCCGGGGGACGCGATCACCTGCGCGGGCACCGCCGCCGGACGGTGTCACGCGGGCCGGCGCGGGGTCCCGCTTCCCGGGCTAGTCGGCGTCCCAGTCCGGGCCGTCGACGAAGTGCACGTCGTACTGTTCGTGGATCCGCGCGACCTCGTCCTCGCTGAGTTCGCCGCGCAGGATCTCCGGCAGCCGGCGGAAGTAGCCGAATCGCTCCACACCCGGCACCAGCGTCACGAGAACGTCCGCCGGGCGATCCGGCGCGGCGGCGAACGCGTGCCGGACACCCGCGGGCACCACGACGTAACCGCCCCGGCCCACGGTCACCACCTCGGTGTCGATCAACATCCGCAGCGCCCCGTCGAGCACGTAGAACGCCTCCGCAGAGCGGGCGTGGTAGTGCGGCTTCGTCCCGGGCTCGCCGGCTTCGAGGTGGAGCCGGTTCGCGCCCAGCACCCCGCCGGTGTGACTAGCGTCGGCCAGGAGCCACAACGCCGGCCGCTCCACGGTCTCCACCTCGCCCGCCTGAACCACCCATGCCGTGTTCATCGTCGCCTCCGTGTAGTTGAAGTCTTCAACCAAGCTAGCGCGGAGTAGTTGAAAGCGTCAACTGCTAGGGTGAACGGGTGACCGAGTGGCTCGACGCGGACCAGCAGCGCGACTGGCGAGCGTTCATCGAGGGGTCGATCCGGTTCATCGACCTGCTCGACCGGAACCTGCAGGACCAGCACGGCCTCACGCTGGCCGAGTTCGAACTCCTCGTGCGGCTGTCCGAAGCGGAGGCAAGGGCGATGCGGATGGCCGAGCTCGCGGCCTCGGCGTACTACTCGCGGAGCCGGCTTTCCCATCGCATCAAGGGTTTGGAGGCACGCGGCCTGGTCCGCCGCGACCCGACGACCGACGACCGGCGCGGCGTGGTCGCACGCCTGACCGACGCCGGGTACGACAAGCTCCGCCAGGCAGCCCCGGACAACCTGCGGACAGTCCGGACGCACTTCGTGGACGTGATCTCCGAGGACGACCTGAAAGCGATCGGCCGCGCGATGCGCGCGGTCACCGAGCGGCTGGACTAGGGGCCACCGACAGCGCCGGCCGCAATCCTCCGGCCACGCCCAGAACCGCGGGCCGCACGCTGCGCGCAACCCCCACCAGCCGGATCAGTCGGCTTCGCTCCCGACCTCGTGCCCTGCCGCGCGCAGCGCCTGCACCGCGCGCGCCAGGTCGCCTTCCTTCACCAGCACGTGGTCGGTGTCGAACGTGGACAGCGTGAACAACGCGACCCCGGCCGACGCCAGCTCACTGGCCAGCGCGGCGATGATCCCGGTGAGGGTGAACGCCAGCGGGCCGCGCACGGTCAGCAGCCGCCAGCCGGCCTCGACCCGGGCGCCCTCCGGGGCCAGGCCGACCGGGCAGATCACCGAGGTCTCCGCGGGCGTGCGGGTGACCGAGACCAGGCCGTCCGGCGAGTCCGGAGCGGGCACCGGAACGCCCGGATCCAGGCGCGCGACCGCGTACTCGCCCGGCTGGACGTCGATGGCGAGCCGTTTCACCCTTCGAGGACCTTCGGGCTGGAGGCGACCTCGGTGCCGTCGGGCAGGGTGGAGATGGTGAAGTCGGCGAACACGTTCGGCGCGGCCTTCTGCAGCTGCCGCAGGCATTCCACGGCCAGGCCGCGGATCTCCACGTCGGCGTGCTCGGTGGCGCGCATGGCGATGAAGTGCCGCCAGGCGCGGTAGTTGCCGGTGACCACGATGCGGGTCTCGGTGGCGTTGGGCAGCACCGACCGGGCGGCCTGGCGCGCCTGCTTGCGGCGCAGCGTGGCGCTCGGCGCGTCGGCGAACTTGTCCTCCAGCCCGGCGAGCAGCTCGTTGTAGGCGTCGACACTCGCCTGCGCGGCCTTGAGGAACTTCTCGTGCAGCTCCGGGTCGTTCGCGATCACGTCCGGCTCGACGAACGCCGCGTCGCGCTCGGGCACGTACCGCTGCGACAGCTGCGAGTAGGAGAAGTGGCGGTGGCGGATCAGCTCGTGGGTCAGCGAGCGCGACACGCCGCTGATGTAGAAGCTCACCGAGCCGTGCTCCAGCACCGACAGGTGACCGACCTCGATGATGTGGTCGATGTAGCCGGCGTTGGTGGCCGTCTTCGGGTTCGGCTTCTTCCACGACTGGTAGCAGGCGCGGCCCGCGAACTCGGCGAGCGCCTCACCCCCGTCGGCGTCGGTCGACCACGGCACGTCCTCCGGCGGGAAGAACTCCGTCTTCGCGATCAGCTGAACCTTCGGCGACACGGTCTCGGCCACGGTCGCGCTCCTTCCCCTCAACGACTCCCCGGCAGCGTAACCGCCGGGTCCGACAGCCCGGCCGCGACACCACGTGGTGTCATCTTCTCCTTGACTGACACCAAGCGTGACGCCATAGTGGTGTCATGGACTTGACCCCGTACATCACCAGCCTCCGCGAGGACCTCACCGCGACGGCCTCGGCCGGGGACGAGCAGATCCGCCGGGCGGCGGCGCTGCTGTCCGGCGCGCTGGAGCCGGCGGCCCGGCTGGTGCTGATGAACGCGCTGGCCGACCTCGCCGCCGAGGCGACCGCGCAGCTTCCCGACCACGTCGTCGAGGTGCGCCTGGACGGCCGGGACGTGCGGGTGGTGGTCACCGGTTCGGCCGGTGAGCGGCCACGGGCCGAGCGTCCCGGGCCGCCGCCTCCACCACCGCCGCCACCGCTGGTGGAGGGCGGGGACATCTCGCGCATGACGTTGCGCCTGGTGGAGAAGCTCAAGGAGCAGGCCGAGCACGCCGCGTCGTCGCAGGGCGTCTCGCTCAACACGTTCATCTCGCAGGCCGTGCAGGGCGCGCTGCACGGTTCGCAGTCCTGGCACGCCGAGAAGCAGAGCGGCTCGCAGTCCGAGTCGCACCTGCACGGCTGGGTGAAGGGATAGTCATGACCGATCCGGAGCTCGTGCGCACGCAGACGTTCGCCCTGCCGGGGCCGCTGGAGCTGGACATCGCGGTGTCGATGGGGAAGGTCGAGGTGAAGCTGGACGCCGAGGAGCCCGAGGCGACGGTGGAGATCCGGCACGACCCGGACGCCCAGCAGCCGTGGACACAGGGCATCTCCAGCCTGCTGAGCTGGGTGAGCGAGCGCTTCGGCGACCAGCTGGGCACCGACCTGAGCGGCACGCCCGCGGACGCGGTGCAGCAGACGCGGCTGGAGCAGACCGGCAACCGGCTGACAGTGCACGCGCCGAAGGCGTTGCCGCTGCGGAACATCCCGCTCGCGGTCACGGTGATCGCGCCCGCCGGCACCACCGTGGAGGTGCGGGCCGGGTCGGCGAACGTGACGGTGAGCGGGCCGGCCGGGCGGGTGGACGTCTCCACCGGGACCGGCGAGATCAGGCTGGACCGGTCGGAGGGCGCGGCGACGGTGCGCAGCGGCTCCGGCGCGATCCGGCTCGGGCCGACGCTGGCGGGGCTGCACCTGCGCACCGGCAGTGGTGACGTGGAGGTGGCGTCGCTGGCCGGGTCGGCGACGCTGGCCACCGGCACCGGGGATCTGTGGCTGGGCACGGTGTCCGGGTCGGCGCTGGTCCGCAGCGGCAGCGGCGACCTGTCGGTCGCCGAGGCGGCGAGCGGGAACCTGGAGCTGGTCACCGGCTCCGGCGACATCCGGGTCGGGATCCGGCCGGGGGTCGCCGCGGAGGTCGACCTGACCGCGAGCGCGGGCAAGGTGTCGAGCGAGCTGGACGTGGCGCTGGACCGGCCCGATGGCGAGATCCCGCTGAACGTGCGGGCGCGCACCGGATCCGGCACGGCCGTGGTGACCCGCGCGGCGCAGTAGACCACCGGAGGGCGGCCGCGAGCCGCCATGGGGGTGGAGGGGTGGTGTGGCATGGGGGCGTGTCACACCACCCCGATTCCGTATCACGCCGCCGGCGGCCGCCGATCACACCGCCGGGGAAGCCGCACGCCGGTGGCGGAAACAGTCGCCCGCGAAGCTCCCCAACGGCCGGTAGGCCGGTCGCGGCAGCCGCGCGCGATATACCCGCGTGACGCCGCCCAGATCCATCGGCGCCGGGCCTTGGGCAAGACACCGGACCCGCGACCGCGCCACCACTCCCCCTCTCACGCCCGGCTCAGCGCCGGCGCCAGATCACCCCGCTCCCCCACCACGAAACCGTCCAGTCCCAGCCACGTGGCCATCAACCGCAGCTCCCCGGCCAGCTCGGCGGCCACCCGCGGCACCTCGGCGCCCGGCTCGGCGAACGCGCCCTGCACCCGCAGCACCCCGGCCTCCCGGTCGGCCTTCAGGTCGACCCGCGCCACCAGTTCGCCGTCGAGCAGGAACGGGAACACGTAGTAGCCGTACACGCGCTTGGGCTCGGGCACGTAGATCTCGATGCGGTACCGGAACCCGAACAGCCGCTCGGTGCGGGCCCGCTCCCAGATCAGCGGGTCGAACGGGCACAGCAGCGCCCGCCCCGCGACCTTCCGCGGCATCCGCGCGCCGACCAAGCGGTACGCCGGGCCGCGCCAGCCGCGCACCTCGACCTCTTCCAGCACCCCGTCCTCGACCAGCTCGGCCACCGCCCGGCGGCTCGTCTCCGGGCCGAGCCGGTAGTAGTCCCGCAGGTCCGGCTCCGTCGCCACGCCCAGCGCCGTCGCCGCGCGGGAGATCAGCTCGCGCGCCCCCTGCTCCGGCGACACGCGCCGCGCCAGGATCTCCGCCGGCACGACCCGCTCGGTCAGGTCGTACAGCCGCTCGAACCCGCGCCGCGTGCCGGTGGTCAGCTGGCCCAGCCCGAACAGCAGCTCGCAGATCTTCTTGACCTCGGACCGCTCCCACCACGACCCCGGACGGCGCGTCGACTCGCCCTCCAGCTCGCGCTCGATGCCGCCCGCCCCGATCGGGCCGAGCTCCTTCACCACCGCCAGCACGTCGTCGACCAGCGACGGTGAGCGGTCGGCGAGGTGCTGGTAGTTGCGCCACCACCCGGGCCGCTTCGCGCCGGACTGCAACAGCGGCCAGTCCTCGACCGGGATCAGGCTCGCCTCGTGCGCCCAGGTCTCCACCAGCATCCGCGGCTTGCGGCTGCTGTGCGCCCACGCGGCCTCGTCGATCAGCGCCGGGTCGTAGCCGCCCAGCCGGGCGAACAGCGGCGCGTAGTGCGCCCGCACCACGACGTTCACCGAGTCCAGCTGGATCAGCTGCAGCCGCGCCAGGGCGCGCTTGAAGTGCCGCCGGGTGGGTTCGGTGCCGGGCCGCGGGTCGGCGAAACCCTGGGCCGCCAGCGCCGCCCGCCGGGCGGCCGCCACACTCATCGTCTCCATGGTGGTGCTCATGGTGCCAGCACCCACCGACAAAACCGGTAGGTTCCCGGCATGAGCACCGTGTCCGTCCGCGAAGCCGTCGACGCCGACGCCGCGGAGATCGCCCGGATCCAGCGCGTCACCTGGCGAACGGCCTACCAGGGCGTCCTCAGCGACCGCGCGCTCGCCGAGCTCGACTCCGCGGTCACCGAGGCCAGGTGGGCGGAGGCGATCGGCCACCCCGGCTCCCGGATCCACCTCGCCGTCGAAGGCGAATACACGGTCGGGTTCTGCGTCGCCGGTCCCGCGCCCCGCGACGACGTGGCCGACGCGGCGGCCAACGTGCCCGGCGACGCCGACCGCACCGGCCTGATCGGGACGCTGCTGGTGGAGCCGCGCTGGTCCCGGCGCGGCCACGGCTCCCGGCTGCTGGCCGCGGCCGCCGCCGGACTGCGCGAGCTGGGCGCCGGCCGCGGCGTCACCTGGGCGGTGGAGTCCGACGCCGCCACCCTCGGCTTCTACCGCCGCGCCGGCTGGCACCCCGACGGCACCGTCCGCACCCTCGACACCGGCGACCGCCGCCTGCGCGAACTCCGCCTCACCGGCGCGCTGGACATCCGGCTCGTCGAGTAGGTCACCAGGCGGTCGCCAGCCACGCGGCGACGCCGGCCAGCGCGATCAGCGGCACGTTCAGCCCGGTCTCCTTCACCTCGCCCCGCGACAGGTGCAGGCCCGCCGCCAGCACCTGGAGCACCGCGAACCCGAGCGCCGCCACCAGCGCCAGCGCGGGCGCGACCCCGGTCAGCGGCGGCAGAACCAGCCCGAGCACGCCGAGGACCTCCACCGCGCCGATGCCGCGCACCGCCCACATGGGCACGGTGTCGACCCAGCCCATCATCGGCGCCAGCTGCTCCCGGCTCTGCGCGATCTTCTTCCCGCCCGCGAACAGGTACAGGACCCCCAGCAGCGCGGCCACGATCCAGTAGGCGATTTCCACGACGACCTCCGATGGTTACGACTTGTAAGCAACCACATCATGGGTCACCATCGGAGGGTCTACAAAAGGCACACGAGTGTGCGTAGCGGACAGGAGCGTGCGTGTCGCGGTACGAACGGACCTGCCTGATCAGGGGCGACGGCGGGCGCGCGATCCGGCGCATCCTGGACCGGATCGGCAACAAGTGGACCCTGCTGGTGGTCGCCACCCTGGACGACCAGCGGATGCGCTTCACCGAGCTGCAGCAGCGCATCCCCGGCGTGTCCCAGCGGATGCTGTCGCTGACGCTGCGGAACCTCGAACGCGACGGTCTGGTGTCGCGCACCGCCTACGCGGAGGTGCCGCCCCGCGTCGAGTACGCGCTCACCGACGTCGGCCGCACCCTGATCGAGCCCGCCGTGCGCCTGGCGGAATGGGCGGTCGAGCACGACCCCGACATCGAACGCAGCCAGCGCGCCTTCGACGAGCGGAACAAGTAGAGCCCGGGGAAAACCCGGGCGCCACGGATCAGGCCTCGTCGCCGGCGCGGACCGGCGTGAAGGCCGGCTTCGTCAGCTCCTGGCTCAGCTCGAAGTCCAGGTCGTCGGCGGGCGCGGGCTTGCCCCGCCCGCGGAACCACAGCACGGACATCACGACCAGGAAGGCCACGGCCACGATCTGGTAGCTGCTGCCCGCGACCTGCTGCGCGAAGCTCCAGTTCTCCCACTCCAGCGGCACCCAGTAGTGCGGCGCGAGCCACAGGATCACCACCGCGGCCCAGCCGGAGACGATCAGCCACTTGTTGTTCCTCTGCACGCCCATCACGAGCACCAGCACGGCCGTCGGCAGCGCCAGGATCCAGTGGTGCGACCAGGAGATCGGCGAGATCAGCAGGACACCGGCGGCGTTTACGCCGAGCGCGAGCGCGAGGTTGTTGTCCCGCAACGCTCGTGCGGTGCCGAGGAACGTCATGGCGACGACCGCGAGCACGCCGAGACCGCCGACGACCGTCAGCGTGGTGCCGGTCAGGTGCAGCTTCTCGAACGTCGCGGTGATCGACTCGTTGGCGTGGATGGGCCCGATGTTCATGCCGGTGGCGTGGAAGACGCGGTCCGTCCAGTACGTCCACGAGTCGCCGGGCATCAGCACGAACGCGATCGCCGTCATCACCAGGAAGCTGACGAACGCGGTGACCACCGCGCGGAAGTCCTTGCGCAGCAGGAAGATCAGGCAGAACCCGGCCGGGGTGAGCTTGACCGCCGCCGCGATGCCGATCAGCGCGCCCCGAGGCCAGCGCGGGTTCGGCCACAGGATGTCGACCGCGACGAGCATCATCAGCAGGACGTTGATCTGGCCCCAGAAGATCGTGTTCGCCACCGGGTGGGCGACCACCATCACGATCGCGGCCGCCACGACCATCCAGGTCTTGTTCAGCAGCCCGCGCAGCTCCGGCGATCCGTTGCGGTAGGCCAGGATGATCGGGAACAGCGCCAGGCAGGTCGCGCCGGTCAGCAGCGGGTAGCCGATCGGCGGCGGGATGATCGCCAGCGGCGTGAACAGCACCGCGGAGAACGGCGGGTAGGTGTAGGGCAGCGCGCCGCCGATGGTCGAGACGGGCAGCTCCGAGTAGATCGAGTGGCCCTTGAGGAACGTGTCCGCGCCCAGCCGGTAGATGTCGACGTCGGTCGGCCACTTCCGGATGCCGTGCGCGTAGTACGCGAGCGCGGCGAACAGGCCGACGGCCAGCAGGAGTTCCAAGCCCAGGCGTACCCGCTCGGCGGTACTGCCGTACCTCATCGTCTCGATGACAGCTTTCACTCGTTCTCCCAGTCCCGGCCAGGCGTGATCTCACGGAACAGACGCCGCAACGCCTATCTTCGTTGCCCGCGTGATCGATGTTACGAGCGGGTCCCCCTTGCGCTACGCGCGGCTGCGGTCGGTGAACACGATCCAGCGAAGCACGCTGTAGAGGAACACCGCCTCCAACGCGCCGGCGATGATGCGCGCCAGGTGGTACTGCACGCCCAGCGCGGCCAGGCCGGCCCCGGCGCCGAGGATGAACGCGAAGTAGTTGACCGCCACCGCGATCGCGTAGAGCACGGCCTGCCGCCCGACCGGAGCGTGCGAGCGGAAGTTGAAGACGCGGTTGAGCACGAAGCTCAGCGCGAAGGCGCAGACGTAGGCCACGGTGATGGCGACCGGCAGCGGCAGCCCGGCCACGCCGTGGCCCAGGGTCAGCAGCAGCAGGTCGACGCCGAAGGTGAACCCGTTGATCAGCGCGAAGCCCACGAAGCTGGGCGGGACCAGCGTGTTCAGCCCGAAGGGCAGGTACCGGACGACCGTCGCGCAGAACGACGCGAACCTCTCCACGAGCGACCGCGTCACCCGGATGTCCTGTTGCACGGCGCCACGGTGGCAGAACCGGGTGACGGGAAGGTGAGCAGCCGGTAGTCAACAGGCGGCGGAAAGTGTCACCGACCCCACGGAGATCACACTTCGGGCTGATATCTTCTTGTGACCCCGTCCGTGTGATCCTCCGTCCCCCGCGGAGGCGCGCGCCGCCCCGAAGCCCCCCGTCAGGAGGCGCGGATGTTCGCCTGGTTCTGGGTGACGCTCGGCGTCGCCTTCGGCTCGGCGATCGTGCCCGTGATCAGCGTCGAGGTGTTCGTGCTGGGGCTCGTGGCCAGCGAGCCGGGGCTGCACTGGCTGCTGATCGGCGCGGCCGTCTCGATCGGCCAGATCGCCGGCAAACTGCTGTACTACCTGGCCGCGCGCGGATCGATCAGGCTGCCGCGGTTCCTGCACGACCGCCTGCACCGGGAGCGCCCGCCCAGCCGCCGCCGCGACCGGTGGCACCAGCGGACCAAGTGGCTGCGCGGCAAGGTGGAGGCCCTGCGCGAGCGCTGCCACCGGCACCCGCACTGGATGACGGGCACCTACGGGGTCAGCTCGCTGATCGGGCTCCCCCCGTTCATGGCGACGACCGTGCTGGCGGGCCTGGCCGACATGCGGATGTCGACGTTCCTCACGGCGGGCCTGACCGGGCGGTTCATCAGGTACAGCGCGCTGGCCGCGTGCCCGGCGGTGTTCGCGGGCTGGTTCCACCACTGAGCTCGGGCTACCGGAGGAGCCGGAACAGCCCGTCGGAGGGGTCCACCACGACGGCGAGGGATTCGCCGGCCGTCGGGACCCGGTGGCTGGGCCCGCGGTGGGTCACCTCGTGTCGGTCTGCCCGCCGGTCTCGCACGGCGGGCGCAGACGACCAGCGCGGTCGCGGGCCGGCCGCCGCTTACCCCGGGCACCGGCCCTACGGCACGACCTCGTCGAAGTTCCCGGCGGAGGCGGGTGTCGACCGGCCGCGAGTGAGTTTGGCGCCACACGTGCCGGAGGCGGCTGCGTTCCGACAAAGTGGACCGCATGAGATACCGGCTTTTCGGGCGCACCGGGCTGCGCGTGGCGGAGATGTTCCTCGGGGCGATGGCGCTGCAGGAACCGGACGAGGCGCGGCGGGTGGTCAAGGCCTACGCCGACGCCGGGGGCAACGTGATCGACACGGCCTCGGCGTACGCGGAGAGCGAGAACGTGCTGGGCGAGGTGCTGACCGACCGCGACCGGTTCGTGCTGGCCACCAAGTACACGCTGACGCGGGATCCGCACGACCCGAACGCCGGGGGCAGCCACCGCAAGAACCTGGTCGCGTCCCTGGAGCGCAGCCTGCGGCGGCTGCGCACCGACTACGTCGACATCCTGTGGGTGCACACGTGGGACCCGCACACGCCGGTCGCCGAGACGCTGCGTGCGCTGGACGACCTGGTGCGGGCCGGGAAGGTCAGGTACCTCGGGGTGTCCGACACGCCCGCGTGGGTGGTGAGCCGGGCCGACGTGCTGGCGGAGTGGCGCGGGTGGACGCCGTTCGCCGGGGTGCAGGTGCCCTACAGCCTGCTGAACCGCGACATCGAGCGCGACGTGCTGCCGATGGCCGAGCAGCTGGGGCTGACCGTCGCGGCGTGGGGCGTCCTGGAGCACGGCGCGCTGACCGGGTCCAGCCGGGTCGGTTCGCCGTCGCCGGAGCAGCAGCGGGTGGCGGCGGCGGTGCGCGCGGTGGCGGACGAGCTGGGTGTCACGCCGGCACAGGTGGCGATCGCGTGGTCGCGGGCGCGGTCGGCGGTCGTGCACCCGCTGATCGGGTTCCGGACGGCGGACCGGGTCGCGGAGAGCGTCGCCGCCCTGGACGTGACGCTGCCCCCGGAAGCGGTGGCGAAGCTGGAGGCGGCGGCGCCGTTCGAGCCGGGCCCGTTCGCCGACTTCGTGAACCAGTCGGCGGCCAGCGCCGGGGTGTTCGGCCACGGCGAGGTGGTGGCGCGTCAGCTGCGGGAGTGAGGCAGCTCGGCGACGGCGGCGACGGTCCAGTGCGCCGGTTTCGGCGCCTCGCCGGGCGGCAGGCCCAGGATCCAGGTCAGCACGGCCGATGCCTTGGCGTGGGTGCCGAGCAGTCCCCACTGGTTGAGGCGGACACCGGCGTCCGCCTCGTAGCCGTGGCACAGCCACGAGTGCACGTCCATCAGGTCGAAGTCCGCGCCGATGATCTCGAAGCCACGCAGGACGGCGCGCTCCGGCATCGGCGCTTGCTGTAGGAGTTGGGCCAGCGGTTCCGCCTTGGCCGGGTCCAGCTCGCCGCGGACCGCCTCGACGAGCGCCGCGGCGTCGCGGCGGGTGAAGCCGATCGCCAGCAGGTGCCCGTCGAACCGCGCCGCCGCGGCCGGGTCGGCGTGCCAGGCCCAGAACTCCGGGCCGTGGTCGACACCGGTGAGGCACCTGCTCAGGCTGATGAACGACTCCGGCAACCACCGCGATTGCCACCCTTCCCGCGCGGGACGCGGGACGGCCAGGTAGCCCGCGAGCAGGAGTTCGTCGTCCACCCGCACAGTGTCGCAGCGCCCGCACCGGGTTCGCGACGGATTAAGGATCAGCGCCCGGGGGTCCCGGTTCTCTGGGCGGTTGCCATCCACCGGTCGGCGAGCGTGCCGCGCTGCGCGAACCGCCTCGGGCGTGGGTTCGCGTTGCGCGTGCGCCAACCGGCACCGCCGCCAGTCCTCCGAGTGCACGCACCGCGGGCGCGGCACCACCTAACGCGCGGCCTCCGCCGCTTCCAGGTCCAGCGCCTTGCGCATCGTGGCGCGGGCGCGGCGCCGGTCGCCCGCCAGGTCGTACGCGTGCGCCAACCGGTACCAGTACCGCCAGTCCTCGGGGTGCTGCTCCAGCTCCGCGCGGCGCTCCTCGAACCACGCGTCCGCCGCGGCGCGGTCCACCCGGCCGGACGGGCGGCGCGGCAGGTCGTCGACGTCCGGCAGCCCGCCCTCGGCGTCCAGCCGTCGCGCCAGGTGCTGGATCCGCGTGCCGGACCGCCAGGTGGCGACGACCATCCACAGCCCCAGCAGCGGCAGCACGAGCACGCCGACACCGAGCGCGATGCCCACGCCGGTGCCGGTCGCGATCAGCTCCACCCCGCGCGCCCCGAGCAGCACCAGGTAGACCACCAGCGCGGCGGTCATCACCAGTGCGACGTTGCGGGCCTTCACAGGTCGAGCACGTTCTCGAGGCCGACGGTCAGGCCGGGACGGCCCAGCACCTCCCGCACCCCGAGCAGCACACCGGGCATGAACGAGGTCCGGTCCATCGAGTCGTGCCGGATGGTGAGCGTCTCGCCCTCCTGGCCGAACAGGATCTCCTCGTGCGCCACCAGCCCGGGCAGCCGCACCGAGTGCACGTGCACGTCCTCGACCCGCGCGCCGCGGGCGCCGTCCAGTTCGCTCGTCGTCGCGTCCGCGCCCGGCTTCAGCCCGGCCTCGCGGCGCGCCTCCGAGATCAGCCGCGCCGTGTGGGCCGCCGTGCCGGACGGGGCGTCCGCCTTGCGGTTGTGGTGCAGCTCGATGACCTCGACCGACTCGTAGAACCGGGCCGCCTGCTGCGCGAACCGCATCGCGAGCACCGCGCCGAGCGCAAAGTTCGGCGCGATCAGCACCCCGACCTCCGGCTTGCCCGCCAGCCACGAGCGCACCGTCTCCAGCCGCTCCTCGCTGAACCCGGTGGTGCCGACGACCGCGTGCAACCCGTTGCCCACCAGGAACTCCAGGTTGCCCATCACCGCGTCCGGGTGGGTGAAGTCGACGACCACCTCCGCGCCGGCCTCGGTCAGCGCGGTCAGGTCGTCGCCCGCGTCCAGCTTCGCCACGACCGTCATGTCGGGCGCGCCCCCGGCGGCCTTGACCACCTGCGCACCCATCCGTCCCTGGGCGCCCAGCACGCCGACCCGGATCGGGTTGTCCTCGCCGCGGGGGTTCATTTCGCGATCACCTCGTGCAGATCTTCCGGTAGGTCCTGCTCGGAAGCGTACGGCCCGACCACCGCGGCGGCGGTGACCCCTCCCGGCGTCCCGAACAGGGTGCGGGCCAGCTCACACACCTCCTCGGTGGTCACCGCGGCGATCCGCTCCACCGACTCGTCGACGGTGAGGTGCACGCCGTAGTTGAGCTCCTGCTTGCCGATGCGCGACATCCGCGACGCGGTGTCCTCCAGGCCCAGCACGATCCCGCCGCGCAGCTGCCCCTTGGCGCGCGCGACCTCGGCGTCGGTGAAGCCGTCCTTGCCGACCTGCCCGAGCACGTCCCGCAGCACCGCCGACACCTCGCCCAGCCGCTCCGGCTGGCAGCCCGCGTAGACGGAGAAGTGGCCGGTGTCGGCGTAGGTCGCCACCGACGAGTACACCTGGTAGGCCAGGCCGCGCTGTTCGCGCACCTCCTGGAACAGCCGCGAGCTCATCCCGCCGCCGAGCGCGGCGTTGAGCACCGACAGCGCGTACCGGCGCTCATCGTGCCGCGACAGCGCCTTCATGCCGAGCATGACGTGCGCCTGCTCGGTGTCGTCGCTGTGCAGCACCAGCCGCCGCTCCGCGGCCACCCGCGCCTTGCCCGCGCGCGGCGGCACCGGGGTGTCCGAACCGGACAGACGACCGCGCAACGCCTTGCGCGCCAGGCGGAGCACCTGCGCGTGCTCGACGTTGCCCGCCACCGCGAGCACCATCTTCGGCAGCGTGTAGCGCCGCCGGTAGAACCCACGCAGGCCGCTCGCCGACATGCCGGTGATCGACTCGGTGGTGCCCAGCACCGGGCGCGCCAGCGGGTGCGAACCCAGGACCGTGGTGACGAACGTGTCGTGCAGCAGGTCCTCGGGATCGTCGTCGCGCATGGCGATCTCCTCGAGCACCACGCTGCGTTCCGTGTCCACATCGGACTCTGCGCAGAGCGCCTCGAAGACCACGTCGGTGACCAGGTCCATCGCCAGCGGCAGGTCCTCGTCGAGCACCTGCGCGTAGTAGCAGGTGTGCTCCTTCGCGGTGAACGCGTTCAGCTCACCGCCGACCGCGTCGATCTCCTCGGCGATCTGCACCGCGGACCGGTTGGTGGTGCCCTTGAACAGCAGGTGCTCCAGGTAGTGCGCCGCACCGGCCACCTTCGGCGGCTCGTCGCGCGAGCCGACCCCGACCCACAGGCCGACGGTCGCCGACCGCACTCCCGGCACGTGCTCGGTGACCACCCGCAGCCCGCCCGGCAGCACGGTGCGCTTCACAACCTGGCCGTTCGCCCCGGTCTCGAGCGTCCGCGTGGTGCCCGCGGCCTGCTCGTGCCCGGCAATCTGTCGCGCCATCGAATCCCAACACTCGTGCGGGAACACGGAAAACGGCCCGCCCCGCCCGGGGACGGGCCGTTTCCCGGCTACCGCTTCGTCCTACTTGGCGTCGGCCTCGGCGCCCTCGGCGGGAGCCTCCTCGGCCTTCTTCTCGCCCTCTTCCTCGTCCTTGACGAGGACCAGGCTGATCTTGCCGCGGTTGTCGATGTCGGCGATCTCGACGCGGAGCTTGTCGCCCACGTTGACCACGTCCTCGACCTTGCCGATGCGCTTGCCGTTGCCCAGCTTCGAGATGTGGATCAGGCCGTCCTTGCCCGGCAGCAGCGAGACGAACGCGCCGAACGCGGCCGTCTTCACCACGGTGCCCAGGAAGCGCTCGCCCACCTTCGGCAGCTGCGGGTTCGCGATGGCGTTGATCTTGCTGATCGCGGCCTCCGCGGACGGGCCGTCGGCCGCACCCACGTAGATCGTGCCGTCGTCCTCGATCGAGATGTCGGCGCCGGTCTCCTCGGTGATCGAGTTGATCATCTTGCCCTTCGGCCCGATGACCTCGCCGATCTTGTCGACCGGGATCTTCACGCTCGTGACGCGCGGGGCGTACGGGCTCATCTCGTCCGGGGAGTCGATGGCCTCGGCCAGCACGTCGAGGATGGTCAGCCGGGCGTCCTTGGCCTGGTTCAGCGCGCCAGCCAGGACGTCCGACGGGATGCCGTCGAGCTTGGTGTCCAGCTGCAGCGCGGTGATGAAGTCCTTGGTGCCGGCGACCTTGAAGTCCATGTCACCGAAGGCGTCCTCGGCGCCGAGGATGTCGGTCAGCGCGACGTAGCGCGTCTCCCCATCCACTTCATCGGACACCAGGCCCATCGCGATGCCCGCGACCGGCGCCTTCAGCGGCACACCGGCGTTGAGCAGCGACATCGTCGAGGCGCACACCGAGCCCATCGAGGTGGACCCGTTCGAGCCCAGCGCCTCCGACACCTGCCGGATGGCGTAGGGGAACTCGTCCCGCTTCGGCAGCACCGGCACCAGCGCGCGCTCGGCCAGCATGCCGTGGCCGATCTCGCGCCGCTTGGGCGAGCCGACGCGGCCGGTCTCGCCGGTGGAGAACGGCGGGAAGTTGTAGTGGTGCAGGTACCGCTTCGTCGTCTCCGGCGACAGCGAGTCGATCTGCTGCTCCATGCGCAGCATGTTCAGCGTGGTGACACCCAGGATCTGGGTCTCGCCGCGCTCGAACAGCGCCGAACCGTGGGCCCGCGGGATGATCGCGACCTCGGCCGCCAGCTGGCGGATGTCGGTGAGGCCGCGGCCGTCGATGCGGACCTTGTCGCGCAGGATGCGCTGGCGGATCAGCTTCTTGGTCAGCGCCCGGAACGCGGCGCCGATCTCCTTGTCGCGGCCCTCGAAGGCCTCGCCCTCGCCGAGGCCGACCTTGGCCAGCACGGCGGCCTTGACCTCGTCGGTGGCGTTCTCGCGCTCCTGCTTGCCCGCGATGGTCAGCGCCTTGGCCAGGTCCTCGCTCGCGATCGCGGCGACCGCGTCGTAGGCGTCCTGCTGGTAAGCGGGGAACACCGGGAAGTCGCCGGTCGGCTTGGCGGCCGCGTCGGCGAGCTTCTGCTGCGCCTCGCACAGCACGCGGATGAACGGCTTGGCGGCGGCCAGGCCCTCGGCCACGGCCTGCTCGGTCGGCGCCGGGGCGCCGCCCGCGATCAGGTCGAGCGTGTTCTCGGTGCCCTCGGCCTCGACCATCATGATCGCGACGTCGTCACCGACGACACGGCCTGCGACGACCATGTTGAAGGTCGCCTGCTCCAGCTGCGACCAGGTCGGGAACGCGACCCACTGGCCCTCGATCAGCGCGACGCGGACGCCGCCGATCGGGCCGGAGAACGGCAGGCCGCCGATCTGGGTCGAGGCCGACGCGGCGTTGATCGCCAGCACGTCGTAGGGGTCCTCGGGGTGCAGGCTCTGCACCGTGACGACGATCTGGATCTCGTTGCGCAGGCCGTCCGCGAACGACGGGCGCAGCGGCCGGTCGATCAGGCGGCAGGTCAGGATCGCGTCGGTGGAGGGACGGCCCTCGCGGCGGAAGAACGCGCCCGGGATCCGGCCCGCGGCGTACATCCGCTCCTCGACGTCCACCGTCAGCGGGAAGAAGTCGAAGTGCTCCTTCGGCTGCTTGGAGGCGGTGGTCGCCGACAGCAGCATCGTCTCTTCGTCCAGGTAGGCCACGACAGCGCCGGCGGCCTGCCGGGCGAGCCTGCCCGTCTCGAAGCGGATCGTGCGCGTGCCGTACTTGCCGTTGTCGATGACGGCCTCGGCCTCGTGCACGACGGGTCCGCTTGCTTCGGTCATGTGTAGTTGACTCCTCGTTCGTTCGGGCAGCAGTGCGCCCCGCCCGTGCGGGGCGGCGTCCGAGGAACGAGCCGGTCTTCGATCGAAGCCAACGGGACTCTCCCGTAAGCCACTACCGAGGACCGGCGTCCTTGCCCTCGAGCGCCTGCCCTTCCTCTTTCGTACTTCGTATGGACCGAGGGGGAGCGACCGTGGTCACTCCCCCTCGGATCACGTCATCGGCGCAAGCCGAGTCGCTGGATCAGCGACCGGTAGCGTTCGATGTCCACCTTCATCACGTAGTTGAGCAGCCGGCGACGACGGCCGACCAGCAGCAACAGGCCGCGACGGGAGTGGTGGTCGTGCTTGTGCACCTTGAGATGCTCGGTGAGACCGATGATCCGCTTGGTGAGCAGCGCGACCTGGGCCTCCGGGGACCCGGTGTCGGACTCGTGCAGACCGTACTCGGTCAGAATCGACTTCTTCTCGTCGGTGGACAGCGCCACTGAGTTCTCTCCTCTGTGTTGTTCTGTGCCGTGAGGCCCGCTGGACGCGGGTAGTCGGTCGCGGCCGCCACGGACTGCAGCCGGACCCGGTGGTTCAGGGTATCAGGGAGCGCACTACCTGGCCTGCTGGGACAGCGGGAACCGCTCGACCACCACGTATCGCACGCCGTCGGCGCTCCGCTGCGACCGCATCAGCACCGCCTCCGCGGCCGTCCACATCTCGCTGCGGTAGCCGGACAGCCGCCGCTCCAGTTCCACCGGCACCCGCTCGCGCGTGCGCGCCAGCGTCAGGTGCGGCAGGTAGGCACGGCCCTCGTCGCCGGCTCCGGCGGCGAGACCGAGTTCGGTGATCCCTTCGCCGTACACCCCGAGGTAGAGGACCCGGGTGAACGTGCCCGCACCTTCCAACCAGATCCGGGGCGCCGGCATTCCCGCCAGCCGCGGCCGCAGCCAGTCCGCCCTGGCCCCGGCGTCGTCCTCGCCGTAGAAACCCAGCGTGACGTGCCAGTTGTCCGGCGAACTCCACCGCACGCCGTCCAGCCGCGGCAGCCCGGCGACCTCGGCGGTCAGGGTCTCGACCACGGCGGCGGGCGGCAGGACCGCGGAGAACAGCACCACGGGTCAGCCCTGTTGCCCGGCGCGGCGGAGCAGGTCGGCCAGCGCCGGGAAGTCGTCGTCGAGCCGCTTGGCCGCCTCGATCAGGTCCTCGTCCTCGGCGATGTCCCGCAGCGCGGACAGCACCGCGCGCTCCTCGGACAGCGCGTTGACCGGGAAGGTGTCGCGGCCGACCGTCGGCCGCGCGTCCCGCACGTCCTCCAGCGCGGCCATCAGGGCTTCCTTGTGGCCCGCGGCGACCTCGGGGATCAGGCACTTGCGCTCGAGCATGATCATCCGCGCGAGCACGACCGGGTTGCCGATCTTGGCGCGGCGGCCGCTCATCACCTGGCTCAGCATCGGGGCGCTGATGCCCAGCACCTCGGCCAGGTAGGCCTGCGAGACGTCGAACGCGACGACGAGACGGCGCACCCGGTCGCCCAGCGGCTCGCCGTACCACTCCCGCTGGAGGGCGATGTTCCGCTGGACGATCTTGTGGTCATCCACGTGCTGTGCTCCCTGCTCTCCCCGGACAGACCTGGCCGCGCCGGACCCAATCTTGCCAGGTGGGATCGGGCGGGCGAGGCGGAATCACCCGACGATTCGCAATCGCACCGGCGCGGTCAGCTGCCGGTGCCGAGGATGGCGCGGGTGCGGCTGACGTCGTCGGCGATCTGCTCGACCAGGTCGTCGACGCTGGTGAACTTCACCATGTCGCGCAGGCGGCCGACGAAGTCCAGCGCCACGTGCTGGCCGTAGAAGTCCTCGTCCACGTCGAGCACGAACGCCTCGACGGTGCGCTCGCGGCCGGAGAACGTCGGGTTGGTGCCGACCGAGACCGCCGCGGGCAGCAGGCGGCCGGGCTGGTTGTCGCGGACGAACCAGCAGGCGTAGACGCCGTCGGCGGGCACCGCGGCGAACCGCGGCGTGGACAGGTTCGCGGTCGGGTAGCCCAGGTCGTGCCCGCGGCCGTCGCCGCGGACCACGATGCCCTCCAGCCGGTGCGGGCGGCCCAGCGCGTCGGCCGCGGCGACCACGTCGCCCGCGTCGATGCACGAGCGGACGTAGGTCGACGAGAAGGTGATCTCGCCGACGTCCGCGGTCTCGCCGTCGGCGGTGGATCCGCCCTGCAGCTCGGCGCCGTAGGTGGCGAATCCGAAGCGGCGGCCCAGGTCCTTGAGCAGGGCCACGTCGCCGGCGGCCTTGTGCCCGAAGGTGAAGTTCTCCCCCACCACCACGGCGGCCGCGTGCAGCCGGTCGACCAGCACCTCGTGCACGAACTCGTGCGCGGTCAGCCGGGACAGCTCGGCGGTGAACGGCAGCACGCACAGCACGTCGATGCCGAGCTGCTCGACCAGCTCCGCCTTGCGGCGCAGCGTGGTCAGCTGCGCCGGGTGGCTCCCCGGCCGGATGACCTCGGACGGGTGCGGGTCGAACGTCAGCATCACGCTGGGCAGGTTGCGGTTCTTGGCCACCTCGACCGTCCTGGCGATCAGCGCCTGGTGCCCGCGGTGCACCCCGTCGAACACGCCGATCGTGACCACGCACCGTCCCCAGCCGCCGGGGAGATCAGCAAGCCCTCGCCACCTCTGCACGCATGCAGCGTACTGCCGCGCGAAGCGCGTCCGTCGAGGGTGGTGGTGGGGAAGCGGCCGGCCTCTAGGCCGGAGCCAGGACGACTACTGAGCGGGCCACGCCGCCCGCGTCCACCGCGAGAGCGAGCACTTGGCCGTCCGGGTCGAACACGCCGTAGGTGCCTTCGATGCCCGAAGCGCGGACCTGCTGTCCATACCGGACAGCCCGGGCGGTCGCCGCATCGACGTCATAACGCGGGAAGGCGGCGCCGACGGCCTCGTTGAGGTCGAACGACAGCTCCGGCTTCTCCTCCAGCTGCTCCAGCGTGCGCGCCGCGGCGATGCCGAACGGGCCGACGGTGGTGCGGCGCAACGCGGCGAGGTGACCGCCCACGCCGAGTGCCGCGCCGAGGTCGCGGGCCAGCGCCCGCACGTAGGTGCCCGACGAGCACTCGACGACCGCGTCCAGCTCGATGCGGTCGGCGACGCGGCGGGTGGCGAGCAGGTCGAACCGGTACACGGTGACCGGCCGCGGCTTGAGCGCGACTTCTTCACCCGCACGCACGCGCGCGTACGCCCGCTTGCCGGCGATCTTCACCGCGCTCACCGCGCTCGGGACCTGCTGGATCTCCCCGGTGAGCGCGGCGATCCCGGACGCGATCGCCTCGTCGGTGACGGCGGCCAGCGCGTCCGGGTCCGCGGTGGAGGTGTGCTCGCCCTCGGCGTCGTCGGTGGTGGTCGAGACGCCGAGGGCCAGCGTGGCGAGGTAGGTCTTGCGGTCCAGCGCGAGGTGGCCCAGCAGCTTGGTCGCCCGCTCGACGCCCAGCACCAGCACGCCGGTGGCCATCGGGTCGAGCGTGCCGGCGTGCCCGACCTTGCGGGTGCCCATGATCCGGCGCACCCGCGCCACCACGTCGTGGGAGGTCATGCCCGGTGGTTTGTCCACCACGAGCAGGCCGGGCGGGGGCGCGGGGCGTCGAGTCTTCGGCTGGGACACGGCTGGAAACCTTACGGGCGAGCCGTCACGCGGCCGCCGGGACCTTCCGGGTGGGCGCGTCCCACACGTGGCGGCGGACCTGCACCGGCACGTGCTCGCCCCGCTCCTGCGCGGCGAACAGCTCCGCGCGGGCGCGCAGCCACCACACCAGCATGCGGAACGTGCCCAGCACGAGCACCGCGACGACGGCCAGCAGCGCGAGCCGGAACTGGCCGCCGGTGAGCTGCAGCAGCACGCCGACCGCCAGAGCGGTGAGCGTGGTGGCGACGAAGCCGCCGACGTTGACCACGCCGGTCGCTGTGCCCACGCGGGACAGCGGGTTGTAGTCGCGGGCCAGTGCGAACCCGATCATCGACGCCGGGCCGCCCAGTGACAGGAACGCGAACGCGGGCACCAGCACGCCGACCGGGATCTGGCCCGGCCAGCTCAGCAGCAGGGCCCAGACCGCTGCGGCGCCGGCGAGGTAGCCGAGCACCAGCGGCATCCGGGTGCCGGGGCGGGCGGAGATGAGGCTGCCGACCAGCGGGCCGCCGATCATCGAGCCGAACACGAACACGGTCAGCAGCGCGCTGGCGGTCGCGGCCGGGTGGCCCTGGCCCTGCACCAGGAACGGCACGCCCCACAGCAGGGTCAGCACGTTCGGGGCGAACATCGTCGAGAAGTGCACCCAGAAGCCGAGGCGGGTGCCGGGGACGCGCCACGCCGTGCGGACCTGGCGGGCCAGCTGGCGCGCGTCGACCGGGCCGGCCTTCGGGGTGGCGCCGGCCGGGGTGTCGCGGACGCGGCCCGCGACGACGGCCGAGTAGATCGCGGTGATCAGGCCGGCGGCGAGGAACGTCGGGGTCCAGCCGGGGCCGGCGAGCAGCAGGGTGAGCGGGACGGTCGCGGCGAGGTTGCCGAGGAAGCCGATCGCCGTGGTGAAGCTGGTGACCACGGCGTACTGGCGGCCCGGGAAGTGCGCGGCGATCAGGCGCAGCACGCTGACGAAGGTGAGCGCGTCACCGAAGCCGAGCACGCCGCGCGCGAGCAGGCCCAGCGCGTAGGTGTCCGCGATGGCGACGAGGACCTGGCCGAGGCCGAGGAAGATCAGCGCGGCGGTGAGGACCTTGCGCGGCCCGAAGCGGTCGACGAGGACGCCGGTGGGGATCTGCATCGCGGCGTAGACGCCGACCTGCAGGACGGTGAACGTGGAAAGCGCGGCGGCGCCGACCCCGAACCGGTCGGCGGCTTCCAGCCCGGCGACCCCGAACGAGGTGCGATGGAAGACGGAGAGGAGGTAGACGATGGCGGCGGTGAACCAGATGAACCACGACCGGCGGCTGGCCTTGCCGATCACGGGTGCCTGCTGCGGCGGCACGAAGGATTCCTCCCGAAGCGGAGTAGGCGACAACGACACGGGGACGCCCGCATCGCCGTCCCGATAGTTGTATCGCCTATGCAAGGCTGAAACTTACCTGTTACCGGGGTGTTTTCAGCCACACGGCGCAGCGATTCGCGGCCCCGGAGCCACCCCCACGACACGCCCGCAGCGCGGCGTTCGGCGGGGGCCAGCGGGCGGCAGGGGCGATCGTTCACGCCACCGTCGCGCACTGCCGCGCGGAGGCGGTGCACCCGTCCAGCACCGGCAGCCGGCCCGCGGCCGCGCGTGCCGGGCCGGCCGACCGCGCGAACCGCACGCACGGCCCCGACCCGGAGCCGGAGCAGCGGCGTCAGCGGACCACGCCGACCACGGTCCAGCCGTCCGAGCGCCAGCGGGCCACCACCGCGGCCAGGCGCAGCACCATGAACAGCGACAGGCCGGTCCAGATGCCGGTCAGGCCCCAGCCGAAGCCGAGCGAGGCCCAGATCAGCGGCAGGAACCCGAGCGCGGCGCTGACGAGCGTCGCGGTGCGGAGGAAGGCCGCGTCGCCCGCGCCGAGCAGCACCCCGTCCAGCGCGAACACCACGCCCGCGATCGGTTGCAGCGCCACGAAGAACCACCAGGCGTGCGGCACCTCGCCGAGCACCCCCGGGTCGGAGGTGAACGCGTGCGGCAGCACCTGCGACACCGCCGCGAACACCACGCCGAGCACGCAGCCCATGATCAGCCCGTAGCGCGTGATCTGCCCGGCCACGCCCCGCGCCTGCCGCGCCGAGCCCGCCCCCAGTGCCGCCCCGACCAGCGACTGGGCCGCGATCGCGACGGAGTCCAGCACGAGGGAGAGGAACGTCCACAGCTGCAGCACGATCTGGTGCGCGCCGACGGCCGCGGTCGAGGTGCGGGCCGCCACCGCGGCGGCGGAGACGAAGCACGCCTGGAAGGCGAGACTGCGCAGCACCAGGTCCCGGCCGAGGCCGAGCTGCGCGCGCATCACCTTCGGGTGCGGCTTGAGCGACACCTTCTCGGCCACGAGGGCCCGCAGGAACAGCCCGGCGCTGATCACCTGGGCGACGACGTTCGCGACGGCAGACCCTTCGAGCCCCCAGTCCGCGACGTAGACCAGCAGCGGGCAGAGGACCGCGGAGATCCCGTTGCCCGCCAGGACGTACCGCAGCGGGCGGACCGCGTCCTGCACGCCGCGCATCCAGCCGTTGCCCGCCATGGTGATCAGGATCAGCGGCGCCCCGAACAACGCGATGCGCAGCCAGGACACGGCCGCCGCGGCGACCTCGTCACTGCCGGACAGGACACGGGCGACCGGGCCCGCGAGCAGCTGCCCGGCGCCGAGCACGACCAGGCCGACGAGGATCGCCAGCCAGGTCGCCTGGACGCCTTCGCTGACCGCCTCCGCGCGACGGCCGGCGCCGTGCAGGCGGGCGGTGCGGGAAGTGGTGCCGTAAGACAGGAACGTCAGCTGGGTCGAGACCTGGGCCAGCACGACCCCGCCCACGGCGAGCCCGGCCAGCGGAAGGGCCCCCAGGTGCCCGACGACGGCCGTGTCGACCAGGACGTACAACGGCTCGGCCGCGAGGACCCCCAGCGCCGGGACCGCCAGGCCCAGCACGCGCCTGGCGGGCACCTTCTCCCCGGCGGTTTCCACGGTTTCGGACACGAGGGCAGGTTAACCGGGGGCACCGACAAGATCGGCCGCGCGGCCGTGGCCAGGCCGGGGGGTGGGTGCTGCGCTGCTGGAGGGGCGGCAGCTCCCGGAGGGGCGGCAGCTCCCGGAGGGGCGGCAGCTCCCGGAGGGGCGGCAGCTCCCGGAGGGGCGGCAGCTCCCGGAGGGGCTGCAGCTCCCGGAGGGGCGGTGGCTTCCGGGGGCGGCGATGGCTTCCGGGCGGGGCGGCAGCTCCCGGGGCGGCAGCTCCCGGGGCGGCAGCTCCCGGAGGGGGCGATGGCTTCCGGGCGGGGCGGTAACTCCCGGGGCGGTAGCTCCCTCCGGAGGCGGCAGCGTTCGGCAGAGGCGGCAGTGCCCGGGGACCGCCGCTCGCGGCGGTCCCCGCGAGCGGCGTTGGGGTCGCAGGGCCGTGGCGGCATGGCCGGGGCTCCCGCCGGCCGGCTTCGCAGCACCTCCCCTCCGGAAGGGAGTGGGCGGCAGCTCCCCGGAAGGCCCACCACTCGCGGTGAAGGGCCGCTCCGCGGCGCGGGACCACCCCATCACTCCAGACTGCCGGGCCACCAGCTGAGCCAACCGCCCGCCGCTCCACGGCGCGGGACCGCCCCATCACGCCAGACTGCCGGGCCACCAGCTGAGCCAACTGCCCGCCGCTCCGCGGCGCGGGACCGCCCGGTCACGTCAGACTGACGAGGCTGCCTGCCGCTTCGCGGCGCCGCGAAGCGGCAGGGATGGCAAGCCTGGCCGAGGCTCCCACAGCGAACCGTCCGGCTCCCCGGCAGACCCGCGTCAGCCCAGCAGCGGCGCCTCCTCCAGCGCGCGCCTCACCATGGCCAGGCCCTCCTCCGCCGTGCCGTGGATCGTGCAGCCGGCCGCCAGCCGGTGGCCTCCGCCGCCCAGGCTGCGCGCCGCCTGAGAGACGTCGATCTTGCCGATCGCCCGGAACGACACCGACCACTCCCCCGGCGCCTGCTCCTTCAGCACCACCGCGACCTCGGCCTCGCGCGTCGAGCGGATCACGTCCACCACGCCCTCGACCTCCTCCAGCCGCACCGTGGCGGCCACGTCGGCGGTCACCACGGCGTGCACGAGCCCGAAGCCCTGCGCCGACTCCGGCTCCAGCCGCGCCGACGCCAGCACGGTCGACAGCATCGGCAGCCACGCGAACGGGTGGTCGTCGATGATCTCCCGCGCGAGCCGGTCCGGGTCGACCCCCGCCTCCAGCAGCCGGGCCGCCGCGCGGTGGGTCGACGGCCGCGCCCGCCGGAAGCCACCCGTGTCGGTGACCAGCCCCGCGTACAGGCAGCGCGCGATCGGCTCGTCCAGCGCCACCCCCAGCTCGTCCAGCAACGCCAGCACCAGCACCGCGGTCGCCTCGGCGGTGTCGTCGACCAGGTGCACCGAGCCGTACCGCAGGTTCGACGCGTGGTGGTCGACCACGAGCACCTCGCCCCCGGCCGCACGCGTCGCGTCCACCCGGTCGGCCAGCGACCCCAGCCGCGCGGGGCTCGGCGTGTCCAGGCAGATCAGCAACCCCGCCGACGGCGGCACCTCCTCGGCGGGCACGAACAGGTTGTCGGCGTCCAGGCCGCGCAGGCTTTCCGGCACCTCGGCGGGCTCGGCGAAGGACACGCGCACGGTCGCGCCCCGCTGGTAGAGCGCGCGGCCGAGGGCCAGCGCGCTGCCGAGCGCGTCGGCGTCCGGGCGGACGTGGGCCAGCAGGGTGACGTCGGTCGCTTCGCGCAGCAGCCCTGCGGCGCGCGGGAAGTCGAGCTGGGCGGAGGTGCTCATGCGGGCAAGCTACGCTTTTTCCCGATGTTCGACTACGGGATCCTCCTCTACCCCGGCGCCAACCGCGTCTACGCCGACGCCTCCGCCGGTCTGCTGCGCGCCGAACTGACCGTGTTCGGCGAGGCACTGCGCACGCCGCCGGCCGAGATTGGCGAGCGCCGGATCGGTGGCGTCACCTACGTCACGTTCACCACCGCGGAGCCGCTGTCCGAAGAGGACCTGCGGCTGCTGTCGAACCTCTCGTCGCTGTACGCGCTGTTCGAGTTCAGCGGCGACCTGCTGCGCCCGCTGGAGATCGCGCCGCTGGACAAGCTCGACTCCGACCTGCTGACCATCCAGAAGTACCCGGGCAAGACCAACGAGCTGTTCACCAAGCTGCTGCTCAACGTCACGCTGCTGTCCCGGTCCCGGCCCACCGAGTTCCTGGACCGGCCGCTGCACGTGGTCGACCCGTTGTGCGGCCGCGGAACCACGCTCAACCAGGCCATGATGTACGGCCTGGACGCGACCGGGCTGGACGTCGACAAGCGGGATTTCGAGGCCTACGAACGGTTCATCAAGACCTGGCTGCGGCAGAAGCGCGTCAAGCACAACGCCGACTCCGGCCCGCTGCGGCGGCACAAGCACCGCCTCGGGCAGCGCCTGGAGATCTCCTACGCGCTGGACAAGGATCGCTGGAAGGCCGGCGACGCGCGCCATGTCACGTTCTTCAACGCCGACACCCTCACCACGGACGAGCTGCTCAAGGCAGGTTCGGCGGACGTCGTGGTGGCCGACGCGCCCTACGGGGTCCAGCACGGCAGCCACCAGCCCGACGAGCTCGCGCGCAGCCCGCGGGACCTGCTGGCCGCCGCCGTGCCGGTGTGGGCGCGGGTGCTCAAGCCGGGCGGCGCGCTGGGCCTGAGCTGGAACACGCACGTCGCCAAGCGCGACGAGATCGCCGGGATCCTCGGCCGGGCCGGCCTGGAAGTTCGCTCCGGCGGGCCGTGGGAGGGGTTCGAGCACCGGGTGGACCAGGCGATCCTGCGGGACCTGATCGTCGCGAGGAAACCCGCCTGACCCCGGCGCGGAAAAGCGGTGGCGCCCCGCTCCCGTCCCGTGTAGAAGTCACGCACAACGGGGGACATGGGAGGAATCGGACACATGCCGCTCTGGCTGATCGCGCTGGCCGGCGCGGCGCTGGTGTACTACACCGACGACTACGTCATCGCGGGGGTCCTCCCCGAGATCGCCACCGATCTGGGCGTCACAGTCGGCGCGGCCGGGCAGCTGGTGACGGTGTTCTCGGTGACCGTCGCGGTGGCGGCGCCGGTCATGGCGCTCCTCACCGCCCGCACCCGGCCCAAGGTGGTGCTCACCGGCGCGGCCGCGGTGTTCACCGCGGCCAACCTGCTCGCCGCGCTCACGCCCTCCTTCGCGGTGCTGCTGCTGGCCCGCGTCGTCGCCGCGGCGGCGGCCGGTGCGGCGACCCCGTCGTTGTTCTCGCTCGCGGCCCGGTTGTCGCCGCCGGAGAAGCTCGGCCGGTACGTGGCGGCCGTGGCGCTGGGTGTCACCGGAGCGGTGGCGATCGGCGTCCCGCTGGGCACCTGGCTCAGCGCGCTCGGCGGGTGGCGCGCGACCTTCACCGCGCTGGCCGTGGCCGGGCTCGCCACGGTGGCCGCCTTCACCGCCACCCTGCCTTCGGACACCACGGCAGGCCCGGCGATGGCCTGGCGGGACCGGATCCGCGGTCTCGGCGCGCCACCGGTTTCCCTGGGACTGGCCGCGAACGTCGTGCTGATGTTCGGGTCGATGATGCTGCTCACCTACCTGGCGCCGTTCACCGCCGGCCTGTCCAATGTGGACATAGCGTCCCGCGGCGCATTGTTCGCGGTGTCCGGTGCCGCCGGAATGGCCGGCATCTGGGCGGGCGGACGCGCCACCGACCGGTGGGGCCCCGACCGCACGCTGGCGATCGGCGTCGGGGTGTTCATCGCGGTGATGGTCGTCTTCGGGGTGCTGTGGTCGCTCCGCCCGGTGCCGGTGTGGGTGCTGTGGCCCTTGGTGGCGCTGTGGGGCGGTGCGGCGTTCTGGAACTCGCCCGCGGTCCAGGCGCGGCTGCACCGGCTGGCCGGCGAGGCCTCGGCGCCGGCGCTGGCGATGAACACCTCCGGCACCTACCTCGGGGTGGCGGTCGGCGGTGCCGTCGGTGGCGGCGTGATCGGCCTCGGCGGGACCGGGGCGCTGCCCTGGTCGGCGGCGGCCGCCGGCCTGGCCGCGCTCGCGCTGTTCCGCCTCGCCGCCACCCGGGCGCCGGCGACCGTCTAGGAAGTGTCCGGTAAGTCATCGGAGCCGGAGGATGATGGCGGCAATGGTGAGTTCGGCTTGGAAGTAGGCGGCGCGTTTGGCGTAGCGGGTAGCCAGGTCGCGGAACTGTTTGAGCCGGGTGAAACAGCGTTCGACCACGTTGCGCCGCTTGTAGGCCTCAAAGTCGAAGGCGGGTGGGCGCCCGCCGCGCGAACCTCTGGCGGCGCGGCGAGCGATCTGATCCCTCGCACGACCGCGCCGCCGGCCAACCCACCACCCGATCCCTGACCGCCTACGACCACTGACCGAGTTACGCATAACTCGTCTAGCCGGGCACCACCTGCTCGGCCGGTTCGCCCGTCGCGGCCATGCCCCACAGCGTTTCGGCGAGGTCGGCCGGGTCGATGCGGTCCGGGTCGAACCCGCGGCGCGCCTCCACCGAGGCGTCGAACAGCTTCTCGGCGTCGCTGCCGCGGATGAGCGATCCGATGGTGATCGCGGCGGCGGTGACGCCCGTGCCGGCGAGGTCGGCCCGCAGCGCGAACACGTAGTTGCGCAGCGCCGCCTGAGGCGTGCCCGCGCCGGCGAGCATCGGCTCCGGGGTCTTCGCCGACGAGCCGAACCCGTAGAGCAACGCGCCCGAGCCGCGCTCCAGCATGCCCGGCAGCAGCCGCCGGGTCAGCGACAGCGGCGCCAGCACCACGCTCTCGAACCCCGACCGCAGGGTCTCGATGTCGAGGTCGCGCACCGGCTTCAGCAGCGCCAGGTCCAGCGACCCGTTGATCACCGCCACGTCCACCCGGCCGATGTCGGCCAGCAGCCGCTCGTGCGCGGCGAGGTCGGTCATGTCGGCCGGAAACGCCCGTGCCGCAACACCTTCCGCGGACAGTTCGTCCACGAAGGACGACAGCCGGTCCGCGCTGCGCGCCACGAGCGAGACCTGGTAGCCCTCCTTGCCGAACCGGCGGGCCGTCGTCAGTCCCATGCCGGGCCCGGCGCCGAAGATCGCGAGTGTCCTCATGTCGATTGCCTCCCAGATAAGTTGAGGTTCCCCTCAAGTTGTATCTCAAATTGAGGCAACCCTCAAGTTTCTTATACTGGGAAGCGTGAGCCGTCCCCTCCGCCGTGACGCCCAGCGCAACCGCGAACTGCTGGTCGCGGCCGCGCGCGAGGTGTTCGGCGAGAAGGGCCTGGACGCGCCGCTGGAGGAGATCGCACGCCGGGCGGGGGTGTCGATCGGGACGCTCTACAACCGGTTCCCCACGCGCACGGACCTGGTCGAGGCCGCGTTCAGCGGCATGCTCGACCGCTGGGCGGGCGAAGCCGAGCAGGCGCTGGCGGCCGAGGACCCGTGGGACGGCCTGGTCCAACTGATCGTGCGCACCTGCGAACTGCAGTCGGTGGATCGCGGGATGACCGAGATCTGCACCAGCGACCTGCCCGGGGCGCCGGGGCTGCGGGCTGCCCGGGAGCGGGTCGGCGAGGTGTTCGAGAAGGTGCTGGAACGCGCGCACGGGGCCGGGGTGCTGCGCCCGGACTTCGGCCTGGCGGACCTGGCGTTCGCCATCGCCGCCACCACGCAGGCGGCGCCGCTCGGCGACTGGCGCCGCCATCTGACGTTCCTGCTGGACGGGATCCGGCCTCAGGACACCTGAGCGGCGGGCACCACGCCGAACTTGCGGGTCACGAAGCACCAGAACAGCGGCACGGCCTCGTCGACGGGGCGCTCGTCCGCCTCACCGTCGGCGCCCACGTGCTCGACGCGCACGCGGCCGGGCGAAACGGCGGAACGCCGCGACCACGGCCCGGACACCACGACCGCGCCCCACGGCGCCCGCGGCACCGGCCGGTCGACCACGATCAGGTCACCCAGCGAGGTCGTGCCGAGCAGGACGGTGTTCGCGGCGAGCACGCTGTCCACGACCTCGGACATGGGGCGGTAGACCGGCCGCGCGTCGGCGAGCCGGTGGAACTCCGCGGCGATCTCGGACCAGGGCCGGGAGCGGAACGGGTACAGCCATCCCATCGACCTCACGCGGACCCCCTCAGATCGCGTCGCAGCGGCAGTGCTGCGGCAATCCAAGCACCGCGGGTCAAGAGGGGGCGGGACTCACTCCCAGTCGCCACCGCGGCGTAGCGGCAACCCAGACACCGCAGGCCAAGCCAGGCAGGACTACTGCTCGTCGCCATCGCGGCGTAGCGGCAACCCAGACACCGCAGGCCAAGGCCCGGCGGGATTACTCCTCGTCGGAGTCGTCCTCGTCGGCTTCGCGGGGCTGCTTGTACGGGTCCGGGTCGCCGGCGTGCTGCGCGGCGGCCGCGCGCCGGGCCAGTTCGGCGTCGGCCTCGCGCGCCTTCGCCAGCAGGTCCTCGATGTGCCGGGCCTCGTCCGGGATGGTGTCCGCGACAAAGGTCAGCGTCGGCGTGAACCGAACCCCCGTGCCCTGGCCGACGCGGCTGCGCAGCACGCCCCGCGCCGACTCCAGCGCGGCGGCCGCGCCCGGGAAGTCCGGCTTCGAGTCGAGGTTCTCCCCCAGCACCGTGTAGTACACGGTCGCGTCGTGCAGGTCCGCGGTGATCTTCGCGTCGGTGATCGTCACGTTCTTCAACCGCGGGTCCTTGATCTCGTGCTCGATCGCCGACGCCACGATCTGCGAGATCCGCTTGGACAGCCTGCGGGCGCGAGCCGGATCGGCCATCACGCACTCCCCTTAGTCTTCTGGCCCGAGCAGGCGGCGGTGGGTGGAGAGCAGCTCCAACTCGGGGCGCTGCGCCACCAGCCGTTCACAGCCGTCGAGCACGTCACGAACATGTTCACCGTCGGCCGCCACCACCGCCACCCCGATCAGGGCCCTGCGGTGCAGGTCGAGGTGACCGGCCTCGGCGACCGACACCTCGAACCTGCGGCGCACCTCGGCGATCAGCGGCCGCACCAGCGACCGCTTCTGCTTCAGCGAATGGACGTCGCCGAACAGGACGTCGAGCTCGAGCGCACCTACGTACATCGGTTCCCTGTCCCAGGTGAGGACGCGGGGCCGGTCACCAGACCGGCCCCGCGCACCACTACCCGACTCAGACGCGCGGCTTCTCGCGCTGCTCGTAGGTCTCGATGACGTCGTCGACCTTGATGTCGCTGTAGGACCCGAGCGTCAGACCGCACTCGTAGCCCTCGCGGACCTCGACCACGTCGTCCTTGAACCGCCGCAGCGAGCTGACCGGCAGGTTCTCGGCGACGACCACGTTGTCCCGCAGGAGACGCGCCTTCGCGTTGCGGCGGATCTCCCCGGACTGCACGAGGCAACCGGCGATGGTGCCGAACTTGGAGGACTTGAAGACCTCCCGGACCTCGGCGCGGCCCAGCTCGACCTCTTCGTACTCCGGCTTGAGCATGCCCTTGAGGGCCTGCTCGATCTCGTCGATCGCCTGGTAGATCACCGTGTAGTACCGGACGTCGACGCCCTCGCGGTTGGCCCGCTCGGTCGCCTTGCCCTCGGCCCGCACGTTGAAGCCCAGGACGATCGCGTCGGAGGCCGTCGCCAGGTCGATGTCGCTCTCGGTGACACCACCGACGCCGCGGTGGACCACGTTCAGCTCGACCTCGTCGCCGACGTCCAGCTGCATGAGCGACGCTTCCAGGGCCTCGACCGTACCGGAGTTGTCACCCTTGATGATCAGGTTGAGGCTGTTGGTCTCCTTCAGCGCGGAGTCCAGGTCCTCCAGGCTGACGCGCTTGCGCTTCGCGGCGTTCTGCGCGTTGCGGATGCGCGCCTGGCGGCGCTCGGCGATCTGCCGGGCCACCCGGTCCTCCTCGACGACGAGGAACGTGTCGCCCGCGCCAGGCACCGACGTGAAGCCGATGACCTGGACCGGACGCGAGGGCAGCGCCTCGGTGACGTCCTCGTTGTACTCGTCGACCATCCGCCGCACGCGGCCGTACGCGTCGCCGGCGACGACCGAGTCGCCGACCCGCAGGGTGCCGCGCTGGACCAGCACGGTGGCCACCGGGCCGCGGCCGCGGTCGAGGTGCGCCTCGATCGCGACACCCTGGGCCGGCATGTCCGGGTTGGCCCGGAGGTCCAGGGTGGCGTCCGCGGTCAGCAGGATCGCCTCGAGCAGCCCGTCGATGTTGATGTTCTCGCGGGCGGAGATGTCGACGAACATGGTGTCGCCGCCGTACTCCTCGGCCACGAGGTTGTACTCGGTGAGCTGCTGCCGGATCTTGTCCGGGTTCGCGCCTTCCTTGTCGATCTTGTTGACCGCGACCACGATCGGCGCCTTGGCCGCCTGGGCGTGGTTGATCGCCTCCACCGTCTGCGGCATGACGCCGTCGTCCGCGGCGACCACGATCACCGCGATGTCGGTGGAGTTCGCACCACGGGCACGCATGGCGGTGAACGCCTCGTGACCCGGGGTGTCGATGAAGGTGATCAGGCGCGGGTTGCCCTCGAGCTCGGTCTCGACCTGGTAGGCGCCGATGTGCTGGGTGATGCCGCCGGCCTCCCGCTCGTGCACCCGCGTCTTGCGGATGGTGTCGAGCAGGCGGGTCTTACCGTGGTCGACGTGACCCATGACGGTCACCACCGGCGGGCGGACCTGCAGGTCCTCCTCGCCGCCCTCGTCCTCACCGTAGGTGATGTCGAAGGTCTCCAGCAGCTCGCGGTCCTCCTCCTCGGGGGAGACGACCTGGACGTTGTAGTTCATCTCCGAGCCGAGGAGCTCCAGCACCTCGTCCGAGACGGACTGCGTCGCGGTGACCATCTCACCCAGGTGGAACAGCACCTGCACCAGCGAGGCCGGGTTCGCGTCGATCTTCTCCGCGAAGTCGGTCAGCGAGGCGCCGCGCGGCAGCCGGATGGTCTCGCCGCTGCCCTTGGGCAGCCGGATGCCACCGACCGACGGCGCCTGCATGTTCTCCATGTACTCCTGGCGCTTCTGCCGCTTCGACTTGCGGCCCTTGCGCGAGGGTCCACCCGGACGGCCGAAGGCACCGGCCGTGCCGCCGCGGCCACCGCCGCCGCCACGACCGCCGCCGCCACCGCGGAAGCCACCACCGGCGGGGGCGCCACCGCCGCCACCGGGGCGGAAACCGCCGCCGCCACCGCCGCCGCCG
>NZ_AFWY03000053.1:0-55401 GCF_000231075.2 Amycolatopsis sp. ATCC 39116 | reverse complement strand
GGCTGGTGGGGCCGCGCGATGGTGGCTGCGGGCGCAAGGTGCCCGGGGCCGGTGGCCCGGCCGGGTGCGAACCGGGCGCCGCCGCCCATGGACCTCCGGCGCGCGGGGCCAGGCGGGCCGTGCGAACCGCAGCGGTGCCGCCGCCCATGGGCTCCGGCCCCGTCCAGCGGGGCCGTCCGGACCGCAGCCGTGCGCCGCCCGTGGATCCCCGGCGCGCGGGGCCAGGTGGGCCGTCCGAACCGCAGCGGTGCCGTCGCTCACGGGCCTCCGGCCCGGCCGGCGGGCGCGCCGGGCGCGGTGTCCGTTCCGAGACCGAACCCGGACAACCTCCACCCCACCGGGCACGTCTCTTGAGGCACCAGCGCTGGGAACCCCATCCCCTCCCGGCAGGAGGTCACCGATGACCCTCACCCCACGGCGGCTGTTCGCGGTCTGCGCCGCCGCCTTGCTCGCGCTCTCGGGCGCCGTCGTCGCGGCGGCGCCGGCCGGTGCGCAACCGGGTGTCGCCACCATGACGAACATCCGCACCGGCCTCAACACCGGCTTCGACCGGGTCGTGCTGGACATGACGGGCCCCGCGCCCCAGGCGTCCTACGAGTGGGTCGACGAGCTGATCGCCGACGGCTCCGGCGACATCGTGTGGCTCACCGGCGAGCACTTCGTCGCCGTCAGCACCACGCCCGCCCGCGCCCACGACGACAACGGCAACCGCACCTACCCGGGTCCCGACAAGTTCCGCACCCACAACCTCCGCAACGTCATGGCCGTCGCGGTGACCGGGGACTACGAAGGCTACGTGTCGATCGGCCTCGGCACACGCTACAAGTCCTGGGTGCGGGTGTTCACGCTCACCGCACCGACCCGCGTCGTCATCGACGTGGGCCACTGACACGAGCGCCGGGCGGCCCCGGCCGCCCGGTCACACCGAAGCCAGGTACTCCTCCGTCTTGGCCGGGTCCAGCAGCCAGTGCTGGAAGTCCGTGGGGTTGTTGAAGCCGTTCACGAACCGCTTCGCCACGGCCGGGTTCGTCTGGGCCGCCCCGAGGATCTGCTGCACGTGCGGCGGTGGCGGCTGCAGCATCGCGTTGGTGAACATCGTGACCCACTGGGCGTGCTCCCAGTACCGGTCGAACGCCCGCTGCATCCACTCCCGGTCGAAGGGCCGGTCCCCGTTCTCCAGGATGCTGCCCAGGTACGACTCGGCGCATTTGGCCGCGTTGTTCGCGCCCTGACCGGTGATCGGGTCGTTCGCCACCACCACGTCCGCCATGCCGAGCACGAACCCGCCGGACGGCAGCTCGCCCACCGGGCGCCGCACGACCGGCGGGTACCCGCCGACCAGCACCGCCTTGCCGTCGGTCAGCTCGGCGTTCTTCGCCCGCTCGTACTCCCACGGGATGTACTGCCGGAACAGCTCCAGGTGCCGCCGCAGCTGCTCCTCCGCCGGAGGCCGGTCGGCGAACGCGTCGAACGGCCCGCCCGGAATGCCGGACACGTAGAAGATGTCGCACGGCCCGGACAGCGTGTAGCCCGGGATGTTGATCAGCTCGCCGACACCCGGGATGATGTTCATCCACACGTCGGTGGTGCCCGGCCGCTCCGGACGCGACTCCTGACCGTGCACATAGGACACCGAAAGCCGGCGCTGCGGCTTCGTGTAAGGGGATCGCGATGGGTCGCGGTCGAACAGCTGCACCAGCTCGCCCTTGCCCGCCGCGACGATCACCAGCTCGTAGAGCCGCGCCAGCCCGTTCAGGTCGGCCGTGGTGACGCCGTGGATCACGACGTTGCCGCCGCGCTCCTCGAACAACTCGAGCCACGCCGCCATCTTCACCCGCTGGTCGATGGACTGCGCCGGTCCGCCGTCCCACGAGGCGATCCAGTTCAGCGCGCGCTGCCCGTCCGGCCCGGCCATCGAAAACCCCTGCCCCGCGACACGGGGAGCGACGTCGTCCCACAGGTTCAGCCCGTGCTTGCGCTCGATGGCGAGCGCGTCGGCGAACATGCACTGGGTCGAGGTGACCCACCCGGCGCGGATCTCGTCCGGCGTGCGCGCGGACATCACGGTCACGTCGTAGCCGTGCTCCTGCAGGCTCAGCGCGAGCTGCAGGCCCGACTGACCCGAACCGACGATCAGGATCTTACGCATGGGCGCGGATCCGGCCCCCCTCCGAGACTTCGGCCAGTGACAGCGTGTAGGACACCAGTTCCTGCAGGGTCTCCAGCACCGACGCCTTGTCGCGGGCGTCGCAGGTGACCAGCGGGACGTCCGGGCTCAGCGCCAGCGCCTCCCGCACCTCGTCGACGTCGTGCGCGAGCTCCCCGTCGAACCGGTTGATCGCGACGATGAACGGCAGGTCCGAGTCGTTCTCGAAGTAGTTGATCGCGGCGAACGACTGGTCCAGCCGCCGGGTGTCGACCAGCACGATCGCGCCGAGCGCGCCACGCGAGAGGTCGTCCCACAGGAACCAGAACCGCGCCTGTCCCGGCGTGCCGAACAGGTACAGCATCAGGTCGTCGTACAGCGAGATCCGGCCGAAGTCCATCGCGACGGTCGTGGTGGTCTTGGCGCCGTCCGGCGGCAGGTCGTCGACACCCTCGCCGGCCTCGGTCATCCACGCCTCGGTGTTCAGCGGCGGCACCTCGGACACGGACCCGACCAGCGTCGTCTTGCCCACCCCGAACCCGCCCGCGATCACGATCTTCGCCGAGATCGTCAGCAGGCCCGGATCAGACGGGGAGCTGCTTGAGTCCATTGAGGATCCTCTCGAGCATGTTCCGGTCGTGGGAGTAGGCGTGGGCGGTCGGGTGGATGAACACCGCCCCCTGCGCGGCCAGGTCGCTGACCAGCACGCGGACCACCCCGAGCGGGATGGTCAGCAGCGAGGACAGCTCGGCGATCGAGACCTGGGAGCGGGCCCGTTCGTAGAGGGCCCGCGACTCCGGCATGAGCTTCTCCGCCAGGGCCGGGTCGTACTGGGGCACCGAGATGAGCGTTTCGACCAGCAGCTGGTGCCGTGCCCTGGTGCGGCCGCCGGTCAGGGTGTACGGCCGGATCCGCTTGCTGCGCGGCTTGACCGCCCGCTCGTCCGGCCCGGTGTCCTGGGACATCGCGAATCACATCCTGTCGGGAGTGCTCAGGCCTGGGGCCGGCGGCCGGTGAGCACGCGGCGCAGGTCCGCGCGCATCTCGGGGGTCAGCGCGTGGCCGGCGCTGGAGACGAACTGCGTCATCTCGTAGGCGACGACCTTCATGTCGCAGTCGGAGGTGGTCAGCACCGCCAGCCCGGCGTGCGCGTCGATGCCCATGAACAGGAAGTACCCGTGGGTGAGCCGGATGATGATCTGCTCGCAGGTGCCCTTGTGGAACAGCGCCGCGCTGTTGCGCGCCAGGCTGAGCAGCCCGCTGGCGATAGCGGCGAGCTGCTCGCGCTCCTCGGTCGACATGTCGTCGGAGGCGGTGAGCGGGAACCCGTCCGAGGACATGATCAGCGCGTGCGACACGCCGTGGACCTTGCGGACGAAGTCGTTGATCAGCCAGGTGAAGTCCTGGCCGGTGTCGGCGGTCACTGCTGCTGCTCCCCGGATTCGTCGGTGCCCTGCTTCTCGCGCGCCGCACGTTCGCCGTCGGTGAAGGCGCCGAGATCGGCGAGCAGTTTCTCGTGCCCGGCGGCGCGGTCCTCGGCGGGGGTCGGCTCCACCGCGGACTGCGCCGCGGGTGCCTGCCCCTGGGGGTTCTTCAGGCTGTGCGAGACGCGGCGCGGCAGACCGCTGGCGGTGGTGCCGCCGACCATCGACCCCGGCTGGGGGCGGCGGGCGGGCGCCGGCCTCGGCGGCGCCGGCTCCCGCTTGGGCAGCCCGGAGCGGTGGCGGGGCTGGGCGGGCGCCTCGGCCACCGCGGTGCCGCGCGGCGCCTGCGGGAACACCACCGTCTGCGTGCCGGACCAGTTGGCCTCCGGCAGATCGGCGACGAGACCCGCGGGCAGCAGCACCGACGCGGTGGTGCCGTGCGGGACGCGGCGGTCGAGCCGGGTGCGCATGCCGTGGCGGGCGGACAGCCGCCGCACGACCGCCAGGCCCATGTGCCGCACCGAGGAGTCGTCGAGCACCGGCTCGCCGGAGAGCCGGTCATTGAGTTCCTGCAGCCGGTCCGGCGGCAGGCCGATGCCCTCGTCCTCGATCCGCACCAGCACGCTGCCCGCTTCGGTCAGGTGGGCGCTGACCCGCACCGGGGTGTTCGGCGGCGAGGACTTCGTCGCGTTGTCCAGCAGTTCGGCGATCAGCCGGCTGAGGTCCTCGCTCGCGAAGCCGACCACGCCCAGCGACACGATCCGCCCGATGTTGACGCGGGCGTACTGGTCGATCGACGACATCGCGCCGCGCACCACGTCGACCAGCGAGGTCGTCTCGGTCGCGGTGTCGGTGGCGTCGCGGCCGGCCAGCACGCGGAGGTTCTCCGCGTTGCGGCGCAGCCGGGTCGCCAGGTGGTCCAGCCGGTACAGCTCGCCGAGCCGCTCGGTGTCCTCCTCCCTGGCCTCCATCTCCTCCAGCTGGGAGAGCAGGGAGTCGACCAGGTTGAGGTCGCGCAGCGCCACGTTCGCGCAGAGCGCGGCGAGCGCCTCTTCGTTGGCCCGCTCGCGCTCCGCCTGGGACGGGGACTGCACGATCACCGGCGGCCGCGGCGGTGGCGGCTGCGCGGGTGGGGGGCCGAAGAGCTGCGAGGCCGCTTCCCTCGAGCGGTCCAGCAGCGCGCGTGAGCGGTTGAGCAGTTCTCGAGCCCGCGTCGCCATGTCGTCCTAACTGCCTGGGTTCGTCACGTGCGGCGGCTCAACCGTCGCGGGGACCCCTTCCCCCGCGTGTGGCCGAACCCGCGCCGGTGAACGCTATGCAACCACTCCGACCCCGCCCGTGTCCACCACTCTCCGCGATCTTGACGCACCGTGCCCGGGTGGTCGACGGAAGGTGGTTCGCCTTGTCCCGCCGGGGGAAACGCTCAGGTGAGCCGCACGTCCAGCCGGGTCTCGCCGCCGCCGACGCGCGCCGCTTTCCTTACTGGTGCGTAACTCGTAGCGACGACGGTGTAGGTGCCGGGTTCGAGGTCGTGGAAGGCGTAGTGCCCGTCCTCGCCTGCGAACGTGCGCCGGGCGAGGACGCCCGATTCGTCCAGCAGGCTCACCGTGATCCGCGGCCACGGCCGCGGCAGGTCGCGCACGTTGACCGTGCCGTGGATGACCGCGGCCTCCGCCAGCTCCAGGTCCTGCCGCACGCTCGCGTCGGTCATGTGCACCGCCACCGCGGACGGCCGGTACCCCGGCGCGTTCACGGCGAGCGTGTAGGTCCCGGCGGGCAGGGCGCCGAAGGAGTATTCGCCGCCCTGGCCGGAGATGTAGGACCCGACGACCTCGCCGCGGGCGTCGGCCAGCGTCACGGTCGCGTCCGCGATCGGCGCCCCGGTCGCCGCGGAGCGGACCACGCCGCCCAGCCCGGTCGCGCTGTCCAGCACGAGGTCCAGGACGGCCGCGGCGTCGCCGACGGTCAGGGTGACCGCCTCCGGCCGGTACGCCGGCGCCGAGGCGATCAGGACGTGGACGCCGCGGCCGGGCGCGGGCAGCCGGTAGCCGCCGTCCGGGCCGGTGGCGCCGCGCGCGATCTGCTGCCCGCCGGAGTCGACGAGCGTGACCGCCGCGCCGGGCACGGGTGCGTCCCGGGTGTCGCGCACCCGTCCGGTCACCTCGCTCATGAGCGGGCCTGCTCGGGACGGCCGGCGTGCAGGTCGACGTCGACGGTCGCCGATTCGCCGCCGCTCAGGTCCACCTGCCGCACCACGGGCTCGAACAGGCTGGTCACCACGGTGTAGTCGCCGGGCGCGAGGTCGTCCACCGTGTAGCCGCCGTGCTCGTCCGTCACCGCGGCCGCGGCGAGTTCGCCCGCGGCGGTGCTGACGGTGACGCGTGCGCCGGGCACCGGGCGGCCGTCCGGCCCGGTGACGGTGCCGCGCAGCGCCCCGGCGGCCTGGACCAGCAGGTCGGCCACGGCCGGTTCGGTGCCGGTCACCACGACGGTCGCCGCTGCCGGGCGGTGGCCGTCCAGGTGCGCGGTCACCGTGATCTCCCCGGCGGGCAGGCCGGCGAGCTGGAACGTGCCGTCGTCGAGGGTGCGTGTCTGCCCGACCACCTGGCCGCCGCCGTCGGTGGCGACCACCGCGGTGTCGCCGGCTCCGGCGCCGCCGGGGGCGCGGCGCACGATCCCGGTCACGGTCCCGCCGCCGGACACGACGAAGTCGCGCACGGCGCCGGAGCCGTTGAGGGCGACCGCGGCCGCCTCCGGCTGGAACCCCGGCGCGGTGACGATCAGCGTGTAGGTGCCGGGGCGCAGGCCGGACACCGCGTAGCCGCCGTCCGCGCCGGCCCTGGTGCGGCCTGCCTGCCTGCCGTCCGCGCCGGTCACGGTCACCACGCCGCCGGCGAGCGCGTTGCCGCCCGCGGTGCGCAGACGGCCGGCGATGCGGCCGGGGCCGGTGGCGACGGTGTCCTGCTCGCTCACGTCGACCAGGTCGCCCACCGCGGCGGCGAGCTCGGAGCCGACGGTCTCGTGCGGCTGCCCCGGCGCGGGCTTGCGGGCCGGGCCGGTGAACCAGGACGCGAGCGCGGCGACCACGGAGGCGATGATCGCGAACCAGAACGCCGCGGTCAATCCGTCGGCGAACGGCCCGGAGATCAGCTGCGGGAAGAAGCTGCGGCCGGTCAGGTAGGCGGCCTGGTCCGGCGGCAGGGTGTGCAGGACGCCGCCGAGGAGCTGCTCGATCGGGTTGTAGCCGAGGAACGCGGCGAACAGCACGCCGACCGGCGGCAGCGACGCGATCTGGTTCGCGTCGGCGGCGGGCACGCCGTTGGCGGTCAGGCCCTGCGCCATCGCCGACGGCAGGTGGTCGGCGAGCCCGGCGATCATCAGGCTGAAGAAGAAGCCGATGGACAGCACCATCGCCGAGTTCTGGAAGGTCGCGGTCATCCCGGCGCCCGCGCCGCGCGCGTTGTTCGGCAGGCTGTTCATCACCTCGGCCCGGTTGGGCGAGGTGAACAGGCCCATGCCGAGCCCGTTGAGGAGCAGGATCGCGGCGAAGGCCCAGTAGCCGAAGTCGACCGGCAGGACTTCCAGCAGGACGAAGCTGAGAGCGGTGATCAGCATGCCGCCGGTGGACAGCAGCCGCCCGCCGATGCGGTCGGAGATGATGCCGGACACCGGCGCGGAGACGAGGAAGCCGATCGTCAGCGGCAGCATGTAGATGCCGGCCCACAGCGGGGTCTTCTCGAAGCTGTAGCCGTGCTGCGGCAGCCAGATGCCCTGCAGCCAGATGATCAGCACGAACTGCAGGCCGCCGCGGCCCAGCGAGGCGAGCAGGTTCGCCAGGTTGCCGAAGGTGAACGCGCGGATCTTGAACAGTCCGAGGTTGAACAGCGGGTTCGCGACCCTGGTCTCGATGACGCAGAAGACGACCAGGACCACGACGCCGCCGATGAGGCAGGACAGCACGAACGGGCTGGTCCACCCCATGGTGTGCCCGCCGTAGGGCTGGATGCCGTAGGTGATGCCGACGAGCACGGCGATGAGGCCGACCGCGAAGGTCAGGTTGCCCCACCAGTCCATCTTCGCGCGGTGGCGCTCGCTGGTGTCCTTGAGCTTGAGGTAGGCCCAGATCGTGCCGAAGACGCCGAACGGGACGGAGACGAGGAAGACCAGCCGCCACTCGACCGGGCCGAGCAGGCCGCCGATCACCAGCCCGAGGAAGGACCCGGCGATCGCGGCGACGCCGTTGATGCCCAGCGCCATGCCGCGCTGCCGCCTGGGGAAGGCGTCGGTGAGGATCGCGCTGGAGTTGGCCATCAGGAACGCGCCGCCGATGCCCTGGACGATGCGCCAGGCGATCATCCAGATCGCCGCCGCGCCGCCGTTCATCCACGTGATCGCCAGGAAGATGGACGACACCGCGAAGACGGCGAACCCCAGGTTGTACATGCGGACGCGGCCGTACATGTCGCCCAGCCGCCCGAAACCGACCACCAGCACCGCGGTGACGACGAGGAAGCCCATCATCATCCACAGCAGGTAGCTGGTGTTCGACGGCTCCAGCGGGTTGATGTCGATGCCGCGGAAGATGTCCGGCAGCGCGATGAGCACGATCGAGGAGTTGATCGTGGCCATGAGCATGCCCAGTGTCGTGTTGGACAGCGCGATCCACTTGTAGCGGGGACCGAGCGCAGGCTGCACTTCCATCACTCCAACCAGCGAAAATTAGTTGACCTATGCTAACTGATTTCGCCGGATCGGATGACCAAGCTCTCACGGTGTGAGCGGTGATCCGGATCGCATTCCGCTGCGAAATTCCGGAGGATGTGCAACGAAGCGGACACTTCCGGCGAGCAGAAGCGGCGTTGACAGCGCCGGATGCATATCAGTAGACCTGACAACCATGGATCCCAGTCAGCTCGAGGCGATCGACGTGCACGTCCACGTCGAGACCGACGACCACGGGCACCTGTCCCTGCCCGACGACTTCGTCGAGGCGTCCTCGGCCTACTTCGGCGCCGACGCCCGGCGCCCCACCATCGACGAGATCGCGGCCTACTACCGCGAGCGCCGCATCGGGGCGGTGCTGTTCACCGTCGACATCGAGGCGTTCACCGGGCACCCCGCGCTGTCCAACGAGGAGATCGCCGAGGCGGCGGCCAAGCACCCGGACGTGCTCATCCCGTTCGCCAGCATCGACCCGGCCAAGGGCAGGGCGGGCGCCCGGCAGCTGGAGCGGCTGATCGCCGACCACGGCGTGCGCGGCCTGAAGTTCCACCCGAGCCTGCAGGACTTCGCGCCCAACGACCGCAGCGCGTACCCGCTGCTGGAGATCGCGCAGGAGCACGGCCTGCCCGCGCTGTTCCACACCGGCCAGACCGGCATCGGCGCGAACATGCGCGGCGGCGGGGGAGTGCGGCTCGGCCTGTCCAACCCGATGCTGCTCGACGACGTGGCCATCGACTTCCCGGACCTGACGATCATCATGGCCCACCCGTCGTTCCCGTGGCAGGACGAGGCGCTCGCGGTGGCCACGCACAAGCCGAACGTCTACATCGACCTCTCCGGCTGGTCGCCCAAGTACTTCCCGCCGCAGCTGGTCCGCTACGCCAACACCCTGCTGCAGGACAAGGTGCTGTTCGGCTCGGACTACCCGCTCATCACGCCGGACCGCTGGATGGCCGACTTCGCGCGGCTCGACATGAAGGACCACGTGCGCCCGAAGATCCTCAAGGACAACGCCGTCCGCGTGCTCGGCCTGGCGCAGGAGCGGGGATGATCCACCGCAGCCCGCTGCCGGACGTCGAGATCCCGGACGTCACGCTCACCGAGTTCGTGATCGGCGGCGCGGCCCGGTTCGGCGACGCGACCGCGCTCGTCGACGGCCGCACCGGCGAAAGCCTGACCTACGCCGAACTGCGGTCGGCGGTCACGGCCGGGGCGGCGGGCCTCGCGGCGCACGGCGTCGGCCCCGGGGACGTCGTCGCGCTGATGAGCCACAACCAGCCGTCGTTCGTGGTCGCCCTGCACGCGGCGATCGCGGCCGGGGCCGCGGTCACCCCGATCAACCCGGCGCTGACGTCGGGCGAGATCGCCAAGCAGCTGCGGCTGGCCGGCGCGCGCCTGCTGATCGCCGCGGAACCCGTGGTGGACAAGGCGCTGGAGGTCGCGGGCGAGGTGTTCGTGCTGGGTGAGCACCCGCGTGCCCGCTCGTTCACGTCGCTGTTCACGGACGGGCCCGCGCCGGAGCTGGACCTGGACCCGGCCACGAGCGTCGCGGTCCTGCCGTTCTCCAGCGGCACCACCGGGATCCCGAAGGGCGTGCGGCTGACGCACCGCAACCTCGTGGCGAACCTGGCGCAGACGCGGGCCGGGTGGCGGATCGGCCCGGACGACGTGCAGGCCGCCGTGCTGCCGTTCTTCCACATCTACGGCTTCACGATCATCCTCAACTCCGGGCTGCTCGGCGGCGCGAAAGTGGTGACGCTGCCGCGGTTCGAGCTGGACGAGTACCTGCGGACGCTGGCCGCGCACCGGGTGACGCGCGCCTACTTCGCGCCGCCGATGGTGCTGGCGCTGGCCACCGCCCCGCACGTGGAGGACCACGACCTGTCCAGCCTGCGGTTCGCGCTGTGCGGGGCCGCGCCGCTGGATGTGGAGGTGACCGAGCGCGCGGAACGGCGGCTGGGCTGCCTGATCCGGCAGGGCTACGGCATGACCGAGGCCAGCCCCGGCACGCACCAGGTGTTCGACGACGACTTCGCGGAGACCCCGCCGGGCAGCGTGGGACGGCTGTCGCCGAACACCGAGGCGCGGATCGTGGCGCCCGGCACGGACTCGGACGTCGCCCCCGGCGAGACCGGCGAGCTGCTGATCCGGGGCCCGCAGGTGATGGACGGCTACCTGGACGACCCGGCCGCCACCGCCGCGACCATCACCGGCGGCTGGCTGCACACCGGCGACCTGGTGCGCGTCGACGACGACGGCGTGTTCTGGGTCGTCGACCGGCTCAAGGAGCTGATCAAGTACAAGGGCTACCAGGTGGCGCCCGCCGAGCTGGAGGCCGTGCTGCTGACCCACCCGGCCGTGCTGGACGCCGCGGTGGTCGGCGTGCCGCACACCGAGGGCGGCGAGGCGCCGAAGGCGTTCGTGGTCACCGGGGACACCGTCGGCGCGGACGAGCTGATGGCGTTCGTGGCCGAGCGCGTCGCGCCGTACAAGAAGGTGCGCGAGGTCGAGTTCGTCGAGCGGATCCCGAAGTCCCCGACGGGCAAGATCCTCCGGCGGCTGCTCCGGACTTGACGGCTCAGGGCTTGATCTGATCCGGGAAGCGCGCCGCCCAGGGTTCGGGTGACAGGGCGAGGGCGTTGGCGAGCCCGCTGATCGTCCGGTACCAGCCGGCCAGCACCAGGAACTCCAGCAGCTGGGTGTCGGGCAGGTGCGCGGCCAGCTCGGCCCACCTGACCGGCGAAACCGTCGCGGTGTCGTGCAGGTCGTCCACCGCCCCCACGAGCGCCCGCTGCCGCGGTGACCAGACCGGGGCATCGGCGCCGTCGTGCACCGTCGCGGCCAGCTCGTCCGCCGTGAGCTCGGGGAACACCACCGCGTGCACGCCCCACTCGTACTCGCACCCGGAGCGCGCGCAGGCCCGGGCGATGACCAGTTCCCGGTCGGCGGCGGGGAGTTCCCCGTGGGCGAGCAGGCCGGCGCCGAGCACCCGCATCCGCGACGCGAGCTCGGGGTGCCGGTGCAGCACGCGGAAGAGCACCAGCGGATCGTGCGCGACGTGCGGCGCCATCCAGCGCCGCAGCGCGTCCTCGATGTCCGGCGGATAGGGCGGGGTCAGTGGCGCGATCCGGGTCACGGGACCTCCTGCGAGTACTGCTTCGATTTTCGAACCACTATGCTGCTTCGAGAATCGAAGCGCAAGGAGTGAGCCAATGGCGGACCAGTCCGTTCCCCGGCCGGGAAACCCAGTCCGCGGCTCGTCCACCGGACGACCCGTGATGGCGGCGCTCGACCTGCTCGGGCGGCGCTGGACGCTGCGCGTGATCTGGGAGCTCCACCGGGCGCCCGCCGGCTTCCGCGAGCTCCAGCGGCGCTGCGACCGGATGTCCTCCAGCGTCCTGACCACCCGGCTGGCCGAGCTGACCGACGTCGCCCTCGTCGAGGAGGGCGCCGACGGCTACCGGCTGACCCGGCTCGGCCGCGAACTCGTCGAATCGCTCCTGCCGCTGGACACCTGGGCCCGCCGGTGGGAGAAATCGCTCCGCCGGTGAGCTTTCACCTGCTGAAAACACGGCTGGTCCCGGCCCGGTCCCGGCAGCGAAAGTGTGGTCGTCGCATCTACACCGAAGGAGCTGCAGATGACTGCGTTCGTGCGCGACCAGTGGTACGTCGCCGCCTACGGGAGCGAGGTCGGGCGGGAGCTGCTGGCGAGGACGATCCTGGGCGAGCCCATCGTCTTCTACCGCACCGAAGCCGGGGAAGTCGTCGCGCTGGCCGACCGCTGCGTGCACCGCCGCTACCCGCTGTCGGAGAGCCGCCTGGACGGGGACCGCATCGTCTGCGGCTACCACGGCTTCACCTACGAACCCTCCGGCAGCTGCGTGTTCGTGCCCGGCCAGTCCCGGATCCCGCGCACCGCGCGCGTGCCGTCCTACCCGGTCGTCGAGCAGGATTCGTTCGTGTGGGTGTGGATCGGCGACCCCGCCCGCGCCGACGCCACGCTCATCCCGCGCGCGCCGTGGCTCGCCGACCCCGCCTACACCACCGTGTGCGGCATGGAACCGCTCGCCGCGCGCTACGACCTGCTCGTGGACAACCTGATGGACCTGTCCCACGAGACCTACCTGCATGGCGGCTACATCGGCACGCCGGAGGTGGCGAACACCCCGATCACCACCGAGGTCGACGAGGACCGGCGCATCATCTACGTCAGCCGCCACATGGACGACGCGGCCTGCCCGCCGTTCTACGCGAAGTCGACCGGCATTCAGGGCCGCATCACGCGCTGGCAGGACATCGAGTACCACCCGCCGTGCCTGTACCTGCTGCACAGCCGCATCGCGCCGGTCGGCGTGCTGCCCAACGCCGACGGTACCGACCCGGAGGGGTTCCACGTCGAGGTCGTCTACGCGATCACCCCGGAGACCGAGCACTCGACCCACGACTTCTGGGCAGTGGCACGGGACTTCGCGCTCGACGACCAGGAGGTGTCCGACTTCCTCGCGCAGAGCAACCGGACGGTGGTGTTGCAGGACGTGGAGGCGCTCGACATCCTGGAGCGGGTGATCCAGGCCGAGCCGCAGGGCTACCAGGAACTGTCGGTCAACATCGACACCGGCGGCCTCGCCGCGCGGCGCATCCTGAAGAAGATGGCGGGCGAACCGGAGAAGGCCGCCACGCGATGACCGAGCGGACCGCGATGCTGCACGGCGACACCGTGTACCGCATCCACTGGAAACTGGGCACCGACGTCCTCGTCGGCGTCTGCCACTGCGGCGCCGAGCACGAATCGGAGGACCCGGTCGAGCTGTGGGAGTGGCTGCTGGCCCATCCCGACGGCCACGACGACCCGGCGCCCGCCGGCGACCCGGTGCTCGCCGGAGCGGGGAGTGCGCGATGACGGCGGTGCTGACCGAAGTGGAACTCGACGTTCTCCTGGAGCGCAAGGAAGAACTCGCCGCGGGCGTGGTGCGGCTGACCCTGCGGCACCCCGCAGGCGAGCCCCTGCCAGAGTGGGAGCCGGGGGCGCACCTGGACCTCCTGCTCGGCGAGGGGCTGGTGCGGCAGTACTCGCTGTGCGGCGATCCGGCCGACCGGAGCGTGCTGCAGGTCGCGGTGCTGCGCGAGCCGGACGGGCGTGGCGGATCGGCCTGGGTGCACGACCGGCTGTCCACAGGGGACACCGTGCGGATCCGCGGGCCGCGCAACCACTTCCGGCTCGTGGACTCGCCGCGGTACCTGTTCGTCGCGGGCGGGATCGGGATCACGCCGATCGTGCCGATGATCGCGCGGGCCGAGGCGTCCGGCGCGGACTGGCGGCTGGTGTACGGCGGGCGGACGCGGGCGTCGATGGCGTTCCGCGAGGAGCTGGTGGCGCGCTACGGCGACCGGGTGGAGATCCGGCCGCAGGACGAGACCGGGCTGCTGGACCTGGACGCGCTGCTGGGCTCGCCGCGCGACGACGTGGCGGTGTACTGCTGCGGGCCGGAGCCGTTGCTGGCGGCGGTCGAGCAGCGCTGCGCCGCGTGGCCGCCGGGCTCGCTGCACGTGGAGCGGTTCTCCCCGAAGGCGGGCGCGGACGCGGGGGAGCGGACCACGTTCGAGGTGGAGCTCGCCGCGTCCGGCCGGACGGTGACCGTGCCCCCGGACAAGTCGATCCTGGCGGCGGTCGAGGAGGCCGGGGTGAGCGTGCTGTCGTCGTGTCAGGAGGGCACGTGCGGGACGTGCGAGACGCCGGTGCTCGACGGCGTGCCGGACCACCGGGACTCGCTGCTCACGGAGTCCGAGCGCGCCGCGAACGACACGATGATGATTTGCGTGTCGCGCTCGTGCGGGCCGCGGCTCGTGCTGGATCTGTAGGCCGGCGCGGGGCAGGATGATCGGATGGACGGCGAAGTCCGGACGGTGACCGGCAAGGTGCTCGCGCTGCTCGGCGCGTTCACCCCGGAATGTCCCGAGCTGACGCTGTCGGAGCTGGCGCGCCGGGCCGGGCTGTCGCTGGCGACCGCGCACCGGCGGGTCGCGGAGCTGGTCGCCTGGGGCGCGCTGGAGCGCGGCGCGGACGGCCGGTACCGCGTCGGGCTGCGGCTGTGGGAGGTCGCTTCGCTGGCGCCGCGCGGGCTGGCCCTGCGCGAGGCGGCGATGCCGTTCCTCGAGGACCTGTACGAGGTGACGCACGAGAACGTGCAGCTCGCCGTGCGGGAGGGCCTGGAACTCGTGTTCGTGGAGCGGATTTCCGGCCGCAAGGCGGTTCCGGTGTGGACGCGGGTGGGCGGCCGGTTCGCCCTGCACGCGACGGGCGTCGGGCTGGCGCTGCTCGCGCACGCGCCGGTGGAGGTGCAGGAGGAGGTGCTGGCCGCGCCGCTGCAGGCGTACACGCCGAAGACGGTGACGAGCCCGGCCCGGCTGCGCGAGATGCTCGCCGCGGTGCGCCAGACCGGCTACGCCGTCAGCGACGGCCAGGTGACCACGGACGCGGTCTCGGTGGCGGCGCCCGTGCGGGACGCTTCGGGTGCGGTGATGGCGGCCGTGTCGTTGGTGGTGCACGCCGATGGTGCCCAGCCGGCGGCGCTGGCGCCACTGGTCCAGGCGGCGGCGCGGGGGATCGGCCGGGCGTGTGGTTCTCCGGGTGGGGCGCGGGTGTTTCCACGGGAACCGATTGCCCGGTGAGGCCTCGCCACCGGGTATCGCCACCGAGCCGCTGTATCGGGCCTTTCTTGGCCTGGAACCGCGATCGCCGCGATGTGTCCCGGCCATCTGGCTGAAATCGTTCGTTGGGTGCCGCGGTCTGTCCCGCCCGTCCGGCTGGGATCGTTCCTTGGGTGCCGCGGTGTGTCCCGCCCGTCTGGCTGCGGTCGTCCCCTGGGTGCCGCGGTCTGTCCCGCCCGTCTGGCTGGGATCGTCCCCGGGCACCGTGGTCTGTCCCGCCCCCCTGGCTGCGGTCGTCCCCCAAGCGTCGCGGCCTGTCCCGGCCGCCTGGGCGCGAGTGACCCGATAGATCACCGCGGCGGGCGGACCTCAGCTCGTCAGCAGGTTCCGCACCTCCGCGATCTCGTCGTCGTTCACCAGGTGCTCGCGGTCCTCGTACACGCGCAGCGTCACCGCGGCTCCCATCCGCTCCAGCAGCCTCGCCGTGGACTCCGCCCGCTCCAGCGGCACCCACTCGTCGTAGCGGCTCGTGCCCGCGAACACCGGCGTGCCCGCCAGCGACCCCGCCGGCGCGCGCTCCTCCGGCCCCAGGTACCCGCCGGTCAGCAGCGCCGCCCCGGCGTACCGCCGCGGCGAGCGCACCAGCAGTTCCGACAACAGGCACGCCCCCTGCGAGAACCCGACCAGGAACACGTCCTCCGCCCCGATCCCGGCCTCCGCGATGCGCGCCAGGAACGCCGCCATCGCGTCCAGCGCGTGGTCCGCCCACGGCTGGTTCACCGCGAGCGGCTGCATGAACCCCGCCGGGTACCACGTCTGCCCCGCCGCCCGTGGCAGCACGTATGCGATGTCCGGCACCGCGACCCGGTCGAGGATCGCGAACATGTAGTCCGGCGTCTGACCCCGCCCGTGCACGACGAGCGCGGCGCGCCGGGCCCTGTCCAGGGGCGCGCCCGCGAAGACCGGGTCCGGTTCCAGGTGCGGGTTGCTCACAGCACGGATCGTATCGGCCACCACCGACAATTCCCGGCGTTAGCGTTCCGGCATGACCTTCGCCGAGCTGCACCGGACCGGGAAACCCCTGCTGCTGCCCAACGCCTGGGACTACGCGTCCGCGGCCGTCCTCGTCGCCGAAGGCTTCGCGGCCATCGGCACCACCAGCCTGGGCGTCGCCGCCGCGGCGGGCCTGCCCGACGGGAGCGGGGCGACCAAGGACGTCACCGTCGCCCTCGCCCGCAGGCTGACCCGGCTGCCCTGCTACGTCACCGTCGACATCGAAGGCGGTTTCTCGGACGACCCCGGCGAGGTCGCCGCCCTCGGCGCGGAACTCGCCTCGCTCGGCGTGGCCGGGGTGAACATCGAGGACGGCCGCGACGGCGGGCGCCTCGCCGAGCCGGCGCACCAGCAGCGGCTGATCGCCGCACTCAAGGACGCCGCGCCCGGCCTGTTCGTCAACGCCCGCACCGACACGCACTGGCTCGGCACCGGCGAGGACCCGGTCGCCCGTGTCCGCGCCTACCGGGACGCCGGGGCCGACGGGGTGTTCGTGCCCGGACTGACGGACGAGACGACGATCGCCGCGGTGGTCGCGGCGGTCGACGTCCCGGTGAACGTCCTGGCGGGCCCGCCCCTGCGGCGGCTCGCCGAGCTCGGTGTCCGGCGGGTCAGCTGCGGCTCACTGCTGTTCCGGGCCGCGCTGGAGGCCGTCGTCCGCACGGTCGACGCGGTCGCGGCGGACGGTGTCATCCCGCCGGTCCCGTCCTATGCGGACGTGCAGGCGCTCAGCTCGCCCGGAACAGCCGCCGCACCACGGTGGCCAGGATCGCCAGCAGCGCCACGGTGAACCCGGCCAGCGCGATCCGCGCGTCCACCACCTGCGTGGCCACCCCGAGCGCGAGCACTGGCACCGCGAGCCCGGCGTAGGCGGCCAGGAACAGCCCGGACAGCGCCTCGCCGCGGTTCTCCGCCGGGGCCAGGCCGAGCACGATCCCGACGCTGGCCTTGAAGCCGGCGCCCGCTCCGGCGCCCGCGAGCGCCGCGCCGAGCAGGAACAGCGCGAGGCTGGGCAGCCACACCGCGACCGTCACCAGCACCAGGCCCGCCGTGAGCAGGCCGAGCCCGGTGGCGAGCAACCGCCGCAGCGCCGTCCGCGCCAGCACGATCTGCGCGACCGCCGCGGCCCCGAACACCGCGAACACGCTCGCCCCGGCCAGCGCGTGCGAGTGCTGGTGCAGCGTGTTCGCCAGGAACCCCGGTGCGAGCGAGGTGAACATGCCGAACACGGCGAACTCCGCGAGCGCGGCCGCCCCGGCCGCCAGGTAGCGGGCGCGGGCGTGCGGCGGCACCGACACCCGCTGCGGGTGGTAGCGCACGCGCGTGGAGGTCACCGTCTCCGGCGCCAGCGTCACCGCGAGCGCGCCGATCAGCATCAGCACCTGGAACACCAGGTACGGCACGTGCAGCGGATCGCCGGCGTACTCGGCCAGCAGCCCGGCGACGAGCGGGCCGAGGCCGATGCCGCCGAGGTTCGCCGCGGTCGCCACGACGTCCGCCCGGGTCCGCGAAGCGCCCGGCCGCGCCGCCAGGTGCAGTTCGGTCAGGTGCGCGGTGGCGGTCGCGGTGAGCAGGCCGATGCTGATGCCGGACAGGAACCGCGCCGCGAGCAGCGCGGGCACCGCCGACCAGGCCAGGAACACGACCCCGGCGAGCACGTTGACCAGCACCGCGGGCACCAGCACGCGCCGACGGCCCACCCAGTCGGACACGTGCCCGGCGACGAACAGGCTGGCGATCACGCCCAGCGCGTACGCGGCGAAGACGAGGGTGACGGTGAACGGGCCGAACCCGTCCTTGGCCTGGTAGAGCACGTAGAGCGGGGCCGGGGCGGCGGAGAACCCCATGGTCACCGCGAAGGTGTAGGCGACGAGCCAGAAGCCCGCGCCGTGACGGCGGGACGTGGTGCGCGGGGGAAGGGTCTCGATGATCACGACCCCAGAGTGCGCCCGTTTGCTCATCTCGTCCAACGAATGTTTTCGCTGGCAGCTATCTCGGTGTTAGATGGATGTCGTGGAACTGCGTCAGCTGTCGTACTTCGTGGCGGTCGCCGAGGAGCTGAGCTTCACGCGCGCGTCGCAGCGGTTGCGGGTCGTGCAGTCGGCGGTGTCGACGGCGATCCGGGCCCTGGAGCGGGAGGTCGGGGCCGAGCTGTTCGACCGGGACAGCCGCCGGGTCGCGCTGACCGCCGCCGGCGCCGCGATGCTGCCCGAGGCGCGGACCGCCCTGGCAGCGGCGCGCGCGGCGGCGCAGGCCGCGGCGGGAGCCAGCGGCGAGGTCCGGGGTGCGGTGACGATGGGCACCCTCCTGTCGACCGGGCGGGTCAACGTGCCGCGGCTGCTGGGCCGGTTCTCGCGACGGCACCCGCACGCGGCCGTGCGGTTGCAGTACTCGCCGTCGGGCTCGGCGGGACACGTGCGGGCGGTGCTCGACGGGCGGATGGACCTGGCGCTGGCGTCCCTGGCGGGCAAGGTGCCGGCGGGGCTGGCGCACGAGATCGTGACGGAGGAGGACCTGAGCCTGCTGGCCGGGCCGGACCACCCGCTGGCGAGCCGGAGCGGGGTGACGCTCGCCGAGCTGGCGGAGGAGTCCTTCGTGGACTTCCCGGTGGGGTGGGGGAACCGGACGCTGGTGGACCGCGCCTTCGCCGGGGCTGGGCTGAGCAGGCAGGTGCCGCTGGAGGTGTCGGACTACGGCACCGCGCGGGCCCTGATCTGCCAGGGACTCGGGATCGGTTTCCTGCCCTCAGGTGCCGCGGGGGACATGGCGGGCGTGGTGCAGGTGCCGCTGGCCGAGCCGCTGCGCTGGTCGGTATCGCTGATCCACGCGACGGCGCGACCGCTGTCCCCCGCGGCGGCGGCTTTGCTGCGGGAGGTGCACGCGGAGCTGGAGACCTAGTGTCCTGAGTCGTTAATTCGGTGCCAGGCTAGGTTGTGGTGATGCCGAGTCCGAAGCTGGTGCCACTGACTCTGTCCGACGACGAACGTCGAACGTTGGAGGGGTGGATCCGGCGCAGGACGACCGCGCAGGCGCTGGCGTTGCGGGCCCGGATCGTGCTGGCCTGCGCCGAGGGCGGATCGAACACCGAAGTGGCCAGGCGATTGAGCCTGGACCGTCACACGGTGACCAAATGGCGGGCGCGGTTTGTCGCCGACCGGCTGGACGGCCTGAGCGACGAACCGCGCCCGGGCCGACCACGCACGATCTCCGATGAGCAGGTCGAGCAGGTCGTCGTGACCACCCTGGAAACCAAGCCGGCGAACGCGACGCACTGGTCGACCCGGTCGCTGGCGGCGCAGACCGGGATGACACAGTCGGCGGTCTCACGGATCTGGCGGGCGTTCGGCCTCAAACCGCACCAGGTGGACACGTTCAAGATCAGCAAGGATCCGTTGTTCGTGGACAAGGTCCGCGACGTGGTCGGGCTGTATCTGGATCCGCCCGCGAAGGCGGTGGTGCTGTGCGTTGACGAGAAGTCCCAGATTCAGGCACTGGACCGCTCGGCCCCGGTGTTGCCGATGCTGCCCGGCGTGCCCGAACGGCAAAGTTTCGACTACGTCCGCCACGGAACCACCAGCCTCTTCGCCGCCCTCGAGGTGGCCACCGGGCAGGTCATCAGCGCGGTCAAACGCCGGCATCGACACCAGGAATTCCTCGGGTTCCTGCGCACCATCGACAAAAATGTGCCCGCCGAGCTGGACGTGCACGTCGTGCTGGACAACCTGGCCACCCACAAAACACCGGCGGTGAAAACCTGGCTGCTCAAGCACCCGCGGTTCCACCTGCACTTCACCCCGACCGGCTCTAGCTGGCTCAACCTCGTCGAACGATTCTTCGCCGAGATCACCGTCAAACTGCTCCGCCGCGGCGTCCACCGCTCAGTCACCGCCCTCGAACGCGACATCCGCGGCTGGATCCAGCAATGGAACACCAACCCCAGGCCCTACGTCTGGACCCGCACCGCCGACCAGATCCTCGACTCCCTCGCCGCCTACTGCCGACGAATTAACGACTCAGGACACTAGCGCGCAGCGTCCAGGTTCCCCGCCATCGTCGCGTGGTTCGGCCGTGCCGGGCGCCGCTGGTCGAGCCGCTGCGGTGGTCGGTGTCGCTGATCCACGCGACGGCGCGACCGCTGTCCCCCGCGGCGGCGGCCTTGTTGCGGGAGGTGCACGCGGAGCTGGAGACCTAACGCGCACCCTCGAGATTGGCCGCCATAGTCGCCAGAACCCGCACAGCATCCGCGTACTGGTCCTCCGTCAGCCCGGCGACGGACAGCTCGCGGAAGCGCCGCACCCGCTCGGCGATCTCGGTCCGCGCCGCGCGGCCCTCGTCGGTGAGCGTGCCGTCCGCGGTGATCCAGCCGCGGGCCACCAGATCGGCCCGTGCCTCCGCGGCGCCGTCGAACACCTCGAGCGCCTCCTCGCCGTGGCGTGAGGTGTTCAGCGCCTGCCAGTGCCGCCGCGTCAGGGCGTGGTCGGCGAGCACCCGGGTGAGGCCGTCCTCCAGCAGGTTGTGCAGGTGCTTGAGCCAGAAACCGATCGGCTTGTCGAGCGGGTCCACGACAACTCCTATGTAAAATGACATGTAGTTGTCTTCGAGTATGGATGAGGACGGGGATGGACCGCAACGCCGATTCGATCGCCCGCGCGCTGGCCACCCTCCGCCGGGCGCAGTCACGCCGCGCGCTGGGCCGCTTGTCGCGTGAGCGGGGGAGGACCAGCCCGGTTCCGGACGCCGTGTACGAGCTGCTGGACGTCGTCGCGGCGGCCGATCGACCGCCGACGGTCACCGAGGCCGCCGCCGCGCTCGGGATCGATCAGCCCCGCGCGAGCCGCTTGACCGCGCAAGCTCTGGAAGCGGGACTGGTGCGCCGATGCGCCGATCAGGCCGACGGCCGCCGGTCACTGCTGGAACCCACGGCCGACGGCCGGCGGGCGATCGAGGAGATCCAGGCGTTCCGCGCCCGGGTCGTGGCCGAGGTGACGGAAGGGTGGGATCCGGACGACCGGGCCACGCTCGCGAAGCTGCTGGCCCGGTTCACGGAGGACTTCAGCGCGCTGGTGCGCTGACCGCGATCTTCAGGCGGCGTGTGCCCGCTGCGCCCGCAGCGCGGCGAGCCCGGCCTCGGTGGGCACGACGGGCACGTCCTCGACTCCCGAGCCGGACGGCGCGGAGATCAGCTTGCGCCAGCGGAGCCGGTCGAGCGCTTCGCACTCCCACGGTGGGACGCGCCCTGCCGCGGCGCCGTCGGGGCCGGCCCACATGTAGCACGTGGGCGCTCCCCACAAGCCGTTGTGGAACAGGATGAGCCCGGCGGCCGTGTCGGCCAGGGCCTGCATGTCTTGCGCGGTCATACCACAAAGGGTGCCCCTCGGCGAGACGAGCACACATCAGCCGAACCACCGAGTCGGCTACGTATTGTCATCCGTACGTGTGACCTGGCGCACCAGAGCTTCCAGCACGTCGACCGCGACGGGCAACGCCGCCTCGTCCACGTCGAAGTACGGGTTGTGGTGCGGCGCGGGGTTGCCGCCACCGACCACCGTGTAGGTCGCGAGACCGCCCGCGCGCTGCACGGCCTCGGCGAACAGGCTGGCGTCGTCGCTGCCGCCCATCTCGTGCGTCCGCAGCGCCCGCTCGCCGTGCCCGCTCGCGGCGGCCGCCGCGAGCACCGCGTCCAGCAGCTCGTCGTCGCAGTTCAGCGACGTCGAGCCGCCGGTCTCCTCGATCTCCACCGCCACGCCCTGCGCCTGCGCGGCTCCACACAGGACCTGCTTGATCCGCTCGGTGAGGTCCGCGTTCACCGCGCCGTCCTTCGACCGCGCCTCGCAGGTCAGCTCCGCCACCGCGGGCACGATGTTGACGTTGCCCCCGGCGTGCAGGGTGCCGACGTTGACCCGCGTGTCGGCGGCGGAAAACCGTGGCAGGCCGTGGATGCCGAGCACGGCGGTCGCGGCGGCGAGCAGTGCGTTGCGGCCGTCCTCGGGCGCCGCCGCCGCGTGCGAGGCGACCCCGGTGAACCGCGCGCGCATCTTCGTCGTCGCGAAGATGCCGGTGATCCCGGCCGCCACGGTCGTCGTGGGCAGGTCGAGGCCGAGGTGCACGGCCAGGAAGCGGTCGACCCCGGCGACGGCGTCCGCGGCGAGCATCGCGCGGGCGCCCCGGCCGCCCTCCTCGGCGGGCTGGAACAGGAACCGCACCGTGCCGGGGAAGTCGCGGTCGGCCAGCCGCCGCGCCAGCGCCAGCCCGATCGCCACGTGCCCGTCGTGCCCGCAGGCGTGCATGAACCCCTCGTACCGCGAGCGGAACCCGTTTACAGCGGGCGCGTGCGCGGGGTCGTCGGCCTCGGTGACCGGCAGCGCGTCCATGTCGAACCGCAGCGCCCAGACCGGGCCGGGGCGGCGGCCGGTGAGGTCGGCGACGATCGCCGTGCCCTCGGTGGCGAACCGCCGCACGTCCGCGGCGTCCGCGCCCGACGCGACCGCCCGGTCGGCGAAGTCCTGGAGCGTGGCCTCGTCCGGGTACGCGGGCACGCCCTCGCGCCGCATCGCCGCGACGCCGGTCCGCACCTCCACCGGGAGGTCCCGCAGGTGCGCGAGGACCGTCGCCGCCGTCCGCACCTCGCAGAAGGCGGGTTCGGGGTGCGCGTGCACGTCCCGGCGCAGGGCGACCAGATCCATCAGGCTCCTCTCAACGCGGCAGGTGCACGTGCACCCCCGGCCCGAACGGGATGTCCCCGAAGTAGAACACGGCCAGCAACGCCACCCACACCACCCAGAACGGGATCACGAAGATCGACGTCCTGGCGATCAGCGTGCCGAGGCGGAGGTCCGGCTCGTAGCGGCGCAGCACGGTCAGCAACACGAACAGGTACGGGCTGAGCGGGGTGATGATCTGCGTGGCGGAGTCGCCGATGCGGTAGGCGGCCTGCACGAACCCCGGGTCGTAACCCAGCAGCATGAACGCGGGCACGAACACCGGCGCGACGAGCGACCACAGCGCCGAGCCGGACGTGATGAACAGGTTCAGCACCGACACCAGCACCACGAACGCGAGGATCCCGGCGAACCCGGTCAGGTGCACCGACTGCAGGAACTCCGCGCTGCGCACGGCCAGCAGGGTGCCCAGGTTGCTCCACGTGAACACGGCGATGAACTGCGAGATCGCGAGGATCAGCACGATGTAGCCCGCCATGTCCTTGACGGCCTCGGCCATCATCGACGGAACGTCGCCGGGCTTGGTGATGGTGCCGGTCGTGATCCCGTAGGTGATGCCGGTGATCGCGAACGCCAGGAACAGCACCAGGACCAGCCCGGTGAGCAGCGGCGAGTTGATCAGCGAGCCGTTCTCGCCGCGCAGCGGGCTGCCCGGCAGCAACCACGCCACGGCGACCACCGCCACGTAGACCGCGAGCACGATCGCGGCGCGCCGCAAACCCTTGCGCTGCACCGTCGTCAGCGCCGCGCTCGTCTCCTCCTCCGCGCCATCGGGCGGCGTGTAGGGGCTGAGCCGGGGCTCCAGCACGCGGGCGATGAGCCATGCGCCGAGGAACGGCAGGATCAGCCCGGCCGCGGCGGTGAAGAACCAGTTCATCGCCATCGTGACCTGCGGCTGCACCGCGACCGGGACGACGGTCACCGCCTTCTGGGTGAGCCCGGACAGCAGCGCGTCGTAGCTGCCGAGCAGCGTCCCGGCGCCGTAACCGCCGGTGACGCAGGCGAAACCGCCGATCGCGCCGGCCACCGGATGCCGCCCGGCCGCGCGGAACACGAGCGCGGCCAGCGGCGGGATGACGATGATGCCCGCGTCCGCCATGACGTGCGCCTGGAACGACACCAGCGACACCGCGAACGGCAGCAGCCAGCGCGGGGCGCGCGAGAAGACGGCGCGCACGGCGGCTTCGAGCAGGCCGGCACGTTCGGCCAGCCCCACGGCCAGCAGCATCACCAGCACGTTGCCCAGCGGCGGGAAGGTGACGAAGTTGTCGACGAGCTTGCTCAGCAGGAACCGCACGCCCTCGCCGGTGAACAGGCCCTTGACCGCCACCGGTTGCGCCGTGCCCGGAACGGTGACGGTGACATGGCAGGCCGCGACGACGGTGGTGATCACCGCGAGTGCGGCGAACAGGTAGACGAACAGGAAGAACGGGTCCGGCAGCCGGTTGCCGACCCGTTCGACGAAGGCGAGAACCCGTTCGGCGGGGGATCGCCGTGCCTGCGCTGGGGTGGTGCTCAACCGCTGCCTCCTCGATCGTTTCCGGGCTCAGGATGGCAGCCGACGGTGTCGGCGGGATGTCGGAGTTTTTCGGACAGGTGAAGTGAACCGGACGATGGCAACCCGTCGCGACCCGGAATTGTCGGTGGTGGTCGCTAGCCTCGGCGTGCCGGTTGGATCACGACGAGGGGGACCCGATGACCGAGCTGTTCGAGCTCCGGCAGTACACGCTGCATCCGGGACGGCGCGACGAGTTGGTGGCGTTGTTCGACCGCGAGTTCGTGGAGTCGCAGGCCGAGGTGGGCATGCGGGTGTACGGCCAGTTCCGCGACCTGGACGACCCGGACCGCTTCGTGTGGATCCGGGGCTTCCCGGACGCCTCCCGGAGAGCCGAATCGCTGGCCGCGTTCTACGAACGACATCCCGCGTGGCTGAAACACCGCGAAGCCGCCAACGCGACGATGGCGGATTCCGACGACGTGCTGCTGCTGACGCTGGTGAGCGGGGATCTTGGCGCGGCTGGGGGTTCGCCGCCGGTCTCGGTGAGTGGTGGCCTTGGCGTGGTTGGTGTTTCGCGGCCGGTCCCGGTGGGCGGTGACCTCGGTGCGGCTGGTAATTCGCCGCCGGGCCCGGTGACTGGTGGCCCTGCCGTGGCTGGTGGTTCGCCGCCGGGTCCGGTGAGTGGTGGATCCGGCGTGGCTGGTGGGTCGCCGCCGGGTCCGGTGAGTGGTGGATCCGGCGTGGCTGGTGGGTCGCCGCCGGGTCCGGTGAGTGGTGGATCCGGCGTGGCTGGTGGGTCGCCGCCAGGCCCGGTGAGTGGTGGATCCGGCGTGGCTCGTGGATCGTCGGCCGCTGGTGCGGGTGGGGGCGGTGCGGCACCGTTCGAGATCGTGATCTGCCACCCGGAGGATCCGGATGCGTTCCCGGAGTTCTTCCGGCGCGAGCTGCTGCCCGCCCTGAGTGAAGCAGGCGCGTCGCCGCTGGCCACCTTCCGGACTTCCGTGCAGCGCAACGACTATCCGCGCCTGCCGGTCCGCGAGGGCGAGCAGGTGTTCGTCTGGCTGAGCAGATCCCCGGTCCCGGCCGAGCTGCTCCCGGCCGGGCGGCGGCCACCCCAGCGGCTCCGCCTGGCGCCGACGCCACGTTCCTGGCTGCGATGAGCCGACTGTCCACAAAGGAGGCAGAACCTGGATCCTGACAACTGAAACCAAGCTCCAACCCAGGAGGCCTCGTCGCGAGAGGGGCTCACGCGGCTGCCGTGGTTGGGCGGCCCGCGCAGGCCAGGTTCAGCCTCGGGCGAGGAGGGGGATTCGGCCGCCCTCCAGGACGGCCTCCACCTGCCTCGGGGAGAGCCGGTGCCGCAGCGGGATGTCCACCCCCGCGGTCGTGTCGGTCGCCTTGATCTCCTCGCCTTCGGGCAACTGCGCGCGCAACCCGCGCAGCGCCAGCACGTGTCCCTGCTCGATGCGGTCGTAGTCCGCCGGATCGGTGAACTCCAGCGCGAGGATCCCGAAGTTGGCGAGGTTCTGCCAGTGGATCCGCGCGAACGACTTGGCGATCACCGCGTGCAGGCCGAGGTGCCGCGGCGTGATGGCGGCGTGCTCCCGCGACGAGCCCTGCCCGTAGTTGTCCCCGCCGACGACGAAGTGCCCGCCCTCGGTCTCGCGCGCCCGCGACGGGTACGTCTCGTCGACGCGCGTGAACGTGAAGTCGGCCAGCTTCGGGATGTTCGAGCGGAACGGCAGGGCCGCCGCCCCGGCGGGGGAGATCTCGTCCGTCGAGATGTTGTCGCCCACCTTGAGCAACACGACGGCCTCGATGTCGTCCGGCAGGGGCGGGAAGTCCGGCAGCGACGAGATGTTCGGCCCCTTGACCAGTTCCTCGCGCGCGGCCCGCTCCGGCGGCAGCGGCGGCACCATCATCGCCGTGTTGACCGTCGCCCGCTCGGGCAGCACCACCGACGGGTATCCCATGCTCAGCTCACGCGGGTCGGTGATCACCCCGGTCAGCGCTGCCGCCGTCGCGGTCTCCGGCGAGCACAGCCACACCCGGTCCTCCCGCGTCCCGGACCGGCCCGGGAAGTTCCGCGGGAACGTGCGCAACGAATTGTGCCCGGCCGCCGGCGCCTGCCCCATCCCGATGCACCCCAGGCACCCCGCCTGGTGCAGCCGCGCGCCCGCGGACACCAGGTCGAGCGTCGCGCCCATCTTGGTCAGGTCGGCGAGGATCTCCCGCGACGTGGGGTTCACGTCGAAGCTCACCGCGTCGTGCGTCTGCCGCCCGCGCACCATCGCCGCCGCCACCGCGAAGTCCCGCAGCCCCGGGTTGGCCGACGAGCCGATCACCACCTGCCGCACCTCGGTGCCCGCCACCTCCCGCACCGGCACCACGTTGTCCGGCGACGACGGGCACGCGATCAGCGGCTCCAGCGCCGACAGGTCGATTTCCTCCGCGACGTCGTACACCGCGTCCGGATCGGCGACGAGCTCCTCGAAATCCGCAGCCCGGTCCTGCGCCCGCAGGAACTCGAACACCGCCTCGTCCGCCGGGAAGACCGTCGTCGTGGCGCCGAGTTCCGCGCCCATGTTCGCGATGACGTGCCGGTCCATCGCCGACAACGACGCCAGCCCCGGACCGTGGTACTCCACGATCCGGTTCAGCCCGCCCTTGACGCCGTGCCGGCGCAGCATCTCCAGGATCACGTCCTTGGCCGACACCCACTCCGGCAGCTCGCCGGTCAGCCGCACCCCCCAGATCTCCGGCATCCGCAGATACAGCGGCTCCCCGGCGATCGCCATCGCGACCTCCAGCCCGCCGACCCCGATCGCGAGCATGCCGAGCGACCCGGCGGCGCACGTGTGCGAGTCGGACCCGACCATCGTCCGGCCCGGCACCCCGAACCGCGCCATGTGCGTTGGGTGCGAAACCCCGTTGCCCGGCTTGGAAAACCACAACCCGAACCGGCGGCACGCGGACCGCAGGAACGCGTGGTCCTCGGCGTTCTTCTCGTCCGCCTGCAGCAGGTTGTGGTCCACGTACTGGACGCTCACCTCGGTGCGCGCCCGGTCCAGCCCCAGCGCCTCCAGCTCCTGCATCACCAGTGTGCCGGTGGCGTCCTGGGTGAGGGTCTGGTCGACCCGCAGGCCGATCTCGCGCCCCGGCACCGGCTCACCCGACACCAGGTGGCTGTCGATCAGCTTGCGGGCGACCGGGAAACCCACAGCTACCTCTGGCTGGCTCGCACGAACTGCTCCCGCGGGTGGTGCTGCTCGCCGGTCGCGACGACCTGGCGCCGGAACGGCAGCGAGATCAGCCAGTCCGCGGCGATCCGCGTCTTGCGGTGCGCGGTCGGCATCGTCATCAGGTGGTACGCGCGGTGCAGCGCCCACGCCGGCCAGCCACGCAGCTTCACGCCGTAGATCTGCGCGACACCCTGGTACAGGCCCAGGCTCGCGACCGACCCCGCGTAAGAGTGCCGGTACCCCTCCAGCGGCCCGCCGCGCAGCGTCGCGACGATGTTCTTCGCCAGCACGACCGCCTGCCGCGACGCGTGCTGCGCCGACGGCGCGCACACCGCGCCCGGCTCCTTGCTGGTCACGTCCGGCACCGCGGCGGCGTCACCGGCTGAGAACACGCCCGGCGCCCCGTCCACCTCCAGCGTCGTCGCGCAGCACACCCGGCCGCGCGGGTTCAGCGGCAGGTCGGTGTCGGCGAGCATCGGGCTCGGCTTGACGCCCGCGGTCCAGACGATCGTGTCGGCGTCGAACTCGGTGTCGTCACCCAGCACGACGTGGCAGTCCTCGCACGACTTGAGCGTCGTGCCCAGGTGCACCTCGAAACCGCGCTTGGTCAGCACGTCGAGGGTGTAGCTCGCCAGCGACGAGCTGACCTCCGGCATGATCCGGTCGGCCGCCTCGACCAGCACCCACCGCAGCTCGGAGCGGTCGATGCCGTAGTCCTTCAGCGCGTGGCGGGTCATGTCCTCCAGCTCCGCCATCGCCTCGATGCCCGCGTAGCCGCCACCGACGAACACGAACGTCAGCAGCTTGCGCCGCAACTCCCGGTCCATCGTGCTGGCCGCCAGGTCGAGCCGGGACAGCACGTGGTTGCGCAGGTAGACGGCCTCCTCCAGGGTTTTGAAGCCGATGCCGTGCTCGGCCAGGCCGGGAATCGGCAGCGTCTTGGACACCGAGCCGGGCGCCACCACGAGGATGTCGTAGCCGAGCTGCTCGACGTGCCCGTCGGCGACGCGCAGCGTGACCGACTTGGACGTGGTGTCCACGCCGGTCGCCTCCGCGGCCATCACCTTGCAGCCGGGCAGCACCTCGCGCAGCGGCACGACCACGTGCCGCGGCTCGACGGAACCGGCCGCGGCCTCGGCGAGGAACGGCTGGTACGTCATGTAGGACCGCGGGTCGATCACGGTCAGCTGGGCTTCCTCGGCGGTGAGCCGCTTGCGCAGCTGCCGGGCCGTGGTGGCGCCGACGTAGCCCCCGCCGATGATCACGATCCGGGCGGGGTCAGCCACGCAGCGCCTCCTCGTCCGTCTCGAACTCCACTTCCCGCTGCTGCTCGGCGACGTCGCCGGGGTCCGCCTCGGGCGGGAGCCCGGGCTCCAGGCCGGTCTGCCGCGGAGCGTGCACGTTCTGCCGTTGCGCCAGCGCGTCGGCCTCCGGCGCCTCGGGATCGGGCGGCAGCGGCGATTCCCGCTCCAGCGCCTCGCGCACGGACTCCTCGTCGGGCTCGGTCACGCGGATTCCCTCCTCGTGTCAGTGGGTGTTCTCGAGTTCGGCGATCGCGCGTTCGACACCCGCGACCACGTCCGGGTGGCCCAGCGGCAGCGGCGCGGGGATCCGGTCCTCGGCGCCGCCGGTGCTGTGCGCGACGACCCGCACCGGCACACCGGACTTCGCGAGCGCGTCGATCCGCTCCCGGTGGTCGTCCTCCCAGTGCCGGTCGGCGATCTCGCCGTCGCCCGGCGGCACGAACTGGTCCGCGGCGGGGTCGACCAGCAGGAGCGAGCGCAGCGCGCCGCTGTGCTTTTCCGCCAGCCGCAACGCCCCGTCGGCGAACGGCCCGCTCGCCACCACGTGCACCGCCTCGGCGGGCGGGTCGGACAGGAGGTCGTCGGCCTGGGTCAGCCCGCCGTCGGAGGGCAGGCGGCACCACACGACCTGCCACTGGCTCGTCTTGTCCCGCCAGGTCGCCGGAAGTCCCTCGTGCTTGGCCAGGCCGGTCGGATCGAGCACCAGCACGGTCGGCCCGTCCGGGGTACCTTCGGTAACGGCGGCCGGGCCCTCGGCACGCACCGGGTCCGGGGAGTAGTTCATCAACCGCTCCTTTCTCCGGTCTCTTGGCTACCCGGGGTGCCGCCGCCCTACACGGATCACGTGCGGACAGGGGATGGACATGCGAGAGCACCTGCAGGAGGTCGCCGACTTCAACGTCCCGGTCACGTCGGCCGAGGACACCGAGATGATCGCGGCGCAGCGACGGCGCGCGGTGCGCGCGGTCGCATCCGCGGCGGCGAACGCCGAGGACTGCGCGTTGCTGCTGGACGCGCTCGGGTTGAAGCCGGCGGAGGGGATCGCGCCGGTTCCGGCGCAACGGCTCGGCTGATCGGGTGTAACGCTGGTCACGGTCGCCGCCGGGAGGGGAACGGCGCGGCCGGGCCGGCGTTGCCACAGGTGGTAGCTGCCGACCACCGCGGAGGATCTGTCATGGCCCTGGCTGACATCGAGCTGCGCACGCTCGCCGGTGAGACCGCGACGCTGGGCGGGCTGGGCCGCAAGGCCCTGCTCGTCGTGAACGTCGCCTCGAAGTGCGGCCTGACGCCGCAGTACGCCGCGCTGGAGCGGCTGCAGGAACGCTACGGGGACAAGGGTTTCTCCGTCGTCGGGTTCCCGTGCAACCAGTTCGCCGGCCAGGAGCCGGGCAGCGCCGAGGAGATCGCCACGTTCTGCTCGGCGACCTACGGCGTCACGTTCCCCATGTTCGAAAAGATCGAGGTCAACGGTCCCGGCAGGCACCCGGTGTACGCCGAGCTGGTGGAGACGCCGGACGCCGACGGCGTGAGCGGGGACGTGCAGTGGAACTTCGAGAAGTTCCTCGTCGCCCCGGACGGCAAGGTCGTGGCGCGCTTCCGGCCGCGGACCGACCCGGAGGCCCCGGAGGTCGTCGAGGCCATCGAAGCGGTGCTCCCGGCCGCCTGAATCGGTCAAAGCTTTGACAAACGCGGCGAGTCATCGTAGTGACCTGCGCCACGGGCGCCAAGGGGCCAGTTCCTAGAACCGGCGCTTGGCGTCCATCGCCGCGGGGCTCGTCGTGAGCTTCTCCAGCAGGCCGATCAGGATGGTCTGCTCCGGCTTGGTCAGCGCGTTGGCCCACGCCTGCTCGCGGGCGTTGTGGGCCTCGTAGGCGCTGGTGATCGCCTCGTGGCCGGCCTCGGTGAGGTTCAGCAGCACCGCGCGCCGGTCGTGCTCGGCCTGCTTGCGTGACACGAGCCCGTCCCGCTCCAGTGTGTTGACCAGGGCGGACACCGCAGCGCGGCTCATCCCGGACAGCTGCGCGACGCGCTTCGCCTCCATCGGGCCGGCCAGCCACAGCGCGAACAGGACGCGGAACCCGCCCCAGCTCCACCCGCGCGGCCGGTGCACGGTCGACTCCCAGTCGTACACGAGTGCGCTGGTCAGGCGGTGCAGTGTCAGACCGAGGCGCATCGCGGTGGCGTCGACCGCCGGCAGTTCGGCGGTCGTCCGCGCGATCGCGTAGTCCACGAACGTCAGGTAGTCCAGCTCGTCGGGGGCAGCCGGTTCTGCGGTCATGCGCCCCAGGCTAGGCGCTGCCCGCCCGCTCATCCGAACAGCGTCCTGATTCGGAAGTAGTCTTCCCTTGCGGAGTGGTCCGCGTTACCCTGACGTCCGTCAAATAGTCAAAGCTTTGATCAAAGGAGGTGCGGGGTGGCTCAGAAGTCGTTCGCCTCGTCCGGCGACCTGACGGAGAAGGAGCAGACCCTGGAGGTGCTCGAGGACGGGGTCTACGCGCTCACCGCGGAGGGCGACCCGAACGTCGGCGCCATCGAGGGGGAGGACTTCCTCGTCTGCTTCGAGGCGCTGGCCACCCCCGTCGCCGCCCAGGACTGGCTCGCGAAGCTGCGCGAGCACACCGACAAGCCCGTCCGGTACCTCGTGCTGTCGCACTATCACGCGGTGCGCGTGCTCGGCGCGTCCGCGTTCGACGCCGAGGTGATCGTCGCGCACGAGAACACCCGCGCCCTGGTCGCCGAGCGCGGCAAGGAGGACTGGGAGAGCGAGTTCGGCCGCATGCCGCGGCTGGCCAAGGGCGCCGAGTCGGTGCCCGGCCTGACCTGGCCCACCCTGACCTTCTCCGACCGGCTCACCATCGACCTCGGCGGCGACCGCGGCGACCTCGTGTTGCAGTACTGCGGCCGCGGGCACACCGAGGGCGACATCGTGGCGTGGCTGCCGCGCCAGAAGATCCTGTTCGCGGGCGACCTGGTGGAGGCCGAGGCGGCGCTCTACACCGGCGACGCGTTCCACCGCGACTGGGCCTCGGGCACGCTGGACCGGGTCAAGGCGTTCGGCGCGGAGGCGCTGGTCGGCGGCCGAGGCGCGGTCAGCCGCGGCCGGGACGCCGTGGACGCCGCGATCGAGCAGACCCGCGGCTTCCTGGACGTGATGATCCGCGAGGTCGGCGCCGTCCAGCGCGCCGGCGGCACGCTCAAGGAGGCCTTCGAGCGCACCCACGCCGCGCTCGCGCCGCAGTACGGCCACTGGCCGATCTTCGAGCACTGCCTGCCCTTCGACGTCTCCCGCCTGTGGGACGAGCTGTCCGGGATCGAACGCCCGGTCATCTGGACCGCGCAGCGGGACCGCGAGGTCTGGGACCAGCTGCAGGGCTGAGCGATGACGACGACAGACCCCAAAGTGGCGGTGATCGGCAACGGCCCGGTCGGCCAGACGACCGCGCTGCTGCTGGCCAGGTGGGGCGTTCCGGTGGTGCTGCTGGACGGGCGGCCGGAACGCGATCTGGTCGGCTCCAAGGCGATCTGCCAGCAGCGTGACGTGCTCGACGTGTGGGAGGCCGTGGGCGCCGGGCGGCGGATCGCCGCCGAGGGCGTCACCTGGACCACCGCGCGCACCTTCCACCGGGACCGCGAGTTGTTCGCCTACTCCATGGCCGACCCCGGCCGCTCGGCGTTCCCGCCGTTCGTCAACATCTCCCAGGCGCGCACCGAGGAGATCCTGGACGAGCGGATCGCCGCGGAGCCGCTGATCGACGTGCGGTGGGGCCACCGGGTCACCGGCATCGCCCAGGACGACGACGGCGTCACGCTCACCGTCGAGGGCCGGGAGGACGTGCGCGCCGACTACGCCGTGGCCTGCGCCGGGGCGCGGGGCGACGACATCCGCCGGATGCTCGGCGTCGGCTTCGGCGGGCACTCCTTCGACGACCGGTTCCTCATCTGCGACATCCGCGCGGACATGCCCGGCTGGGCGCAGGAGCGGCGGTTCTACTTCGACCCGGAGTGGAACCCCGGCCGCCAGGTGCTGATCCACCCGTGCCCCGGCTCGACGTTCCGCATCGACTGGCAGGTCCCCGGCGACTACGACCTCGCCGCCGAGGAGGCCAGTGGCGCGCTGGACGCCCGCATCCGCGCGATCATCGGCGACCAGCCCTACGAGATCGTGTGGAAGTCGGTGTACCGCTTCCACTCGCGGGCGGCCGACCGGATGCGCGTCGGCCGGGTCCTGCTCGCCGGGGACTGCGCGCACCTGGTGTCGCCGTTCGGCGCGCGCGGCCTCAACTCGGGGGTCGGCGACGCCGAGAACGCGGCCTGGAAGCTCGCGTTCGTCCTGCACGGCTGGGCGGGCGAGGAGCTGCTGGAGTCCTACCACGACGAGCGGCACGCGGCGGCGCTGGAGAACATCGCCGTCACCACCGCCACGATGGACTTCCTGGTGCCGCAGACCGACGAGCAGCACCACCGGCGCCGCTCCGTGCTGGAGGCGGCGGCCACCGATCCGGCGGCGCGGGCGGACGTGGACTCCGGGCGGCTGGCCGAACCGTTCTGGTACGTGGACTCCCCGCTGACCACACCGGCTTCGACGCGGCCGTTCGCCGGGCGCCCGCCGCGCGGCGAGGTGCCGCCGGCCGGCCCGGGGATCCTCGCGCCGGACGTGCCGGTGTCGGTGACCGGCTCCTCGTGCGGCCGGTTCCGCGAATTGGCCCGCGACGGCGTCCTGCTGCTCACCACCGACGGGGCGGACCTCGACCCGCCCGGGGACACTCTGGACACCGGGGCGCCGGTGCGGATCCTGCGCCTGGCCGAGATCGACGTGACCGGCGTGCTCGCCGAAGCGCTGAACGCGCGGCCCGGCGAGGTGTGGGTGATCCGCCCGGACGCCTACGTGGCGGCCGTCCTCACCGACGCGGCGGAGGTGCCCGCGGCGGTGAACCGGGCCCTGGGGCAGCGTGCCGCCGAACGTATCCTGCCCGGTGCCGGCACGTGAGAGGGAGGACCATGGGCAGGATCGCCGTCACCGGGGCCACCGGGCAGCTGGGTTCGCGGGTCGCCGCGCTCCTCGCGGAACGCGGTGTGGCGCAGCGGTTGTGCGTGCGCGACCCGGCGCGGGCGCCCAGGACCGAGGGCGCCGAGGTCGTGGCCGCGGACTACGCCGACACCGCCGGGTTCCGCGACGCGCTGGCCGGGATCTCGACGCTGTTCCTGGTGTCCGGCCACGAAGGCCCGGAGCGGATGGACCTGCACCGCAGCGCGGTCCGGGCCGCCGCCGAGGCCGGGGTCGACCGCGTCGTCTACACCTCGTTCCTCGGCGCGGCCCCGCTGGCGACGTTCACCTTCGCCCGCGAGCACGCCGAAACCGAGCGGCTGATCCGCGAGTCCGGGCTGCGGCTGACGGCACTGCGCAACACCCTCTACGCGGACGTCGCGCCGCACTTCGTCGGGTCCGACGGGGTGCTGCGCGGCCCGTCCGCCGACGGGCGGCTGGCGTGGGTGGCGCGGCAGGACGTGGCGCGGCTGGCCGTCGAGTGCCTGCTCGACGACGGGCACGCCGACCAGGTCTACGACGTGACCGGCCCGGAAGCCATCGACCTGCACGAGACCGCGGCGCTGCTGAGCGAGGTCAGCGGGCGGAAGATCACCTACCACGCCGAAACGCTGGACGAGGCGCGCGCGTCACGGGCGGGCGCGCAGGACTGGGAGATCGACGGCTGGGTCGGCTCCTACGCGGCCATCGCGACCGGCGAGGTGGCGGTCACCAGCCACACCGTCGAACACGTCACGGGACGGCGCCCGTGGACGTTCGCCGAGTTCCTCGCCGCCGAACCGGAGGCGTGGGCGCACCTCAAGTGACGCGGGAGGCCACCGGCGGGACGTTCAGCGTGCTGACGGTGGCCTTCACGCTCCCGGACCCCGGTGACTATCATCGAGATCCGAGAAGATCACCCCGAGAGGCACCCCGCATGGCGTCGGACAGACCGGCATCCCCCTCGGTCGACCGCACGCTGACCGTGCTGGAGACCCTCGTCGAGGCCGGTGAGGGCCTCACCCTCACCGCGCTCGCGCGGTCGACGGCCATCCCGCTGGCCACGTGCGCCTCGATCGTCTACACGCTGGAAAGCCGCGGCTACGCCCGCCGCCGGATCGTCGGCCGCAGCCACTTCTGGCGCGCCACCCCCCGTCTCTACGAGGTCGCCGCGCCGCTGGCAGGCGAGGCGACGGCGGCGCGATCCCGATGATTGTCGCCGTCGAGCTCGCCGTGCTGGTGGCCGTCGTCCTCGTCGTCACCGGCATCGCGCAGCGCCTCAACTGGTCGCCGCCGCTGTGCCTGGTGCTGATCGGCGTCGCGGCGTCGTTCGTCCCCGGCGTGCCGGACTACCACCTCGATCCCGAGGTCGTCCTGATCGGCCTGCTGCCGCCGCTGCTGTACGCCACCGCGATCCGCACGCCGCTGTACGACTTCCGGGCCAACCGCGTGCCGATCGCGGCCCTGTCCGTCGGCCTGGTCGTGTTCACCACGCTCGTCGTCGGCTGGGTCGTGTGGCTCATCGTGCCCGGCATTCCGCTGGCCGCCGGGTTCGCGCTCGGCGCGGTCGTCGCGCCGCCGGACGCGGTCGCCGCCACCGCGGTCGCCCGCCGGGTCGGCATGCCGCGCCGCATCGTGCGGATCCTGGAGGGCGAAAGCCTGCTCAACGACGCGGCCGCGCTCGTGTCGCTGCGCACGGCCATCGCCGCGATCGCCGGCGCGGTCAGCATCTGGGAGGTCGGCGGCGACTTCCTGCTCGCCGCTGGCGGGGGCGTCGCGGTCGGCGCGCTGATCGGGTGGGCCGCGAGCCTGCTGCGCCGCCGCCTGACCGACCCGGTGATGGACACCGCGTGGTCACTGGTCATCCCGTTCCTGGCCTACCTGCCCGCCGAGGCCATCCACGGCTCCGGGGTGGTCGCGGTCGTCGTGGCCGGGCTGATCATGGGGCACCAGACGCCGAAGCTGCTGTCCGGGCCGTCCCGGCTGGCCAGCAGGCTGAACTGGCGCACCGTCCAGTTCCTGCTGGAGAACGTGGTCTTCCTGCTGATCGGGCTGCAGGTGCGGCGCATCGTCGAGGAGGTCGGCGACTCCCGGCTCTCCGCGTGGGAGCTCACGCTGATCTGCGCCGGGGTGCTGGCCGCGACCATCCTGGCCCGGATCGTGTGGGTGTTCGGGTACGGGTTCGTGGCGCGGATGCGGCCGGGCGAACGCACGCCGTGGTCGTACTTCGCGGTGATCTCGTGGGCCGGGATGCGCGGCGTGGTCACGCTCGCCGCCGCGTTCGTGCTCCCGGACGACACGCCGCAGCGCGCGGTGCTGGTGCTGGCGGCGTTCGTCGTCGTGGCCGGAACGCTGCTGCTGCACGGCATGACCCTGCCCGGCCTGGTGCGCCGCCTGCGCCTGCCGCCGCCCAACCCGGCGGAGGACGCGCTGCAGGAAGCCGCGCTGCTGCACGACATGACGTCCGCGGGCCTGGCCCGGCTCGAGGAGATCCGCCGCCCGGCCGACCCGCCCGAGGTCATCGACCGGTTGCGGGACAAGCAGTCCTACCGGTCGGACTCGGCGTGGGAGAACCTCGGCAGGCTCAGCGCGCTGGAGGAGACCCCCAGCGACGCGTACCGTCGGCTGCGCGCCGAGATGCTCGCGGCCGAGCGGGACGTCCTGCTCACCGCGCGGGACCGGGGCACCGCCGACGACGAGGTGCTCCGGCGGGTGATGGACGGACTGGACATCGAGGAGTCGCTGCTGGAGCGACCCGAGGAGGAGCCGGGCATGGAACGTGAGCTGGAGACCCCCGAGGCCACGGCGGGCACCTGCGAGCACCTGGAGAAGGCACGCGTGCCGGAGACCGACGCCGAGGGCTGCGTCGACTGCCTGCGCGAGGGCTCGTCGTGGGTGCACCTGCGGCTGTGCCTGGAGTGCGGGCACGTCGGCTGCTGCGACTCGTCGCCGCGCAAGCACGCCACGCAGCACTTCCACGACACGCGTCACCCGGTGATCCGCAGCTACGAGCCCGGCGAGAACTGGCGCTGGTGCTTCGTGGACGGGATCGTCGGCTGAGCGGGGGCGCCGTCGGCGCCCCCGCCGCGCGTCAGAACGGGTAGCCGGCGACGTCGCCGCGCATCGTGACCCAGCGGGTCTCGGTGAACGCCTCGATGTTCGCGGCCGGCCCGCCGAAGCGGGAGCCGGTGCCGGAGTCGAACACGCCGCCGAACGGGGCCAGCGCCTCGTCGTTGACCGTCTGGTCGTTGATGTGCGCGATGCCGGTCGGGATGCGGTCGGCCAGCGCCAGTCCCTTCGCCACGTCCGCGGTGATGATGCCCAGCGACAGCCCGTACTCGCTCTCCGACGCGAGCTTCGCGGCCTCGTCCAGGCTGGTGAACTTCGCGACCGGGGCGACCGGGCCGAACACCTCCTGGTCGTAGGCGGGCACCGAGGGGCCCGCGCCGGCGAGCACGGTGGCGCGGTAGAAGAGGTCCTCGTAGGTGCCGCCCGCGGCGACCTTCGCGCCGGCGTCCACACTGGACGTCACCAGGCCGTGGATCTTGTCGCGCTGCTTGGCGTCGATGATCGGGCCGAGCGCGACCTGCTCGGTGAACGGGTTGCCCACCGGCAGGTGGCTGGCCTTGTCCGCCAGGCGGTCCACGTATTCGTCGTAGAGTGAGGCGTGCACCAGGTGCCGCCCGGTGGTCATGCAGATCTGGCCCTGGTGGAAGAACGAGCCCCACGCGGCGGCGCTCATCGCCTGCTCCAGGTCGGCGTCGTCGAGCACGATCAGCGCCGAGTTGCCGCCCAGTTCCAGGTGGGCGCGCTTGAGGTGGCGGCCCGCGGACTCGCCGACCGCGCGGCCCGCGGCGGTCGATCCGGTGAACGAGATGACGCGGACGTGCTTGTCCTCGACCAGCGCGGCGCCGACGTCCGGGCCGCCCGGCAGCACGTGCAGGACCCCGGCGGGCAGCCCGGCCTCCTCGAAGACCCTGGCCAGCGCCACGCCACCGCAGACCGCGGTGCGGGGGTCCGGCTTGAGCACGACGCTGTTGCCCAGCGCCAGCGCCGGCGCGACCGAGCGGATCGACAGGATCAGCGGCGCGTTGAACGGCGCGATCACGCCGACCACGCCGGCGGGCACGCGGCGGGCCATGCTCAGCCGCGGCGCCTCGCTCGGCAGGACCTCACCCGTCGGGTGGGAGGGCAGCGCGGCGGCCTCGTAGCACTCCTGCGCGGCGACGTGCAGTTCGAAGTCGGCCTTGCCGGGGATGCTGCCCGACTCGCGGATCAGCCAGTCCTTCAGCTCGGCGGCGTGCTGCTGCCACAGGTCGCCGGCGCGGCGCAGGACCGCGGCGCGTTCTTGGAAGGAGGTCGCCGCCCAGGCGCGCTGCGCCTCGGCCGCCTTGGCCGCGGAGGCCGCCAGGTCCTGGGGCGAGGCGATGCCGACGCGCCCCAGTTCGTCGCCGGTCGCGGGCTCGATGACGGCCGCGTCGCCGCCCGCCGCGCGCTCCCAGCTGCCGGTGAAGACGCGTCCGGTCCACTTCTCGTCGTCGAGAAAGCTCACTGTCACTCCTGATGCGCGAGGTTTTCCGCCATCCTCCTGGGCTGTTCGGGCCGCGCCAGTGGGTCTTTCACTGAGTGGAAGGCCGGAAAACTGTCGGTGGTGGCTGCGATGATCGCGCTCGTGGACGACTCGAAGATCCGGCGGACGCTCGCCTCGCACGGCCCGGTGCGGCGGCGGCCACGGGCGGTGCTCGAACGGATGCTGGCGCTGGCGGGGGAGGACCTGTCGCCCGCGGAGCCGGTGGCGGCACTGGAGGCGCGGATCGCGTCGCTGCTGGGCAAGCCGGCGGCGTTGTTCTTCCCGAGCGGGACGATGGCGCAGCAGGCGGCGCTGCGGGTGCACGCGGACCGGTCCGGGCGGCGGACGTTCGCCGCGCACCCGTACACGCATCTGGACAACTGGGAGGACAAGGGGTACGCGGCGGTGCACGGGCTGCGGTTCCGGCCGGTGGGGGACCGCAACGAGCTGATGACGCCGGCGGACCTGGAGGCGGTGGGGGAGCCGCTCGCGGCCGTGGTGTGGGAGCTGCCGCAGCGGGACCTCGGCGGGTTGCTACCGTCGTGGGACGAGCTGGTCGCGCAGACCGGGCTCGCGCGCTCCCGCGGCGCGGCGGCGCACCTGGACGGCGCTCGGCTGTGGGAGTCGCAACCGTTCTACGGCAAGGATTTCGCCGAGATCGCCGGCCTGTTCGACAGCGTGTACGTGTCGCTCTACAAAGGACTGCAAGGCGTGCGGGGAGCGGTGCTCGCCGGCGACGAGGCACTGGTGTCGGAGGTGGCGGTCTGGCGCCGCCGGCTCGGTGGCGCGATCGCCGACGCGTGGCCGCTGGCGCTCGCGGCGCTGGACGGGCTGGACTCGGTGCTGCCGCGGATGCCGGAGTTCCACGCCCACGCGCGGTCCCTGGCGGCGGCGATCAACCAGGACGGCGTGGCGTACGCGCACCCGGACCCGCCGCAGGCCGGGATGTTCCACGTCCACCTCCCGGCGCCGAAGGCCGCGGTCGAGCGCGCGGCGGAGGAGCTGATCGCCGAGAAGGGCGTGCAGTTGTTCCTGCGGGTGCGCTCGGCGCCGGACCCCCGGCGGTGCTCCTTCGAGGTCAGCGTCGGGGAGACCACGATGGACTTCACGCCGTCGGAGGTGGTCGGCCTGCTGCACGAGCTGCTCGACCGCGCGCGCTGAGCCGCGCCGACGGCGCTGAGCCGGGCCACGCGCGATCGTCAGCCGCTCGGGCGCGGGAAGCCGCTCGGCCACCGCCGCGTCGTCCAGGCGGGCGCCGAGGAACACCAGCGACCGCAACGGGCCAGCGTCGGCCAGCGGCTGCTCGGCCGCGCGCGCTGAGTCGCGCCACCGGCGGTCGTCGCCCGGTCGCCGGTCGCTGCGGCGTCGTTCACGAGGAACACCAGCGACCGCAACGCGCCCGCCTCGGCCGGCGGCTGCTCGACCGCGCGCTGAGCCGCGCCGCCGGCGGTGGTCAAGCCCCGTCGGCGGTCACCGCGGTGTCGTCCAGGCGGGCGCCGGGGGACACCAGCGACCGCAACGTCTCCAGCGTCGCATCGGCCGTGCGCGCGGAACCGAGCCGCGAGCGGTCGTCAGGTGCTCGGGCGCGGGAAGCACCGGAGGAACCGCTCGACCACCGCTCGATCGCCGGTCACTGCGGCCTCATCCAGGCGGGCGCCGAGGAACACCAGCGACTGCAGCGTGCTCGCGTCGGTCTCCAGCTTCGCATCGACCGCGTATTGACCCGCTCCACCGGCGGTCGTCAGGTGCTCGGGCGCGGGAAGCACCGGAGGAACCGCTCGACCACCGCTCGATCGCCGGTCACCGCGGCCTCATCCAGACAAGCGCCGAGGAACACCAGCGACCGCAACGTGCTCGCGTCGGTCTTCAGCGTCGCATCCACCTCGCCCGAGCCCCGCTCGATCGAGAACTCGCCGGAATCGACCCTGGCCAGGAACGCGTCGTCGCCCAGGCGCAGCGCCACCCGGACGGACAGGTCGCCCGCCCGGTCCGCCGAGAAGGTCGTCCGCAGCGCCAGGATCAGCGCGTCCACGCTCAGCTCCCCGGCCGACGGCACCGGGCGGCGGCTGCCCCACCGCGCCAGCGCCAGCACGACCGCCTCCAGCTCGGCGCCGTGCTCGGTGAGCTCGTACACGCTGGTGCTGGCGGGCGGCCCGAGCCGACGCCGCCACACCACCCCGGCCGCCTCCAGTTCCCGCAGCCGCTGCGACAGCACGTTCTGGCTCATCCCCGGCAACGACCGGCTCAGGTCGCGGAACCGCTTCGGCCCCAGCAGCAGCTCGCGCACCACGAGCAGCGCCCACCGCTCGCCCACCGCGTCCAGCGCCCTGGCCACCCCGCAGGGGTCGTCGTAACTCCGCACGAGAAAAAGAGTAGCTCCTACTTGTGTAGTGAGACCAGTCACTCCTAGATTAGGAGCATGACGACGACCACTCTCCCGCAGGGAGACCTCAGACTTCTCGACACCGACCTCGCCCAGCGGATGCTCGCCTCGACCGAGCTCGCCCGCCTCGGCTACGTCGCGCCGGACGGCACGCCCCGCGTGCTGCCGATGCTGTTCCACTGGACCGGCGACGAGCTGGTGATGGCGACGTTCGCCGGCACCGCCAAGCTCCCCGCGCTGCGAGCAAATCCCGCTGTCGCGGTCACGATCGACCGGGCAGGCCCGCCGCCGGAGGTGCTGCTCCTGCGCGGCAACGCCGTGGTCACCGAGGTTGACGGCGTGCTCCCGGAATACGCCGCCGCCCAGCGCCGGTACTACGGGCCAGAGCAAGCCGCCGCCTCCGTCGCCGAGGTCGACCGGCCCGGCCTGCGGATGGCGCGCATCGCCGTCCGGCCGTCGTGGGCGGGCACCTTCGACTTCCAGGAGCGGTTCCCCGGCGGCCGGACCGCCGAGGACTTCGCGCGGCGGGGGCGGTGACATGGCGACCTTCGTGCTCGTCCCCGGCGCGGGCGGGGAAGCGTGGTACTGGCACCGGCTCGTGCCGGAGCTGACCCGGCGCGGCCACGAGGCGATCGCCGTCGACCTCCCGGCCGAGGACGACTCCGCCGGACTGGCCGAGTACACCGACCTGGTCGTCCAGGCCATCGGCGACCGCGAGGACGTCGTGCTGGTCGCCCAGTCGATGGGCGGCTTCACCGCCCCGCTCGTCTGCGCGCGCGTGCCGGTGTCGCTCCTGGTGCTGGTCAACGCGATGGTCCCGGCGCCGGGCGAGACCGGCGGCGAGTGGTGGTCCAACACCGGCTACCACGAGGCCCATCCGGAGGGGATGGACACCGAGCGGGACTTCCTGCACGACCTCCCGCCCGAAGTGAAGGCCGAAGCCCTCCGGCGGGGCGAGCCGCAGCAGTCGGACAAGCCGTTCACCACGCCGTGGCCGCTGGAGAAGTGGCCGGACGTGCCGACCCGGTTCGTCCAGGGGCGCGACGACCGGTTCTTCCCACTGGAGTTCCAGCGCCGGGTGGTGCGCGAGCGGCTGGGCCTGGAGCTGGACGAGGTCCCCGGCGGGCACCTGAACGCGCTCAGCCGCCCACGTGAGCTGGCCGACCTCCTCGCCTCGTGGTGTTGACAGCGCTTCGAACGCGTGTTCGACTTGCGGAGTGAGGTGGGAGAACCAACGCGCCGGCCGTGACCCGCAGCCGGCTCTGCTCGGCCTGGACGGCCTGGTCCGGACGGTCGCGCCGCCCGAGTTCCAGGGCGTCACGTTCCACGAGGTCCGCGCCCGCTCGGTGCTCAACAAGGTGCCGGGCGAGTCGATGGTCCCGTTCGGCTGGACCGTCAACCCCTACCGCGGCTGCAGCCACGCCTGCACCTACTGCCTCGCCGGGGACACGCCGATCCGGATGGCCGACGGGAGCGCGAAGCCAATCGCCGACCTCCGCGTCGGCGACCGGATCCTCGGCACGGCGCTCCACGGCACGGCCCGGCGCCTCGTGCCCACGACCGTGCTCGCGCACTGGACCACCGTGAAGCCGGCCCACCGGCTGACGCTGCGGAACGGGACGACCCTCGTCGCCAGCGGCGACCACCGCTTCCTCACCGAGAAGGGCTGGCAGCACGTCACCGGCGACGACCGGCCGCACCTGTCGCCGGGCGACACCCTGCTCGGCCCCGCCGGTGACCTCGTCGAACCGGACGCGGCGCTGGACGTCGTCGCGATCGAACCGCTCGGCCGCGACGAGACCCTGTTCGACATCACCACCGGCACCGGCGACTTCATCGCGGCCGGGGTCGTCAGCCACAACTGCTTCGCCCGCAACACGCACACCTACCTCGACTTCGACGCCGGCCGCGACTTCGACACCCAGGTCGTGGTGAAGGTGAACGCCCCCGAGGTCCTCGCCGCCCAGCTGCGCCGCCCCAGCTGGCAGCGCGAGCACGTCGCCATGGGCACCAACACCGACCCCTACCAGCGGGCCGAGGGCCGCTACCGGCTGATGCCCGGCATCATCCGCGCGCTCACCGGCTCCGGCACGCCGTTTTCGATCCTCACCAAGGGCACCGTCCTCACCCGGGACCTGCCCCTGCTCACCGCCGCCTCGCGGGAGGTGGACGTGGGCATGGCGGTGTCGATCGCGCTGCTCGACCGCGACCTGCAACGCAGCCTCGAACCCGGCACCCCCAGCCCGCGCGCCCGGCTGGACCTGGTCCGCCGCATCACCGACGCCGGCCTGCCCTGCCAGGTGCTGGTCGCCCCGGTGCTGCCCGGCCTCACCGACAGCGAGGAGGCGCTGGACCCGCTGTTCGCCGAGATCGCCGCCGCCGGTGCCACCCGCGCCACCGTGCTCGCCCTGCACCTGCGACCCGGCGCGCGGGAGTGGTTCGCCCGCTGGCTCGGCGCCCACCGGCCGGACCTGGTCGAGCGCTACCGCGAGATCTACGGCCGCGGCAGCTACGCGATGCCCGCGTACCGCCGGGCGCTGTCCGCGCGGGTCGCGCCGTTGCTGCGCCGCCACGGCCTGAACCGCCGCGACGAGTCCCACCGCCTGCCCGCGCAGCGCGAGCCGGAGCGCCCGGAGCGGGGCGAGCAGCTGAGCCTGCTGTAAGGAAAGCCTGGTGGACTCCTCCGCCGGGGCGTTCGTTAGCCTCATACGGGCAGCAAAACCCCTGCTGACGCACGAGCCGAACGCCTCGCAAGGAGAACAACCGCAGTGCTTCGCACCCACGACGCCGGCACCCTGCGTGCCGAGCACGCCGGCCAGATCGTCACGCTCACCGGGTGGGTCGCCCGGCGGCGCGATCACGGCGGGGTGATCTTCATCGATCTGCGGGACGCCAGTGGGGTCGCCCAGGTGGTGTTCCGCGAGGGCGAGATGGCCGAGCGCGCCCACCAGCTGCGCTCCGAGTTCTGCGTCAAGGTCACCGGCGAGGTCTCGCGGCGGCCGGCGGGCAACGAGAACGCGGAGATCCCGACCGGCGCCATCGAGGTGCTGGCCACGGAGCTGGAAGTGCTGTCCGAGGCCGCCGTGCTGCCGTTCCCGATCGACGACCGCGTCGACGTCGGCGAGGAGGTGCGGCTCAAGTACCGCTACCTCGACCTGCGCCGCAACGGCCCGGCCCGCGCCATCCGCCTGCGCAGCGAGGTCAGCCGCGCCGCGCGCGAGGTGCTGCACGGCCAGGGCTTCGTCGAGGTCGAGACCCCGACGATGACGCGCTCCACCCCGGAGGGCGCCCGCGACTTCCTGGTGCCGGCCCGCCTGCGCCCGGGCTCCTGGTACGCGCTGCCGCAGTCGCCGCAGCTGTTCAAGCAGCTGCTCATGGTCGGCGGCCTGGAGCGGTACTACCAGATCGCCCGCTGCTACCGGGACGAGGACTTCCGCGCCGACCGGCAGCCGGAATTCACCCAGCTCGACATCGAGATGAGCTTCGTCGACCAGGACGACGTGATCGCCGTCGGCGAGGCCGTCGTGTCGGCGCTGTGGAAGCTGATCGGCCACGAGATCCCGCGCCCGATCGCGCGGATGACCTACGCCGACGCGATGGCCAAGTACGGCACCGACAAGCCGGACCTGCGCTTCGGGCTCGAGCTGACCGACCTGACCGAGTACTTCGCCGACACCCCGTTCCGCGTCTTCCAGGCGCCCTACGTCGGCGCGGTCGTCATGCCCGGCGGTGGCGACCAGCCGCGCCGCCAACTCGACGCGTGGCAGGAGTGGGCCAAGCAGCGCGGCGCGAAGGGCCTGGCCTACGTGCTCATCGGCGAGGACGGCACGCTGTCCGGCCCGGTCGCCAAGAACATCTCCGAAAAGGAGCGCGAAGGCCTGGCCGAGGCGGTCGGCGCCAAGCCCGGCGACTGCGTCTTCTTCGCCGCCAACAAGCCGCGCGAGGCCCGTGCCCTGCTCGGCGCGGCCCGCGTGGAGATCGGGCACCGGCTCGGCCTGATCGACGAGGACGAGTGGTCCTTCGTGTGGGTGGTCGACGCCCCGCTGTTCGAGGCGGCCGACGAGACCGACGACGTCGCCGTCGGCTCGGGCAAGTGGACCGCGGTGCACCACGCCTTCACCTCGCCGACCCCGGAGTGGATCGACAAGTTCGAGTCCGACCCGGGCAACGCGCTGGCCTACGCCTACGACCTGGTCTGCAACGGCAACGAGATCGGCGGCGGCTCGATCCGTATCCACCGCGCCGACGTGCAGAAGCGCGTCTTCGAGGTGATGGGCCTGTCCGAGGCCGAGGCGCAGGAGAAGTTCGGCTTCCTGCTCGACGCGTTCTCCTTCGGCGCACCGCCGCACGGCGGCATCGCGTTCGGCTGGGACCGCATCGTGATGCTGCTGGCCAAGGCCGAGTCGCTGCGGGACGTCATCGCGTTCCCGAAGACCGGCGGCGGCTACGACCCGCTGACCGGCGCCCCGGCCCCGATCACGGCCCAGCAGCGTCGCGAGGCGGGCGTGGACGCGAAGCCCCCGGCGCCCAAGGGCTGACCGCGGTGCTGCACCTGCGGGTCGTCAGCCCGCCGGAGGACACCGAACGCGCGCTGGCGGTGCTGCGGGACCGGCCGGGCACGGCGCACCTGATCGTGCACACGGGGGCCGCCGTGTCCCCGGCCGGCGACCTCATCGAGGCCGACGTGGCCCGCGAGGCCGCCGACGAGGTGCTCGAAGCCCTGTGCGAGCTGGGGCTGGACCACAGCGGCGCGATCACGCTGGAAGCACTCGACACGGCGCTGTCCGATTCGGCCGACCGGGCCGAGGAAAGCGCGCCGGGCGAGGGCGCGGACGCGGTCGTCTGGCAGGAGCTGCTGAACCGCACCGGTGAGGAGTCGCGGCTCAACGCCACGTTCCTGACGTTCCTGACGATCGCGTGCCTGCTGGCGTCGGTCGGCATCGTGACCGATTCACCCGTCACCATCGTCGGCGCGATGGTGGTGGGTCCGGAGTTCGGCCCGCTCGCCGCGATCGCGGTCGGGCTGGTGCTGCGGCGCTGGGACCTGGTCCGCCGCGCGACGATGGCGCTGGCGCTCGGGTTCCCGCTCGCGATGCTGGTAACCGCCGGGGTCACGGTGCTGACCTGGTTCGTGGGGCTGCTCGACGTCAGCGCGTTCCGCGAGTCGCACGAGGTGGACTTCGTGTACGAGGTCGGGTGGTACTCGCTGATCGTCGCGCTGCTCGCCGGCGCGGCCGGGATGCTGTCGATGACGTCAGCGAAATCGGCCGCGCTGGTCGGCGTGTTCATCTCGGTCACGACCGTTCCCGCGGCCGGATACGCGGTGGTCGCGGCGGTCGTGGGGGAGTGGTCGAAGGCGGCGTTGTCGTTCGGCCAGCTGGCCGTGAACCTCGTCGGGATCGTGGCGGCCGCGGCCGTGGTTTTGTTGCTGCGGCGGCGCAGAGGCGCTTCCGTCACCGTGCGGCCGTTGCCGGAAGTGGAAAAATCGTTGTGGTGAGCGACGTTCGCCCGCTAGTAGGGTCGAAGGCGATGACGGTGGACACTTCCCCAGGCACGGAGGACGACCAGGACCCGGCAGTCGCGGCCGTTCCGGCAAGCGGAACGCAGGCCGTGGACGCCGCCGTCCAGGCGGCCGAAACCGTGCTGACGCGGCGCTTCGGCAGCGCCATCGGGCTCGTGGAGCCGGAAGCCCTGCCCGGCAGCGGACCGGCGACGGTGGTCCGCGCCCGCATCGCCGCGTCCCCGTTCGGGCTGCCCCGCACGCTCGTGATCAAGCACTACCCGGACGCGCCCCCACGCGGCGCCGCCGACCCGTTCGCGCAGGAGGCGGTCAGCTACCAGCTGTTCACCGCGCTGCCGGCGGAGGACCGGATGTGCCCGGAGCTGCTCGCCCACGACGGCCCGCTGCGCGTCATCGTGATCGACGACCTGGGCCGCGCGCCCACCCTGTGGGATAAGCTGCGCGGGCAGGACGCGCGGCTGGCCGAGCGCGCGCTGCTGTCCTGGGCGCGTTCGCTGGGCCGCCTGCACGCGACGACCGCCGGCCGGGAGGCCGACTTCGAGGCGCTGCTGCGCCGGCTGGGCGGGTTCGTGCCGGACGAGGACACCACGCCCGCGGTGGCCTGCGCGCGCCTGCCGACGCTGCTGGCGGAAGCGGTCGGCGTCACGACGCCGGACGACGTGCGGGCGTATGCCGAGAACGTGTGCGAGGCGTCGGCGTCGTCGCCGTACCGCGCGTTCAGCCCGGTGGACCTGAGCCCGGACAACAACCTGGTGACCAGCGGCGGCGTGCACTTCCTGGACTTCGAGCGCGGCCTGGTCCGCAACGCGCTGGTGGACGCCGCGCACCTGCGTGTCCCGTTCGCCACGTGCGAGGACGCGCGGGCCCTGCCGAGCGGCATGAGCGAGGCGATGATCGCCGCGTGGAAGGCCGAGGTCTCGGGGGTGTGGCCGGCCCTCGGCGACAACGAGGTGCTGTCGGCGCACCTGCTGGACCACCAGATGCTGCTGGTGTGGGTCACGACGTGGGCCGACCTGGGCGGCGCGGGCGCCGAAGTGCGCCCCAACCGCGTCGCGGCGCTGGTGAGCTGGTGGAGGGACCTGGGAACGTACGCCGAGCGCGGCGGCAGGGACGAGGTCGCCGCGCATGCGCGGGAGGTCGCGAAGGCCCTCGACGCGCGGTTCGGGCCTGGGCTGGAGCTGCCGCTTTATCCGGCGTTCCGCTGAGTTTTTCGGGGCGCCGGGCCGCTGCTGGGTGTTCGAGGTTCGGTCGGTCGCGGGCGCTCGGGGGCCTGGGCGGTTGCGGGGCGTTCGGCGGCCTGGGCGGTTGCCGGGCGTTTGGGGCCTGGGCGGTTGCCGGGCGTTCGGAATGGCTGCTGGGTGTCCGGAGTGGCTGCTGGGTGTTCGGGGGTCCGGGCGGCCGGTGAGCGTTCGTGGTCCCGGGCGGCTGCGGGGCGCGGAGCGGCTTTGTGGTTCGCCGCGGTGCGCCTCGCGCGCGAGTGGTGGTTTTGTGTGCGGCCCCGGCTGGCCCTCTCGTGCACGCGACTGGCCTTCGCGCGGCCGTGACTGGTCCTCTCGTGTGGCCCCAGACTGGCTCTCTCGTGCGCGCGACTGGCGCTTTCGTGCGCTCGCGATTGGTCCACTCGTGCGGCCGCGACTGGCCGTTTCGTGTGCGCGCGAGTGGACCTCTCGTGCCGGCGCGACTGGTCCTTTCGTGCCAGCACGACTGGGCCCGTAGCACCGGAGTGACCGGCGCACTCGCATCCGTGCGACCGGCCCACCGGCCCTCGCGCATCCAAGCGACCGGCCCACCGGCCCTCGCGCACCCAAGCGACCCGCCCACCGGCCCACTCGCACCCAAGCGACCGGCCCACCCACGCCCGCACAAACCCACCCCGGCACCCACCCAACCCCGCGAAACCCAGACGTTCGCTGATCCGTCCGGACCGTGTTACCCGGCGCTCACGTGGTGGGCGGGTCCGTGCCTGATGGTCTTCAGACGTGACTGCGGTGCGTGAAGAATTCACCCAGACCCCCGATCCGCTTCCCCGCCGTGCCGTTCGCCTGGCCGTGCTCGGCGACTCGACCGCCGTGGGGCTCGGCGACCCCGTGCCCGGCGGCTCCTGGCGCGGCGTCGGCCCGTTCGTCGCCGAGGCGCTGGGCATCCCGCCCACCGGGTACCTGAACACCGCGTTCACCGGCGCCCGGATGCGTTGCGTGCGCACCGACCAGTTGCCGGCCGCGCTACGTCACCAGCCGGACGTCGCGGTCGTGATCGTCGGCATGAACGACACCCTCCGCTCGGACTTCGACTCCCTCGGCATGGCCCGCGACCTCGAACACGTCGTCACCGCCCTCCAAGCCGTCGGCGCCACGGTCGTCACCATGCTCTTCCACGACCACAGCCGCGTCTTCCGGCTGCCCGGCCCGCTCCGCCGCGCCCTCACCGCCCGCATCGCCGAGCTCAACGACGTCATCGAAATCATCGCCCGCCGGCACGGGGTCGCCTGCCTCGACCTCGGCTCGCTGCCCGGCGCCTACGACCTGGCCGCCTGGAGCGTCGACCGCCTGCACCCCTCCGAGCTGGGGCACCGCCTCCTCGCCCGCGGCGTGACCGAACTGGTCGCCGACGCCGGGATCGCCGTCCCCGCACCGGTGAGCCTCGTCTGCTCCGGCGGCGTCACACCACGCACCGTCGACCACGTCGGCTGGCTCGTCGTGAAGGGCATCCCGTGGCTGTGGCGCCGCGGCCGGGACCTGCTGCCCTACGCCGCCGCCATCGTCGCCCGGTCGGCGCTGGAATCGTGGCGCGCCCGCCGCACCGAGCCACTTGAACCGGAGCTCGCGCCGCGGCCCGTGGAGCGCTGACGGTTCTGTCGGAGCCCCGCATTACGGTGGAGGCGTGCAGGACGAACTCTTCACGGTGAACCCGGACCTGGAGCCGCCGCCGGAGCGCGTGACGCAGCCCCAGACGGCCCCGGTCCCGCCGGGTTCGCCCCTCGCGGTCCGGATGCGGCCGCGCTCGCTCGACGAGGTGGTCGGCCAGCAGCACCTGCTCGGCGAGGGCGCCCCGCTGCGCCGCCTCGTCGAGGGCGCCGCCCCGGCCTCGGTGCTCCTCTACGGTCCGCCCGGCACCGGCAAGACCACCCTCGCCAACCTCGTCTCCACCGCCACCGGCCGCCGCTTCGTCGCCCTGTCCGCGCTCTCCGCCGGGGTCAAGGAAGTCCGTGGCGTCATCGAGGAAGCCCGTCGCCGCCGCCAGTACAACGCGGAGAACACGGTCCTGTTCATCGACGAGGTCCACCGCTTCTCCAAGACCCAGCAGGACGCGCTGCTCGGCGCGGTGGAGGACCGCACCGTCCTCCTCGTCGCCGCCACCACCGAGAACCCGTCGTTCTCCGTCGTCTCGCCGCTGCTGTCCCGCTCGCTCGTGCTGCAGCTCAAGCCCCTCACCGACGACGACGTGCGGCTGCTGATCCGCCGTGCGATGACCGACGAGCGCGGCCTGGACGGCGAACTGGAACTCACGCCTGAAGCCGAGGACCACCTCGTCCGCCTGGCCTCCGGCGACGCCCGCCGCGCACTCACCGCGCTCGAAGCCGCCGCGGACGCCGCGTCGGCCACCGAGCACAAGACCATCGACCTGCCGATCGTCGAGTCCACCGTGGACAAGGCGGCGGTGCGCTACGACCGCGACGGCGACCAGCACTACGACGTCATCAGCGCGTTCATCAAGTCCATCCGCGGCTCCGACGTGGACGCCGCGCTGCACTACCTGGCCCGCATGATCGAGGCGGGGGAGGACCCGCGGTTCCTCGCCCGCCGCCTGGTCGTGCACGCCAGCGAGGACATCGGCATGGCCGACCCGACGGCGTTGCAGACCGCCGTCGCCGCCGCGCACGCCGTCCAGTTCATCGGCATGCCCGAGGGCAGGCTGGCACTGGCGCAGGCCACCATCCACCTCGCCACCGCGCCCAAGTCCAACGCGGTCGTCACGGGCATCGACGCCGCGCTGGCCGACGTGCGCGCCGGCCGCCTGGGCACCGTGCCGCCGCACCTGCGCGACGGGCACTACGCGGGCGCGGCCAAGCTCGGCAACGCCCAGGGCTACCGCTACCCGCACGACGTGCCCGAAGGCGTGGTCGCCCAGCAGTACCCGCCGGACGAGGTGGTGGGCGTCGACTACTACCACCCGACCCAGCGCGGCGCCGAGCGCACGCTGTCCGAGCGCGTCCCCCGGCTGCGGCGGTCGGTGCGCGGCGGCTGACCGCTCGCGGTGCCATGATCGGTGCCATGCCCGAAACGACTGTCGCCGTGCTTGGCACCGGGATCATGGGCCTGCCGATGGCCGCCAACCTCGCCGCCGCGGGCTTCGGCGTCCGCGCCTGGAACCGCACCCGCGCCAAGGCCGCGCCGCTGGCCGACCGCGGCTGCACCGTCACGGACACGCCGCGGGAGGCCGTCGACGGCGCGGACTTCGTCCTCACCATGCTCAGCGACGGCGCCACCGTGCACGAGGTCGTCGAGAGCATCGAGCCGGCCGGGGCGGTCTGGCTGCAGATGAGCACCGTCGGCCTCGACTGGACCGAGCGGCTCGCCGCGCTCGCCCGCGAGAAGGCCGTCCCGTTCGTCGACGCCCCCGTGCTCGGCACCCGCAAACCGGCCGAGGACGGCAAGCTCGTCGTGCTCGCCTCCGGCCCCGGCGAACTCCGCGACCGGTGCGCGCCGGTGTTCGACGCCGTCGGCGGCCGCACGCTGTGGGTCGGCGAGACCGGCGCGGCCAGCAGGCTCAAGCTCGCCGCGAACGCGTGGGTGCTGGCGCTGACCAACGGCACCGCCGAGAGCATCCGGCTCGCCCAGGCCCTCGGGGTCGACCCGCGGCTGTTCCTGGAGGCCATCACCGGCGGCGCGCTGGACGTCCCCTACGCCCACCTCAAGGGCGGCGCGATGATCGACGGCGAGTACCCGCTGGCGTTCGCCGCCCGGCACGCGGCCAAGGACGCGCGCCTGGTCCTGGAGGCCGCGGGCGGGGAAGTCGATCTCGCCGGAACCCGCGCCGCGCTGGCGCATCTGGACGCCGCGATCGAGGCCGGGCACGGCGACGAGGACATGGCGACGCTCTACTTCGGCGTGGCGAAGGGCCCGGAGGGGCCGTCCGGCCACTGACGGCGACGCACGGTAACCTGACCGGCATTCACGCCGCTAGAACCCGAGGAGGGCCCGTGTCGGCAGGGCAGATCGCCGCGTTGATCGCCGCAGGAGCGTTCGTCCTGCTGGTGCTGCTGCTGGCGATCCCGTTGATCAAGCTCGGTCGCACGCTCGACGAGGCGACGATCGCCATCCGCAAGGCGCACGAGAACTCGGACCCGATCCTGCTCGGCGCCAACGAGACGATCACGCACGTCAACACCCAGCTCGAGCGCGTCGACGGGATCACCGCGAACGCCCAGGCCGTGAGCGGCAACGTGTCCGCGCTGTCGTCGGTGTTCACCGCGACCCTCGGCGGCCCGCTGGTGAAGACCGCCGCGCTGTCCTACGGCCTGAGCAAGGCGATCCGGTCCCGGCGCAAGGCCAAGGAGCTCCCCGAGGGCAAGCACAGCCGGAAGCGGGGCCGCAAGTGAAGCGCCTGTTCTGGCTCGGCGTCGGTGTGGTGACCGGCGTCGCACTGACCCGCAAGGCAGGTCAAACCGCTCGTCAAGCGTCGCCGGCGGGGTTAGCCTCGAACCTGGGTGACGCCGTGTCCGAGCTGGCTGGCGCCATCGGATCGTTCGGCGCGGACGTGCGCGCCGGGATGAGCGAGCGGGAACAGGAGCTGCGCGACATGGTGGAGGACCGGTCCGGGGTGAGCGCCCCGCGTCCCCCCGCGGGCCGTCACGCGGCCCGGCGCCCGGCGCGAGCTCGCCGGGCGGAGGGCTGACGCGGCCCTGCCGCCGTGCTCTCCGCCGACGCCGCCCCCGACACCACGCGGCGCCCGCCGCTTTCCCACGAGGACTGACCAGTGGAAACACACGAGATCAACAAGCGGTTCCTGGCGCACTTCCAGGCCAAGGACCACACCCCGGTGCCCAGCGCGTCGCTGATCCTGGACGACCCGACGCTGCTGTTCGTCAACGCCGGCATGGTCCAGTTCAAGCCGTACTTCCTGGGCGAGGTGCCGCCGCCGTACCCCCGCGCGACCAGCATCCAGAAGTGCGTGCGCACCGGCGACATCGACGAGGTCGGCAAGACCACGCGGCACAACACGTTTTTCCAGATGGCCGGGAACTTCTCCTTCGGCGACTACTTCAAGGAAGGCGCCATCGCCAACGCCTGGGAGCTGATCACCAAGTCCCAGGACGACGGCGGCTTCGGCTTCGACCCGGACCGCATCTGGGTGACCGTCTACGAGAACGACTCGGAGGCGGCCGGCCTGTGGCAGAAGGTCGCCGGCATCCCGTCCGACCGCATCCAGGCGCGCGACGGCCGCGACAACTACTGGGACATGGGCGTGCCCGGCCCCGGCGGACCGTGCTCGGAGATCTACTACGACCGCGGCCCGGAGTTCGGCCGCGACGGCGGCCCTGTCGTCGACGAGGACCGGTACCTGGAGATCTGGAACCTCGTGTTCATGCAGGACATCCGGGGTGAGCAGAGCCCGAAGTACGGCCACCCGCCGATCGGCGAGCTGCCGAAGAAGAACATCGACACCGGCATGGGCGTCGAGCGCGTCGCCTACCTGCTGCAGGGCGTGGAGAACGTCTACGAGACCGACCTCGTGCGCCCGGTGATCGCGCGCGCCGAGGAGTTCTCCGGCCGCCGCTACGGCGCCGACCACGCCGACGACGTCCGCTTCCGCGTCATCGCCGACCACGCCCGCTCCGGCGTCATGCTGATCGGCGACGGCGTCACCCCGGGCAACGAGGCGCGCGGCTACGTGCTGCGCCGCCTGCTGCGCCGCATCGTGCGCTCGGTGCGCCTGCTCGGCGTGCACGAGCCGGTGCTGCCCGAGTTCGCCGCGGTGGTGCGCGACGCGATGGCGCCGTCCTACCCGGAGATCGCGCGCGACTTCGACCGCATCAGCGAGGTCATGCGGGTCGAGGAGGAGGCGTTCCTGCAGACCCTGACCAGCGGGTCGCGGATCTTCGACCTCGCCGCGGAGGAGACGAAGAAGGCCGGCGGCAACGTGCTGGCCGGCGACCGCGCCTTCCAGCTGCACGACACCTACGGCTTCCCGATCGACCTCACCCTCGAAATGGCCTCCGAGCAGGGGCTGTCGGTGGACGAGGACGGCTTCCGGACGCTGATGGAGGAGCAGCGCCAGCGCGCGAAGGCCGACGCGGCGGCCCGCAAGAAGGGCCACGGCGACCTGTCGGTCTACCGCGAGCTGCTGGAGCGGCACGGCGAGACCGACTTCCTCGGCTACACCGACCTGCAGGCCACGGCAAAGGTCATCGGCCTGCTCAAGGACGGCCAGGGCGTGCCGGTCGTGCGCGAGGGCGACAAGGCCGAGCTGATCCTCGACCGCACCCCGTTCTACGCCGAAAGCGGTGGCCAGGTCGCCGACACCGGCGTCCTGCTGGGCTCCGGCGGCGAGGCCAAGGTCGTCGACGTGCAGAAGATCGTGCCCGGCCTGTGGGTGCACCGCGTCGAGGTGATCGCGGGCGAGATCGGCCTGGACACCGAGGTGACCGGCTCGGTCGACCAGACCCGCCGCGGTTCGATCGCGCGCTCGCACTCGGCCACCCACCTGGTGCACGCGGCGGTCCGCGGCGCCTACGGCCGCCGCGCCGCGCAGGCCGGTTCGCTGAACTCGCCCGGCCGCATGCGCTTCGACTTCACCACCCCCGGCCCGGTCTCCACCGACGTGCTGACCGAGGTCGAGGAGGAGGTCAACGACTACCTCCAGAACGACGTCGAGGTGCAGGCCTACACCACGACCAAGGACAAGGCGCTGGAGCTGGGCGCGGTCGCGTTGTTCGGCGAGAAGTACGGCGACAACGTCCGCGTCGTGGACATGGGCGAGTACTCGCGTGAGCTGTGCGGTGGCACCCACGTGGGCCGCATCGGCGAGCTGGGCCTGGTCAAGCTGGTCTCGGATTCCTCGATCGGGTCCGGCGTGCACCGCGTGGAGGCGCTGGTCGGCACCGACGCGCTCAAGCACGTGCGCAAGGAGCAGCTGCTGGTCTCGCAGCTGGCGAACACCTTCAAGGTGCCCAGCGACCAGCTGCCCTCCCGCATCGAGGACGTGCTGACCCGCCTGCGCAACGCGGAGAAGGAGATCGCCCAGCTGCGCACCCAGCAGGTGCTCGGCTCGGCAGGCTCGCTCGCGGACAAGGCCACCGACGTCCAGGGCGTGTCCGTGGTCGCGGAGAAGGTCGACGGCGACATCGACGCGGGCGCGCTGCGCTCGCTGGCCCAGGAGGTCCGCAACCGGCTCGGCTCGCGGCCCGGCGTGGTCGCGTTGTTCGCGCCGCAGGGCGAGAAGCTCAGCTTCGTGGTCGCGACCACGGCCGCGGCCCGCGACAAGGGCTTCGCGGCGGGCAAGCTGGTGCCCTCGTTCGCCGAGGCCGTCGGCGGCCGCGGCGGCGGCAAGCCGGACCTCGCGCAGGGCGGCGGCAGCAACCCGGCGGGCATCGAGCAGGCCATCACGGCGCTGCGTGGCGCGGTCGCGGCAGGGTGACGGCGCGGAAACCGGACCGCCCCGGGGAGCACGATCCCGGGGCAGGCCGGCGCCTGGCGGTCGATGTCGGATCGGTCCGGGTCGGTGTGGCGCTGAGCGATCCGGCCCCCATCCTCGCCAGCCCTCTGGTTACCCTGTCGCGTGATGCGAACAGCGACAGCGATCTCGAACAGCTTGCCGCACTGGTGGCCGAACACGAGGTGGTGGAGGTGATCGTGGGTCTGCCGCGCACGCTCGCCGACCGGCACGGACCGGCCGCGGAGATCGCCGCCGGCTACGCCGACGCCCTCGCCGGCCGCATCGCGCCGGTGCCGGTGCGGCTCGCCGACGAGCGCCTCACCACGGTCACCGCGTCCCGCATGCTGTCCCAGCGCGGCGTGAAGGGCCGCAAGCAGCGGGCGGTGGTCGACCAGGCCGCCGCCGTGGAGATCCTGCAGGCCTGGCTCGACGCCAGGGCCGCTCACCGCGCGCGGGCGGGTGAGGCATGACCAGCGAGCAGCCGCCGCGTCCCG
>NZ_AFWY03000054.1:0-53254 GCF_000231075.2 Amycolatopsis sp. ATCC 39116 | reverse complement strand
GGAGTGGGCAGCGCGCGGGGCGGCGCGGGTCCGGCCTGCGGAGGGTTTGGCGCATCCGGCCACCGGCCGCCATTCCGGTGCGGGACCGCGCGCCGAAACATGGGCAACGCGCTGGGGCGGCGGGTGGTCCGGCCCGCCAAGGCCTCGGACCACCAACGCTTCGGCGCGCGTTGCCGGCTGGAACCTGAGGTGCGAAGGACTAGCGGGTCGGCCTTCCGGAGGGATGGCGCGCTGCCCCGCATCGGTGCACTACCCGCCGGGGCAGGCCCACTCGTCCGCGTACCACCTCAGGTTCGGCGGCTCGTCTGGAACCGTTGCTGGTAGGCCCTCGGCGAGACGCCCGTGTGCTGCACGAACACGCGCCGCAGGGATTCGGCGCTGCCGAAGCCGCTCGCGTAGGCCGTGGCGGTCACCGGGTGGCCCGCGTCGAGCAGGGACTTCGCCGCGTCGAAGCGGATCAGTTCCACGTACTTGGCCGGTGTGGTGCCCAGTTCCTCCTGGAAGAGCCGCGTCAGGTGGCGGGTGCTCAGGCCCGCCCGCGCGGCCAGCTTCGGCAGCGAGTGGTCCCCCGCCGGGTCCGCCGCGACCGCGTCGCACACCGCGCGTAGTGGCGGGGTCTTCGGGGCCGGGCCGCGCAGCGACGGCGAGAACTGCGACTGCCCGCCGGGCCGCTGCAGGAACACCACCAGCGACCGCGCCACGCGGCGGGCCAGCTCGGGCCCGTGGTCGCGCTCCACCAGCGCCAGCGCCAGGTCGATGCCTGCCGTGACCCCGGCGGAGGTGAACACCGGCCCGTCCTCCACGAAGATCGCGTCCGGCTCGACCTGGATCGCCGGGTGCGCGCGGGCCAGCGTTGCGGCGTGCTGCCAGTGCGTCGTGGCCCGGCGGCCGTCCAGCAGTCCCGCCGCGGCGAGCACGAACGATCCCGTGCAGATCGACGCGATCCGCTTCGCCCGGCCCGCGATGGTCCGCGCCGCCTCGGCCAGTTCCGGCGGGACGGCGTGCGCGGGGAACACGTCGCCGCCCATCACCAGAGCCGTGTCCAGCGGCCCGGTGTCCGCAACGTCGGCGTCGACGGGGATCCGCATGCCGGTCGACGACGACACGTCCCGCCCGCCGACCGAGCACAGCACCAGCCGGTAGTCCGCGCCGAACCGGTTGGCCTCGGCGAACACCTCGCTCGGCCCGGCCACGTCGAGCAGCTTCACCTCGTCGAACACCAGTAGCGCCAGCCGCCGCACGCGCACCTCCACACGTCCCGATCTGTGGAGAGTACGTCGCGAATCGAGGAGCGCAGGCAACCCCGCCGCTGCGACGCTCGAGGGGACCAGAAAGGACACCACCGATGACCACCGTGATCGCCGGCATCACCATCCCCGACTCCGCGCTCGCCGCCGAAGCCACCGAGCTGGTCCGCGACGCTACCGACGACCTGCTGTTCCACCACTCGCGCCGGGTGTTCCTGTTCGGCTCACTGCAGGGCCGCCGCCTCGGCCTCACCGCCGACCCGGAACTGCTCTACGTCGGCGCGATGTTCCACGACCTCGGCCTCACCGAGAAGCACCGGGGCGCGACGCAGCGGTTCGAACTCGACGGCGCCGACGAGGCCCGCCGCTTCCTCGAATCCCACGGCGTGCCCGAGGACTCCGTGCGCAAGGTGTGGGAGGGCATCGCCCTGCACACCACCCCCGAGGTGCCGTGGCGGCTGGAACCCGAGGTGGCCCTTGTGACCGCGGGTGTGGAGACCGACGTGCTCGGCATCGGCCGGGACAAGCTGGCCGATGCCGACCTCGCGGCCGTCGTCGCGGCCCACCCACGCCCGGACTTCAAGCGCCGCATCATCCAGGCCTTCGCCGACGGCTTCCGGCACCGCCCGGACTCCACCTTCGGCACGGTCAACGCCGACGTCCTCGAACACGTCGACCCCGCCTACCGGCACATCGACTTCGTGGAGGTGATCCTCCGCAACGACTGGCCGGAATGACCCGGTGACCTCCTGCCACAACCACCGGTGGTCCGGCGACGCGTGTCGTTTGTTGGACCGCCGGGCCGCGCGTCGGGTCCAATGCTCGCCGCCGGGAACCGACCAGGAGGAGTTGGCGGGATGCGATCTTTCGTCCACCTGCACGTGCACACCGAGTACTCGATGCTCGACGGTGCGGCGAAGATCGCCCCGCTGTTCGCCGAGGCGAGTCGTCTCGGCATGCCCGCGGTCGGGATGACCGACCACGGCAACATGTACGGGGCGGACGAGTTCTACCAGCAGTCGCGCAAGGCCGGGCTCAAGCCGATCATCGGCATCGAGGCCTACATCGCGCCCGAATCGCGCTTCACGAAGCGGCCCGTGTTCTGGGGACAGGACCAGGGCGGTGACGTGTCCGGTGGTGGTGCGTACACGCACATGACGATGCTGGCGGAGAACGCGACGGGGTTGCGCAACCTGTTCAAGCTGTCGTCGCTGGCCTCGATCCAGGGCTACTACCGCAAGCCGCGGATGGACCGGGAGCTGATCGCGGAGAACGCCTCCGGCATCATCGCCACCACCGGCTGCCCCTCGGGTGAGGTGCAGACCCGGTTGCGGCTGGGCCAGAAGGCCGAGGCCATCCAGGCCGCCTCCGACTACAAGGACATCTTCGGGGCGGACAACTTCTTCCTGGAGCTGATGGACCACGGCCTGCCCATCGAGCGGTCGGTGCGCGAGGGGCTGCTGGAGATCGGCAAGCTGCTCGACCTCAAACCGCTGGCCACCAACGACTCGCACTACGTCACCAAGGACCAGGCCGACTCGCACTCGGCGTTGCTGTGCGTGCAGTCGGGCAAGACCCTCAACGACCCGAACCGGTTCAAGTTCGACGGCGACGGCTACTACCTGAAATCGGCCGCCGAGATGCGCGAGTACTGGGACACCGAAGTCCCCGGCGCCGCCGACTCCACCCTGCTCATCGCCGAACGCGTCCAGTCCTACGAAGACGTCTACACCCACAAAGACCGCATGCCCGTCTTCGAGGTCCCCGAAGGCCACGACGAAGCGAGCTGGTTGCGTCACGAGGTGCGGGCCGGACTCTACTGGCGTCTCCCCGGCGGGGTCCCGCAGACCTACCTTGATCGGGCGGACTACGAACTCGACGTCATCATCCAGAAAGGTTTTCCCGGCTATTTCCTGATCACCGCGGACCTGATGGCGCACGCGCGCCGCACGGGCATCCGGGTCGGCCCGGGCCGGGGTTCCGCCGCCGGGTCGCTGGTCGCTTACGCGCTGGGCATCACCAATCTGGACCCGCTCGAACACGGGCTGCTGTTCGAACGCTTCCTGAACCCGGAACGCGTGTCGATGCCGGACATCGACATGGACTTCGACGACCGCCGCCGCGGCGAGATGATCCGCTACGCCACCGAGAAGTACGGCGCCGACCGGATCGCGCAGGTCATCACGTTCGGCACCATCAAGACGAAGGCCGCGATCAAGGATGCCGCCCGGGTCCACTTCGGACAGGCCGGGTACGCGATCGCGGACCGCATTTCGAAGGCCCTGCCGCCCCCGGTGGCCGCGAAGGACATCCCGCTGTCCGGCATCGTGGACCCGCAGCACGAGCGCTACGGCGAGGCCGCCGAGGTCCGCACGCTGATCGAGACCGACGAAGAGGTCTCCACGATCTTCAACACCGCCCGCGGCCTGGAGGGCCTGATCCGCAACGCGGGCGTGCACGCCTGCGCGGTCATCATGTCCAGCGAACCGCTGATGGACGCCATCCCGCTCTGGCAGCGCGACGACGGGTCGATCATCACCGGGTGGGACTACCCGTCCTGCGAGGCCATCGGCCTGTTGAAGATGGACTTCCTGGGCCTGCGCAACCTCACCGTCATCGGCGACGCCATCGACAACATCAAGGCCAACCGCGGCATCGACATCGACCTGGACACCCTGCGCACCGACGACGCCGCCACGTTCGAGCTCCTCGCACGCGGTGACAGCCTCGGCGTCTTCCAGCTGGACGGCGGTGCGATGCGGGACCTGCTGCGCCGCATGCGCCCCACCGATTTCGAGGACATCGTCGCGGTCAACGCCCTCTACCGGCCCGGCCCGATGGCGATGAACACGCACAACAACTACGCCGACCGCAAGAACGGCAGGCAACCCGTCGAGCCGATCCACCCCGAGCTCGCCGAACCGTTGCGCGACATCCTCGCCGAGACCCACGGCCTGGTCGTGTACCAGGAGCAGATCATGCACATCGCGCAGAAGGTCGCCGGCTACTCGATGGGCCGAGCGGATGTTCTGCGCCGCGCGATGGGCAAGAAGAAGAAAGACGTGCTGGAGAAGGAGTTCGAGGGCTTCCACGCGGGCATGCGTGCCAACGGTTTCTCCAGTGAAGCCGTTCAGGCGCTGTGGGACACGATCCTGCCCTTCGCCGGGTACGCCTTCAACAAGTCGCACGCCGCCGGGTACGCGCTCGTCGGCTACTGGACGGCGTACCTGAAGGCGAACTACACCGCGGAGTACATGGCCGCGCTGCTCACCTCGGTGGGTGACAACAAGGACAAGTCCGCCGTCTACCTGTCCGAGTGCCGCCGCCTCGGCATCAAGGTGCTGCCCCCGGACGTCAACGAATCCGGCCAGCGCTTCGCCGCGGTCGGCGACGACATCCGCTTCGGCATGGGCGCCGTCCGCAACGTCGGCGCCAACGTCGTGGAGTCGATCATCAAGACCCGCCAGGAGAAGGGCAAGTACTCCTCCTTCACCGACTTCCTCGACAAGTCGGAGCTGGTGGCCTGCAACAAACGGGTCATCGAATCACTGATCAAAGCCGGCGCGTTCGACTCCCTCAGGGCCACGCGCCTGTCTCTGAGCCAGATCCACGAGGACGCGGTCGACGCGGTCGTGCCCCTGAAACGCCAGGAAGCCATGGGGCAGTTCGACCTGTTCGGCGCCGAGCCCGCGCCTTCGTCGTCGCCGCTGGCGCACCTCAAGTTCGGCGACGAGGAGTGGCCGCGCAAGCAGCTGCTCGCTTACGAGCGGGAGATGCTCGGCCTGTACGTGTCCGCGCACCCACTGGACGGCGCCGAACGAATCCTGCGCAAACACGCCCCACGCCCGATCGCCGCGATCCTGGACAACCCGCCCAAGGAAGGCGAGCTGGTCATCTCCGGCCTGATCACCTCACTGGAGCGCAGGGTCAACAAGAAGGGCGAACCCTGGGCCATCTGCACGGTCGAGGACATGGACGCCTCACTGGAAGTCCTGTTCTTCCCCAAGTCCTACGCCCTGTTCCAGGCCGACCTCATCGAAGACAACGCCGTCCTGGTCAAAGGCCGCGTCAACTGGCGCGAGGACAAGATGTCCGTCTTCGGCGGCGGGGTGGTGGCGCTGGACCTGTCCGAGCCGGGCGAGGCGCCGCTCGTCCTGCGCGCCCGGCCGGAGAATCTCACGCTGCCGGTCGTCCTGGAACTCAAGCAAACGCTACTCGCCCACCGCGGCGACACCCCCGTGCACGTCAAGCTCCTGGGCCGCCGCGAGCAGACGTTCGCCCTGTACGACTACCCGGTCGAGGTGACGCCGATGCTCCTCGGCGAGCTGAAAACGATTCCAGGCATCACGCTCTGACGTCCGGGCGCTCCCTCAGCGAGCGCGAGGGAAACCGTTCGCACCTGCCCCAACCTCCTGGAATCGATTCCAGCCATAAGGTATTGACGTCAGGCCGGTTCCCCAGGCGAGAGCGATGCCAGCCATCACACCCCCTGACACCCGGCCCGCTCCCCCAGCGAGCACGAGGGAAAACCGTGCGCACCTGCCCCAACCTCCTGGAATCGATTCCAGCCATCAGGCAGTGACGTCAGGCCGCTCCCCGGCGAGTGCGAGCACCGTGCGGGCCTGCTCCAGCATCGCCACGTCGAGGAAGGTGCCGTCGGTCAGGGCGATCGCCCCGACGCCGGCCGCGGTGGCGTCGTCCAGCCGGGACAGCACCTCGCGGGCCCGCGAGACTTCCTGTTCGCTGGGCAGGAACGCGGCCCGGATGGTCTCCAGCTGCGCCGGGTGGATCGCGGTGCGCCCGCGGAACCCCAGCGCCCGCCCCGCGCGGCAGGACGCGGCGAGCCCGTCCAGGTCGCGGACGTTGGTGTAGGCCGACATCACCGGCGGCACCAGGCGGGCAGCGCGCGCGGCGACGACCACCCGGCTGCGCGCCCAGGTCAGCCCGGCCTCGTCGGTCACCCCGAGGTCGGAGCGCAGATCCGCTTCACCGAGGCCGATGGAGGCGACCTGCGCCGACGCCGTCGCGATCTCCAGTGCCCGCTCGACGCCGAGCGCGGATTCGATGAGCGGGTGCAGCTCCCGGCCGGGCAACGCCTCGGCCAGCGCGTGGATCTCCTGCGCAGACTCGACCTTCGGGATCCGCGCGCCCACCTCCACCGGCAAACCGGCCAGAGCCGCCAGGTCCGCCGTGTGCCACGGCGTGCTCGCGTGGTTGATGCGCACCTGCACGCGGCGGGCGAGCGACTCCGACAGCAGCCGCACCGCGTTCGCTCGCGCCTCGTCCTTGCGAGCCGGGGCGACGGCGTCCTCCAGGTCCACGAGCACGACGTCGGCGGCCGAATCCAGCGCCTTCGCCACCCGGTCGGGCCGATCGGCCGGCACATACAGCAGGGTCAACGCCGGAGCGCTCACACCACACCCTCCTCACGCAACCGCACCACCACCGACGACGCGAAACCCAGCACCTTCACCACCCGGTCCCGCCGGTCGGCGGGCACGTACAGCAAGGGTCAACGCCGGCGCGCTCACACCACACCCTCCTCACGCATCCGCGCCACGACCAACGGCGCGAACAGCGCCTTCGCCACCCGGTCCGGCCGATCGGCCGGCACATACAGCAAGGTCAACGCCGGGGCGCTCACACCGCACCCTCCCCACGCATCCGCGCCACGACCAACGGCGCGAACAGCACCTTCCCCACCCGGTCCCGCCGGCCAGCCGGCACCAGAGTCAACGCGGGCGCGCTCACACCGCACCCCCCTCACGCAACCCCGCCACCACCGACGACGCGAAACCCAGCACCTTCACGACCCGGTCTGCGGGCGCATGCAACAGAGTCAACGCGGGCGCACTCACACCGCACCCTCCTCGCGCAACCGCGCCACCTCGGACGGCGCGAAACCCAGCTCCCCCAGCACTTCGTCGGTGTCCGCGCCGTGCGCACGGCCCGTGTGGGCGATGACCCCGTCGTGGCCGGACAGCCGGAAGATGGGCCCCTGCATGAGCGTCGGCCCCAGCTCTGGGTCCTCGATCTCGTGGATCGTGCCCAGGGCGCGGAACTGCGGGTCCTCGACGATGTCCTCGGCGTCGTAGATCGGCGCCACCGCGGCCTGCGCGGCCTCGAACTCGGCGACCACCTCGTCGCGAGTGTGCCGCGCGATCCACCCGCCCACGGCCTCGTCGAGCTCGTCGGCGTGCTTCGCGCGCTCGGCGCCGCTGGCGAACCACGGCTCGTCGATCAGGTCCGGCCTCCCGACCAGCCGCATCACGCGCTCGGCGATCGACTGCGCCGACGTCGACACCGCGACCCACTGCCCGTCGCCGGTGCGGTAGGTGTTCCGCGGCGCGTTGTTCACCGACCGGTTGCCGGTGCGCGGCTGCACCGAGCGCAGCTGGTCCCACCGCGTGATCTGCGGCCCGAGCATCGCCAGGATCGGCTCCACGATCGCGGTGTCCACGACCTGACCGCGCCCGGTCCGCTCACGCGCCGACAGCGCCACCATGATCGCGTACGCGGTGGCCAGCGAGGCGATGCCATCGGCGAGCCCGAACGGCGGCAGCGTCGGCGGCCCGTCCGGTTCCCCGGTGGCGGCGGCGAACCCGCTCATCGCCTCCGCGAGCGTGCCGAACCCGGGCCGCCGCCGGTACGGGCCGATCTGCCCGAACCCGGTGACGCGGGCGAGCACGAGCCGCGGGTTGCGCGCGGACAGCTCGTCGTAGCCCAGGTCCCAGCGCTCCAGCGTGCCCGGCCGGAAGTTCTCGATGATCACGTCCGACCGCTCGGCCAGCTTCAGGAACACCTCGCGGCCGCCGGGTTTTCCCAGGTCGGCGGTGATGGTGCGCTTGTTGCGGCCGAGCGTCTTCCACCACAGGTTGACGCCGTCCTTGGCGACGCCGTGGTTGCGCGCCGGATCGGGACGGCCGGGGTGCTCGACCTTGATCACCTCGGCGCCCATGTCGCCCAGGTGCATCGCGGCCATCGGGCCGGCGAACAGCGTGGCGGCGTCGACGACGCGCAACCCGGCCAGCGCCCCGGCGGCGGGGTCCCGGGAGACGGTCACGCGGTCACCTCCGGCAGGTCCCAGGCGCAGCGGAACCCCACGGTCGCGCCGCGCGCCAGCCCGAGCCCGGGCAGGAGCAGCTTCACGCTGTAGTCCGGGTCGCGGCGGCCGCCTTCGACGTACCAGTCGGAGCCTTCGGCGCGGTAGTCGCAGCCGCCCTTGAGCATCACGAACCGGGTGCGCCCGTCGGAGTGCTCGCTCTCGGTCCAGTTCCACACGGCGGGCTCGCCGCGGCGCAGCAGGCCGCTCTCGCCCGCGAGCTGCCATTCGTCCTCGGTGGGCAGCCGCCCGCCGCGCCACGCGCAGTACGCGCGGGCGTCGTCGAGGTCCACGTAGGTCACCGGCGCGTCGGCGTCGGTGTTCCAGGCGAGGAACCGGTGCGGTTGCGCCGGCCGGTAGCCGGTCCGCTCCAGGAACTCGGTGAACTGCGCGTTGGTCACCTCGGTCACCGCGACGGCCACCGCGTTCGCGAGCACGCCGTCACGCTGGAGGGTGCGCGCGTCGTGCAGCCGCGGCGGCAGCGGCTTCCACTCGTCGACGTACGGCGCGCCCTGGTACATCCCGGTCTCGCGGGCGCGGTAGCGGACGGTCAGCACGTACGGTCCGGCGGGCACGACCACCGCGTCCGGGTCGGGCGTGCCGGTGCTGCGGGCCGGCTGCTTGCGCACGGCGAGGCGGTGCGGGAAGCGGGCGTCCGGATCGTGCGGCACGTCCGGCAGTTCCTTCACCCACGCGGGTTCCGCCTCGGCCCGCAGGAACGCGGCGATCCCTCGCGCGGGCACACCCGGACCCAGCAACGGGATTCCGGGCGCGACCGGGCCGGTGTAGTCCTCGTCGCTCCGGTTGACGACCGTCCACAGTGTCTGGTCACCGAGGTCCCAGCGGGAGCCGTACACCCCGGCCTCCTCCGCGCCGGGCGCGAGTTCGGCCAGGGGCGTCCACTCGCCGTGCAGCAGCAGGTCCTCGGCCGCCCGCTGGACGGTCACCATGCGCCGCACGGTCGCCGCGTCCCGGCGCGACCAGCCGACCCACACGCCGAAGACGACCTCCCACACCATCACGCCGACGCCGTTGAGCCACGCCGACTGGAGTTCCTCGGTGTGGTCGCGGTGCCAGCGCCGGACGTGGTGCTGCATGTGCCGCCGCTCGTACCAGTGCGCGCGCAGCACGCCGGGCACGGGCGAGTCGGCGAAGAACTGCGCCCATGACGACGCGTGGTCCTCGATCCGCTCGACCGGCAGCTTCGACTCGCCCTCCAGCACGATCCCCGGCTTGGCCCGCTCCAGGGCCTCGACGAACTCGGGTTCCGCCTTCTTGAGGGTGTCCAGGAAGACGCCGTCCGCGCCGAGGTCGGCGACCAGCGACGCGAGCTCCTCGAGGTCGTCCCCGGCGCGGCGGGTGCCGACGTCCCACGGGTTGTAGTCGACGAACACGTGCAGGCCCGCATCGTGGAACTGCCGCACGAGATCCGTCAGCCCGGGCACGTCGCGGTAGAAGTCCCACTGGTTGCGGTCGTCAAGGCCGATCACCGGGTAGGCGTGCCACAGCACGACGGCGTCCAGGCCGGCGAACCGTTCCCGGGCGTCGGCGAGGAACCGCTCCGGCGTGAAGCGGCCCTGTTCGAAGTCGTAGAGCAGCTCGTCCCACAGCCACACCTGCGCGACCGTGCGGCACCGCGCCGCCCACGCCGCGCCGGGCCGCTCGTAGGCCGCGCCGGTGTAGCCGTGCCGCCCTTGGGCGTCCGCGCGCCACTCGCGCAGCCGCTCGCGCCACGCCGGGCGGTCGGCCGGATCCGCCGGGCCCGCGAAGATCTTCGCCTCGTCCAGCGCGACCAGCTGGTCCTCGGTGAGCGGGCCGAGCGGGACCTCGGTGGGCCGGTCGATCGGGCGCGGCACGAGCGGGTCGAACGTGTAGGTCATTTCGCGCTCTCCTCGACCTCCGCGACGGTGGGCACGGCGTCCTGCGCGCCGGGCCGGGTGACCGCGAGGGCGGCCGCGGCGCCGGCGAGCCGGGCGGCGCCGGCCAGGTCCAGTCCGCGGGCGAGCCCGGCCGCGAGCACGCCGCAGAAGGTGTCCCCGGCGCCCGTCGTGTCGACCGCGTCCACCTTGACGCCCGGCACCCGCACGGGCTCGCGGTCCCGTTGCGCCACCAGGGATCCCTCAGCGCCGAGCGTGATCACCACGGCGGGCACCCGCTCCAGCAGCGCCGCGGCCAGCTCCTCTGGCGCGGCCTGGGTGTGCGCGAGGTCGGCGGCCTCGTACTCGTTGACGATCAGCAGGTCGAGCGCGGCCCAGACGTCATCGGGCAGGTCTTGCGACGGCGCCGCGTTGAGCACCATCCGGGCGCCCGGCCGTCGCGCGGCGGCGGCCGCGCGGACCATGTCGAGCGGGATCTCCAGCTGCGCCAGCACGACGTCGGCGTGCGCGATCCGCTCGACCTGGGCAGCGGTCAGTTCGAGGCGCGCGTTCGCGCCGGGCGCGACCACGATGGCGTTCTCGCCGTCCGGGGAGACGGTGATGAGCGCGGTCCCGGTCGGAGCGTCCACACGGGACACCAGGTCGACGCGGACCCCGGCTCGCTCCAGGGAGGCCAGCAGCAGATCTGCGGACTCGTCGCGGCCCAGGGCGCCGACGAACGTGGTGTCCGCTCCCCCGGCCCGCGCCGCGGCGACAGCCGAGTTCGCGCCCTTGCCACCGGGGGTGCGGCGCAGGTCGCCGCCGAGGATCGTCTCCCCGCCACCCGGATGGCGCGGCACGTCGACGACGAGGTCGACGTTGGCCGAGCCGACGACCACGACCTGCCCGGTCATGCGGCACCTCGTTCCACGGTCAGGGCGGCCGTGCGGGCCGCGAGGTCGGTGATGCGCTGCTCCCCGCCCGGCAGCGAGGTCGCGATGCGGTCGTCCAGCGGTTTCGCCCACTGGTCCGGCACCCCGTGCAGGGCGCCGACGACGCCGCCGACAGTAGCGGCCGCCGAGTCGGTGTCCCAGCCCGCCGTGACCGCGATCGAAATGCTCGGGCCGAACTCGCCGCCGCCCCTGGCCAGCGCGAAGGCGATGACGGCCGCGTTGTTCAGGACGTGGACCCAGTGCAGGTGCCCGTACTCGGCGTGCAGGCGGTCCAGTCCCGCGTCGACGCCGAGACCGGCCAGCGACCGTCCGAACCGGACGGCCTGCGCGAGCCGGCTGGCCGGCGGGATCACGGTTTCCGCCGCGTCCAGCACCTCGTCGGCGGTGCCGCACACCATCGACGCCGAGGCGAGCGCGGCTGCCCACATCGCGCCGTAGATGCCGTTGCGGGTGTGGCTCAGGCGGGCGTCGGTCCACGCCATCCGGGCCGCGGCGCGCACGTCGCCCGGCGAGACCCAGCCGAACACGTCGGTCCGGATGAGCGCGCCGATCCACTCGCGGAACGGGTTGTGGTGCGTGGCGGTCTCCGGCACCGGGCGGGCGTCCAGGATGTTGCGGTAGGCGGCGCGCTCGGCGGTGAACACCCGCCCGGCGGGGAGGTTGTCCAGCCACAGCTGCGCGACGTCGTCGGTGGTGAACCCGCGGCCGCGCTGCTCCAGGAGCGTGAGCGCGAGCATCGGGTAGTTGAGGTCGTCGTCCTCCGGCATCCCGTCGATGTTCTCCGCCAGCGAGGTCGGGGCGGAGCGGCGGTTCCACGGCCACCGCGCGGCGACCTCGTCCGGCAGGCCGACGGCGGTGAACCAGCGGTCGAGCGGCCAGCGGCCGGTGGCGCGCAGGATCTCCTCGATGCCCTCGCGGGGGATCTTCTCGACCGGCTTGCCGAGCAGGCACCCGGCGGCGCGGCCGGTCCACGCGTCCAGCACGCGCCCGCTGCCGCCGGGCAGTTCCGGCGCGGGCGGCAGCAGCCCGGCGATGGCGTCCCAGTCGTCCGGCTCGTGCGGCGCCGGCGTGGCGGGCAGCGCGGCCAGCTCGTCGAGCAGGGCGCGGGCCAGCGCCCGCAGCTCCGGGGTGGCCGGCCGCGGACCGGCGCCGCTCACCGCGGGCACCGGGTCGCCACCGGCCGCGACCCAGCGGTCCCGGATAACGGTGACGTCCCGGCCCTCGGCGGCGGACTGCACCAGCTCGTGGGCCAGCAGGTCCTCGGGCTGCGCCCAGGTCAGCCTCACGACCGCTCCCCCATCCGCCGCGGCGCCGTCCCGGCCTGCGCCGTGCCCACCTGCCGACTCACCGGCCCCGCCGGCCGCGCGATCACCACCGGATCCCGCCACTCCAGCCGCACAGTCACGCCACCCTCCTCACACAACCCCCAGCTGATGTCGTCCCGCACCGTCACGCCTGGTCCAGCGCGTCCAGCGTCCGCAGCCGCGCCAGTGCGCGTTCCCGGTCCGCCTTCAGGATGTCCGCGGCCGCCGCGGCCATCAGCCGCCCGGTTTCGCGGAGGTCCATCCTGCTCGCCTCGCCGATCGCGTCGATCCAGTCGGCGGGCACGACCGCCGTGCCACCGAGACCGGCGCACAACGCGCCCGCCATCACCGCGATCGAGTCGGCGTCCCGGCCGTAGTTCACCGCGCCCAGGACCGCGCCGCGGTAGTCGCCGCGGTGGCCGAGCACGAACCCGAGCGCGGCGGGCAGCTCCTCGATCGACTTGGTGCGCGACGGGCGCCGCGCGTCCATCGACATCTGCCGGTACTGCGGCCCCACCGAGTCGTAGGGCGCGACTGTGTCCCGGATCAGCCGGGCCAGCTCCCGCTCCTCGTCGTCGTTGGACGGTGCGGAAGTCCAGCCGTCGAAGGCGTCCACCACGGCGCGGAGGGCGGCGGCGGTGCCGTCGTGCGCGAGGTCCAGCGCCGCGGCGACCACGTCGTCCAGCGTCGCGCCGGGGGCGACCGACGCCGCGACCATCGCCGCGAACACGCCGGCCGCCTCCCGGCCGTAGCTGGACTGGTGGGCGCCGGTCAGGTCGATCGCCTCGGCGTAGGCGCCGCGCGGGTCCCCGGCGTTGGCGAGCCCGACCGGCGCCACGTACATCGCGGCGCCGCAGTTGACGACGTTGCCGACCCCGGCCTCCCGCGGGTCGACGTGCCCGTAGTGCAGCCGGGCGACGATCCACTTCTCCGCCAGGAACACCCGCTGCAGCAGCAGCGCGGTCGACTCCAGCTCGGGCACCCACCTGGGTTCGCCGATCATCAGCGGCACCAGGTCCTCCGCCATCGCGTACGCGTCGAGGTGCGCGCGGCGCTTCGCGTACACCTCGACGAGCGCGCGGGTCATCAGGGTGTCGTCGGTGACGTGCCCGTCCCCCTTGTGGTACGGCGCGATCGGGCGCGCCTCCCGCCAGTTCGGGAACCACGGCCCGACGATGCCGGTCACCCGGCCGCCGTGGCGCTCCTCGATCTGTTCCGGGGTCCACCCCTCGGTGGCGCCACCCAGCGCGTCCCCCACGGCCGCCCCGGTGATCACCGCCACCGCTCGGTCTTCCAGCCAGGTCACCGGCTTCACGTTTCCCTTCCAGATGGTCCGGTCGCTACCGGTTGATGGAGTTCCAGCCGTCGGTCAGTTCCTTCGACAGACCGTTCGCGTCGATCTGCTTCGCGAGGAACTTCTGGTAGGCCGGGGTAGCGACGGTGTCCTTCCACTGCGCGTACTTGTCGACGAACAGGTACGGCGCGGAGGTGAGGTACTGGCCCGAGGACAGGATCTCCTTCCAGCCGTTCTGCGCGCCGAGCTTCGTGGTCAGCGCCTCGCGGGCCGAGGTGGTCGCCGGGATCAGCGCGTCGGCCTCGTTGAGCGCGGCCAGGTTCTCGGTGTTGGTGAAGAACTCGATGAACTGCGCGGCCTGCTCGACGTGCGCGGAGTCCTTGTTCACCGACAGCGTCTGCGGGTTGGCGGCCTGCGCGGGACCGGCGGGGCCGGCCAGCGGCGGCAGCACGACCCAGTCGAAACCGGCGGGCGCGTCCTTGGCGATGTTCGCGGCCTGGAACGAACCCTGGATCGTCATCGCGGTCTGCCCGGCGTAGAACGGCGCCAGCGCCTTGGAACCGGACTGGGTCAGCGTGACCGGCAGGATCGAGTTGTCCTGGTGCGCCATGGCGTCCACCAGCTGCGGCAGGGCCATCTCACCCTGGCCGACGCTGATCTTCGCGTCGGTGCCGGTGCCGTCGAAGTACTTGCCGCCGAAGCCGGGCGCGAGCGCGACCATCGCGGCGGTCGGGCTGGACAGGCCCCAGCCGAGGCCGTAGGCGCCGTCGCGGGTGGTCGCCTTCGCGATCTCCCGCAGCTGGTCCCAGGTCATCGTGTCGCCGGCCGGGATGGTGACCCCGGCCTTCTGCAGCAGCGCCCGGTTGGCGAAGACCACATAGGACTGCAGCTCGGTCGGGTAGGCGATCACCTGGTTGTCCACGGTGACCGAGTCCAGCACGCCCTTGGGGATGTCGGTCTTCTTCTGCTCCGACAGGTACGGCGTGAGGTCGGCGAGGTAGCCGTCCTTGGCGAACGGGACGACGCCGGCGGCCTCGTAGTGGATGATGTCCGGCGCGCTGCCCGCGTTGAACTGCGTGATCAGCTTGTCGTAGACGCCGTCCCAGCCCGCCTGCACGACCTCGACCTTGACGTCGGGGTGCGCCTTGTTCCAGTCGTCGACGATCTTGTTCGTCGCCGCGATCGCCGCGGGCTGGTCCGACAGGGACTGGAACTTGAGCGTCACCGGGCCGCCGGGGCTGTCACCGCCGCTGGAGCACGCGGTGAACAGCAGGCTCGCGGCCGCCGCGAGCGCGGCCGTCACCAAACGTCGAGACTTCATTGACCGACCTTTCGTTTTCCGGGGGTTCATCCCTTCACCGCCCCGGCCATCAGCCCGCTGGTGAGCCTCCGGCGCAGGATGGTGAAGAAGACGATGCTGGGGATCGCGGCGAGCACGGCGCCCGCGGCGAGCGGGCCGAGGGACACCTTGCCCTCGCCGCCGATGAACATGTTCAGCGTGATGGGCAGCGTGTAGTTCTCCGGCGACTGGAGCAGCACCAGCGCGAAGAAGAACTCGTTCCAGGAGGAGACGAAGCTGAACATCGCGGTGGCGACGATGCCGGGCATCAGGAGCGGGAACACGATCCGGCGCAGCACGGTCCACCGGCCCGCGCCGTCCATCGCGCCGGCCTCTTCCAGGTCGACCGGGATCGCGCTGACGTAGCCCTGCAGCATCCACAGCGCGAACGGCAGCGTGTAGGTGGTGTGCACCAGCGTCAGGCCGGCCAGGCTGTCGGCCAGCCCGATGGTGCGCAGGATCAGGAACAGCGGCAGGATCACCAGGACCACGGGGAAGACCTGGGACACCAGGATCCAGCCGACGCCGGCGGCGCGGATCTTGCCCTTGAGCCGGGCGAGCACGTAGGACGCGGGCAGCGCGATCACGATGACCAGCGCGGTGGACACCAGCGCCACGACCAGGCTGTTGCCCGCCGAGTGCACCAGGCCCTGCCGGTCGAGCGCTTCGGTGTAGTTGTCCCAGTGCCATTGCTGCGGCAGCAGGCTCACGGTGAGCGAGTTGAGCTCGCCGGAGGACTTCACCGACGCCGAGATCAGCCACAGCAGCGGGAAGCCGAGGAACAGGATGTAGGCCGCCAGCGCCAGGTACTGGGCGGGACGCACGAGGACGCGCATGTGGTCACCGCCCCCGCTCGGCGCGGTCGTCGCGGAACTGCGACCGCAGGTAGACCGCCAGCAGCAGCACGACGATGATCACGAGCACGAGCCCCATCGCCGCCGCGTAGCCGATGTTGCGGTTCTTGAACGCTTCGAGGTAGATGAAGAGCACCGGCACCATCGTCTTTCCGCCCGGCCCGCCCTCGGTGAGGACGTAGACCAGCGAGAACGAGTTGAAGTTCCAGATGAAGTTCAGCGACGTGATCGAGGTGACGATCGGCCGCAGGCTGGGCCAGGTGACCGCGGTGAACCGCCGCCACGCGCCCGCGCCGTCCACCGCCGCGGCCTCGTGCAGGTCCTGCGGGATCTGCTGCAGACCGGCCAGCAGGGTGACGGTGGTCTGCGGCATGCCGACCCACACGCCGACGACGATCACCGCGGGCAGGGCGGTGGAGAAGTCGCCGAGCCAGTTGGTGTCGGCGGGCAGGCCGACGCTGCCGAGGAAGGCGTTGAGCGGGCCGCCGTTGGCCGAGTAGATCATCTGCCACATGATCGCCACGACGACCGGCGGCATCGCCCACGGGATGAGGGCGAGCACACGGGTCAGGCCCTGCAGCTTGAGGCCCGAGTTGAGCAGCAGCGCCAGGCCCATCGAGGCGGCCAGCTGCAGCACGGTGACGCCGACCGTCCAAATCAGACCGATGCGGAGGCTGTCCCAGAAGAACGAGTTGCCCGCCAGCTTGGTGAAGTTGTCGATGCCGGTGAAGTCGTAGTCGGGGTTGCGGACCAGGCGGGCGTCGGTGAACGCCAGCGCCAGGCCCATCACCAGCGGCGCGACGCTGAGCACCAGGATCGGGATCAGCGACGGCATCACCAGCGCGATCGCCTCGCGGCGGCGCGAGCGGGCAATGGTGCCCTTGCGGCGCTTGCGGGGCGCCGGTGCGGGCGCGGGGGCGCGGGTGTCCGCGGCCAGGGTCATCGCCGGCCTCCCTCGGTGAGCCCGCCCGCGGCGGGGACGGTGGAACCGCGCACGATCAGCTCCGGGCCGACGGTGACCTGCTGCGCGTCCTGGCCGGCGTCGTCGGCGAGGCGGAGCATGAGCTGCGCGGCGGCGCGCCCGCGCTCGGTGCTGCCGAGGGAGACGCTGGTCAGGGTCGGGTGGAAGACGCGGCCGATCTCGGTGTCGTCCATGCCGGTGACCGCGATGTCGTCCGGCACGGACAGCCCGAGTTCGCGGATGGCGTGGATGGCGCCGATGGCGAGCAGGTCGTTGGCCGCGACGATGGCGTCGAGGCGCTCCGGGGCCGCGGCGAGCAGGCGGCGCGCGGCGGTGAGGCCGGCGGCGACGGTGAAGTCCTTGGCGACCTCGGTGGTGTGGCCCGTGCCCGCGGCGGCTTCGAAGCCGCGCTGGCGGGCCTGGCCGGGGGTGGTGTCGAGGGGGCCGTTGAGGAAGCCGATCCGGCGGCGCCCGAGTTCCTTCAGGTGGCGGACCGCCTGGCCGATGCCGCCCGCGGAGTCGGTGGAGACCGAGCTGATGCCGTGGGCGTCCAGGGCGCGGCCGATGACCACGACCGGGACGGCGGCCTGCTGGATCTCCTCGATCAGGCGGTCGTCGGTGCGCAGCGGGCTGATGACCATGCCGTCGACGAAACCGCTGTTGAGGCTGCGCACCAGGTCGGCCGTGGAGGTCGAGGTGTCGCCGGTGGTCATGACCACGACGCGGTACCCGTGCGGCGCGAGGACCTCGTGGATGGCCCGCATCATCTCGACGTAGACCGGGTTGCCGATGTCGGCGACCGCGAAGGCGATCTGGAAGGTCTTCTTCATGCGCAGCGAGCGGCCGATGGCGTCCGGGCTGTAACCCAGCTCCTCCGCGGCGGCCCGGACGCGCTCGATCATGGCCGGGCTAGCGCCGGTGCCGTGCAGGGCGCGCGAGGTCGAGGCCAGAGACACCCCGGCTCGTTCGGCCACCTGCAGCAGCGTGGCCCGTGTAGACGTCATTGTCGCTCCGTCGTCGTTCGTTGCCTTGGAAACGTTTCCAACCCGTGACGCTCGGTGGTTGGAAACGATTCCAAGGGGCTGCGGGGAATAGTGACATCCGGTTCGAGGGGTGTCAACACCGGGGTGCGCGTGGGGTCGCGGTGGCGGCTTCGACGCTGGTCAGCGGGCGGCTGAGCTCGCGCGGCAGGCGGTGGCGCTCGCCCTACTGTTCGCGGCGGGGTTTTTACGCTCCGCTACGAGCTTCCCACACTCCGCGATACCCGCCGCGCTGCCTCGCCCGTGTCCTACGCTCCGCGATGCATCCCGCACTACCCCGCGCGTGAACCACTCCCCACGACGCCATCCGCGCTATCCCGCGCAAGCCACACGCCCGCGGCGCATCCCGCACTGCCCCGCGGGGCCACACGCCCGCCACGCATCCCGCGCTACCCCGCGCGGCCACACGCCCCGCGAAGCCACCCGCGCTACCCCACGCAAGCCACGCCTGCGATGCGTCCCGCGCTGCCCCGCCCGAATCACAGGCTCCGCGGTGCGACCTGCCTCCAGGTGCGAGCCGCGCCCGCGCCGCCACGCGGCCTCACGTCTCGCGCTGTCAGGCGCGTCGCTCCGCAGTGCGAGTTTCCCGTCCATGAGGGCGCCCCGAAGGTTGCGCCCGGGAGCGTCCACTTCAGACGCTGCGCGCGACATTTTCCGCAGCAGGTCAGCGAAAAGCGTCCGCGTTCTCCCGCGCCCACTGCTCGAACGTGCGCGGCGCTCGCCCGGTCACCTCGGCCACATCGGGGTGCACCGTGGCCTCGTCCAGCCTGCCTTCGGCGTAAAACTGGGCGAACGCCTCCACGTAGTCGGCCGGCATCGCCGCTGCCATCTCGGCCCGGGTCTCCTCATCGGACAGACCCACCGCGCGCAGGTCCCGGCCCAGCACACGCCCGAGCACCGCCACCTGCTGGGCAGGCAACAGCGCCTCGGGACCGGTCAGATCGTAGGTCCGGCCCTCGTGCCCGCCCCGCAGCGCCCGCACGGCCACCGCCGCGATGTCGCCCGGGTCGACGCACGCCGCGGGCACGTCCGGGTACTGCACACGCACCTCGTCGCCCGCCCGCAGCTGCGGCAGCCACCGCAGCGCGTTCGACATGAACGCGCGCGGCCGCAGGAACGTCCACGCCAGACCGGACTCCCGCACGGCCCGTTCGGACAGCGTCATGTACCGCGACACCGCGTTGTCCAGATCCGCCAGCGCGGCCGACCCGCCGGACAGCAACACCACCCGCTCGACACCGGCCGACCGCGCCCGCGCCAGCAGCCCCGGCATGTCCGCGTACCCGGACAGCAGGAACACCCCGGTCACGCCCTCGAACGGAACGCTCGCCGGATCGTTGAGATCGCCGACGACCGGCTCCGCACCGGGGACCACAGCGTCCGGCTTCCGCACCAGCGCCCGCACCGGCTCACCACTCCCGGCGAACTCGCGCACCACCGCCCCGCCCGCCGTGCCGGTCGCGCCAGTGACGAGAAACATCGCGCCCCCAGATGCCGGTCGAGTCCTGGACAATACCCGGTGTGAAGAAGATCGGGTTCCTTTCGTTCGGCCACCACCAGGCGGGCACGCCGACCCCGACGGCAGGCGACGCGCTGCGGCAGATGGTCGAGCTCGCCGTGGCCGCCGAGGAGCTGGGCGTCGACGGCGCGTTCCTGCGCGTGCACCACTTCGCGCCCCAGTTCTCGACACCCTTCCCGCTGATGGCGGCGATGGCCGCGCGCACCGAGCGCATCGAGCTCGGCACCGGCGTGATCGACATGCGCTACGAGAACCCGCTCTACATGGCCGAACAGGCCGCGGCCACCGACCTGCTCAGCGGCGAACGGCTGCAGCTCGGCATCAGCCGCGGCTCCCCCGAACCCGCGCTGCACGGCGCGTCCGCGTTCGGCTACGTCCCGGCCGACGGCGAGACCGACGCGGACATGGCGCGCAAGCACACGGAGATCTTCCGGACCGCGATCGGCGGCAGCGGCGTCGTCCGGGCCGATCCGCGGATGACCGGCCGCGGCGGGATGCTCGCGATCCAGCCGCAGTCGCCGACGCTGTACGAGCGGATCTGGTGGGGCAGCGGCACCCGCGCCACCGCGAAGTGGGCCGCCGAGCAGGGGATGAACCTGATGAGCTCGACGCTGCTCACGGAGGACACCGGGGTGCCGTTCGACGAGCTGCAGGCCGAGCAGATCGAGATCTTCCGCGCGGAGTGGGCGCGCCAGGGGCACGTCCGCGAGCCGCGGGTGTCGGTGAGCCGCAGCGTCATCCCGATCACCACCGACGTCGACCGGCGGTTCTTCGGGCGGGAACGGGACAGCCAGGACCAGGTCGGCTGGCTCGACGGCGGGGTGGCGCGGTTCGGGAAGACCTACGCGGGCGAGCCGGACGTGATCGCCAAGCAGCTCGCCGAGGACGCGGCCGTGCAGGCGGCGGACACGGTCCTGGTGACGGTGCCGAACCAGCTCGGCGTGGACTACAACGCGCACCTGCTGGAGTCGATCGTCCGCGACGTCGCACCCGACGCCGGCTGGCGCTGAAACGTTCGCCGCTCGTTCACCGGGTCCTCATGTGCGCGGCCGAAGATCGCCGGGTGCGTAGAACACTGGCGATCATGCTGATGCTGAGCGGAATCCTGCTGACCTCGGTGGCGCCCGCGAACGCGAGCGAGCCGCGGCAGCGGGTGCTGTCCGTGCTGAGTTTCAACATCCACCACGCGCAGGGCACCGACGACGTGCTCGACCTCGCGCGCGTGGCCGGGGTGATCCGGGACAGCGGCGCCGACGTGGTCGGGCTGCAGGAGGTGGACCGGCACTACTCGGCGCGCAGCGAATGGGCCGACCAGGCCGCCGAGCTCGCCCGGATGCTCGGCTACCACGTGGTCTTCGGCGCGAACATCGACCGGGACCCGCCCGCCGCCGGCAGCCCGCGGATCCAGTACGGCACCGCGATCCTGTCCCGCTACCCGATCACCGCGTGGGACAACACGCACCTGTTCCGGTCGCCGAACCAGGAGCAGCGCGGCCTCCTGCACGCGGTGCTGGACGTGCGCGGCGTGGCGGTGCACGTGTACGACACACACCTGGCAGCGAGTTCCCAGGTGGACCGGCTGGAGCAGACCCGGCAGATCACGGAGCTGATCGGCGACATCACGCCTGCGGTGCTCGTGGGCGACCTGAACGCGCTCCCGGAGGCCCCGGAGATCGCCACGCTGAACGCGGCCTTCACCGACACGTGGCCGGTGTCCGGGAAGGGCGCGGGCGCGACGTACCCGGCGGAGGCGCCGGACCGGCGGATCGACTACATCTACGCGTCGCGCTCGGTGCAGCCGCTGGTGACGCGGGTGCTGGACGGGGATCCCGTCGCGTCGGACCACTTGCCGCTGATGAGCCGCCTGCTCGTGCGGCACTGAGTTTCAGGCGCGCTGGCAGCAGTGGCCCTTTGCCGCCGTGGTCCGCGGATGTCCGCGCAGCGTGGACAGTTCCGCGGCCCCCGGCGCTCCTGGCTCGCGCCGACGCCAACTGGTCGAGGTGGACGGTCAACGGACCCTCCGCACGCGGAGGGTCCGGCCGGCTGGCCGGCACGCCGAGGGTCGGCCAGCCGACGGCCCGCCCGGTGGGCGGGCATCGACCGCCGGGCGACCACGCCCGCCGTGGACGGTCAGCGGACGGCCAGCGCCCGGCAGGCGGCGCGCGGTTGCGCATTGGCCGACGAGCCCGCCCGGTTGACCTCCCAGTGCCTCCAGCCGCATTCGCTGAACACGACGGCGAACACGGCGGTCGAGCGACCACACCGAGGCGGACGCCTCCGACACCTCCGCCGGCGGCCAGCAGTGGCGCGCCAACCTATGAAGCCTGCCCGATTGACCTCCCAGCGCTCCCAGCTGCGCTCACCGGCACATTCCACCCCGGAACGACCAAGCCAAGGCCGATACTCAGCGGGACTCCAGCACCACCGCCCAACGGCAGTCACCCACCAACCAACAAAACCCGCCCAGCAGACCACCCAGCGCCCCCAGCTACGCTCGCCAGACCACATCACCACCCGCCGAACCACGCCCGAGGCGGACACTCAGCGCGCCCGCAGCACCTCCGCCAGCCTGCCTTCGTGGTGGGCCGTCACCAGCGCCGCAGCCACGTCGCGCAGTTTCACGTTCCGCTGCTGCGACATCCGCTTCAGCGCGGCGAGCGCCTCGTCCGCCGTCTGGTGGCCGTGGTGCATCAGCAGGCCCTGCGCCTGCGCGATGACCGTCCGCGTCCGCAGCGCCGTCTGCACGTGCCCCAGCAGGCGGATGTTGTCGTGGTAGAGCGCGCTGTTGTCGAACGCCACGCCCGCGTGGAGGGTGAACAACAGCGCCAGGTCGTGTGAATCCTCGCCGAAACGGCCGCGCTCGGCGGAGAGCACGCTGAACGCCGCCCCGGACTCGGCGCCGGGCAGTGGCAGCGTCAGCGCGCTGCCGAACCCGTGCCGGCGCAGGTGCGCGCTGTAGGCGGGCCACCGCTCGTCCGTCGCGGTGTCGTCCACCCGCCGCGGCTCGCGGTAGGTCAGCGCCTCCGTGACCGGGTCCGGCCCGGACCCGTCGGTCGGCGGCTCCGGCAACGGCTTGCCCGCGGACGCGAGCACCTCGGCCGTCCCCGCCGCCGTGCGGACCGTGATGGACGCGCGGTCGCAGCCCGGCAGCAACGCGCAGGCACGCGCCACGTACCGGGACAGGGTCGAGGTGACGTCGTCGTCGTCCACCAGCCTGCCGATCTCGGCGAGTTCCTGCGCGATCGTGAGCACCGCGGGTGCGGACAGGAGCGATTCGCTCATGACACCTCGTCTCTTCCACGCGACCTGCCGGTCCTCGTCCGGCAAGCCTAGCCGGGCGATGCGGTAGGGTCGGTTGCGTCACGGTTATACAAGCAGCTGTGGCTCGCCAGTTTCCGTCGGCAGCGCGGTGTCCGTGTCCTGCCCTGTTTCGCGAGCCCACGAGCTTGCCCCAGGAGATACCAGTGACGAACCTGAAAGTGGAGTGGACCTACCGGCCGGACGCGCTCGTCGTGACCGTGACGGGTGAAATCGACGCCGGAACCGTCGTCCACCTGCGGGACGGGCTGGGGGCGGCCCGTGCGGGGGCGCCGGTGCCCCCGCCGCGCACGCTGGTTCTCGACCTCCTGCGCGTCGGATTCCTCGACTCGGGCGGCCTCGCGTTGCTGGTCGAGGTTTCGCGGGAGTGCGAGGCCGCCGGGCAGGAGTTCATCCTGGTCTGCACGAGCCGCCCGGTGCTGCGCCCGCTCGAGCTGACCGGGCTGGACCGGGTCTTCACGATCGCCTCGGCGGTGCCGTCGGCGGCCTGACGCTCAGTTCGGCAGACTGTCGTCCGGGTCCACCACGTGCCCGGAGTGCTCGGCGACGAACCGCGCCGAAATGGTGTGCAGCTTGACGTTCTCCCGCTGGGACTGCCCCACCAGGAGCTGGAACGCCTCGTCGGCGCTGATCCGCCTCGCCGCCATCAGGATGCCCTTGGCCTGCTCGATGACCCCGCGCGTGCGCATCGCCGCGCGCAACTGGCGCACCTGTTCCTGGGTGCGCAACGCGCGTCTGGACAGGTGCAGCACCGTGTCCACGACCGTCGCGTACAGCTCCAGGTACTTCTGGTCGACGTCGCGGAACCCGTGCTCGCCGAACCCGAACAGGTTGATCGCGCCCATCGCCTCGTCGCGCACCTGCAGCGGCGAAGCCAGGTAGCTCGCCACCCCGTGCCCGGCCGCGACGGCGGAGAACCCGGGCCACAACTCCCGCGCCGTGCCGACCTCGACCCGGACCACCTGCCCGGTGCGCGCCGCGCGCAGGCACGGGCCGTCGTCCTCGTCGTACTGCGCCGCGTCGATGCGCGTGGCGCGGTCGTCGGTCGAAGCCACCGATCGCGCGCCGGAATCGTCGAGCACCGTGATCGAGGCCATGTCGGCCCCGGGCACCACGCGCACGACCTGCTCGCAGACCACCCGCAGCAGCACGTCGAAGTCGTCGGTGTTCCCGACCGTGCCGGCCAGTTCCTCGAGTGCACGGGTCACCTCGTCGAGGTGTGCGAGCTGGCCTGCCGCACCGTCGCTCATCCTGGTCGTGTCCCTTCCTGGCAACCATCCGGAGCGGGGCGAGCGACCAGCGACAGACAGCACCGGGCCCGCACCCGGTCGCTGTCTGCTCAACAACCCGGCCGATATTACCCGGCCGCCCGGCGGGCGGATCGCAGGTCAGGCGCGGGTGCGGCGCGGCGCCGAATCCGGGCCGCGGCACGCGGAACCGCGGCACACCGAACGAGCCCAGCCGGAGTTCCTACGCGACCGCCGCCATGGCGTTCGCCGTCAGCTCCACCGACCGGACCCGGTCCGCGATGTCGTGTGCGTGGTGCGCCAGGATCAGCTCGTCGGCCTGGGCTTCGGTCGCGAAGTCCGCCAGGTAGGCGCGCACCTCGTCGGGAGTGCCGACCGCGGTGTAGCGCGTCATCGACGCCAGGCCGCGGCCGCGCGGCGAGGCCAGGAACGCGTCGATCTCCGCGTCGGTGAAGTTCGCCCCCGCGCGGCCCTGCGACAGCATCGCCCGGGTGCGCGCCCGGTACGCCACCGACCGCTGCGCCTCGGCCTCGTGGTGGTCCTCCGCCGCGAACACGTTCGCCCCGGCGATCACGTACGGCTCGGCCAGCTGCTCCGACGGCTGGAACCGCTCGCGGTACAGCGAGACGGCCTGGTGCAGCGAGTCCGGCGCGAAGTGCGACGCGAACGCGTACGGCAGCCCGAGCTGGGCGGCCAGCTGCGCCCCGAACAGCGACGAGCCCAGGATGTAGAGCGGCACGACGCCCTCGGCCCGCGGCACGGCCCGCACGCCCTGCACGGCCTTGCCGCTCAGATAGGCCTGCAGCTCCAGCACGTCCTGCGGGAACGAATCCGCCGACATCGGGTCGCGCCGCAGCGCCACCATCGTCTGCTGGTCGCTACCCGGCGCCCGGCCGAGCCCGAGGTCGATGCGTCCCGGGAACAGGGTCTCCAGCGTGCCGAACTGCTCGGCGATCACCAGCGGCGAGTGGTTGGGCAGCATGATCCCGCCGGCGCCCAGCCGGATGGTCGACGTGTGCTCGGCGACGTGCCCGATCACCACGCTGGTCGCGCTGGAGGCGATGGACGCCATGTTGTGGTGCTCGGCGTACCAGACCCGCCGGTAGCCGCTGCGCTCGGCGGCCTGCGCGAGCGCCACGCTGGCCGCGAAGCTCTCGCGCGCGGTCTGGCCGGGCGCGATCGGCGCGAGGTCCAGTACGGACAGGACTGGGGACATGACGGGCTCACCTTTTCCGGGTCACAGGTCGCGGTGCAGTCGCTCGGTGAAGGCGCGGATGCGGTCCTCGTCGCGCCGGTAGTAGGTCCACTGGCCCTGTCGCGTGGCCAGCAGGAACCCGGCGCGCTGCAGGATGGCCAGGTGCGCCGAGACCGTCGACGCGGAGGTGCCTGCCTTCTGCTGGATCAGGCCGACGCACACCCCCAGCCCGGCCGTGTCGGCGGCCGCCGGGAAGCTGGCCGCCGGGTCCTTGAGCCACTCCAGGATGCGCAGCCGCGTCTCGTTCGCCAGGGCCTTGCACTCAGGGAGCACCCGCACCGTCCTTCGACATTTCGCTAATTCCCGAAATTACTCCCGCCGATGAGGGGTCCGCACCATGACGCCGCTCACGGGGTGCGAGCGGCGGGTGGCGAGCTGCGCGAGGAGCCGCCGCCCGTCGTGGTGAACCACCGGGTTGCAGCCCGGCGCGACCGCCCGCCGCTCACGGGCACCACTGCCCGCGAGCGGCGCGGCGCGATCAACCCAGCTCGCGCAGCCGCAGCAACGGCGACCGCCCACCGGCACCACGGCCGTGAGCGGCGCGCGGGGCTCAGCCCAGTGCGCGCAGCCGCGGCAGGACGTCCTCGGCGAACTGCGTCAGGAACCGCTCCTGGTCGTGGCCGGGGCCGTGGAACACGAGGTGGTTCAGGCCCGCGTCCAGGTACGGCTTGATCTGCGCGACGGCCTCGTCCGGGTCGGAGGCCACGATCCACCGCTTGGCGACCTGCTCGATCGGCAGCTCGTCGGCCAGGCGCTCCATCTCCTCGGCCGAGGACACGCTGTGCTTCTGCTCCGGAGTCAGCGACAGCGGCGCCCAGAACCGGGTGTTCTCCAGCGCCTTCTCGTGGTCGCGGTCGTAGGACATCTTGATCTCGATCATCTTGTCGATGCCCGCGACGTCCCGCTCCGCCGCGGCCGCGCCCTCGGCGACCGCCGGCATCAGCTTGTCGTTGTAGAGCTCCATGCCCTTACCGGAGGTGCAGATGAAGCCGTCGCCGGCGCGGCCCGCGTACTTGGCCACCACCGGGCCGCCCGCGGCCACGTACACCGGCACCGGCTGCTCCGGCCGGTCGTAGATCTTGGCGTTGACCAGGGTGTAGTACTCGCCCTCGAACGACACGTTGTCGGTGGTCCACAGCTCGCGCATCAGCTTGATCGCCTCACGCAGCCGCGCGAACCGCTCCTTGAACTCCGGCCACTCCCGGCCCGACACCGCGATCTCGTTGAGCGCCTCGCCCGTGCCCACGCCGAGAATCACCCGGCCGCCCGACAGCAGCGACATCGTCGCGAACGCCTGCGCGATCACGGCCGGGTTGTACCGGAACGTCGGGGTCAGCACGCTCGTCCCGATCTGCACCCGGTTCGTCCGCTCGGCCACCGCCGACATCCAGGACAACGCGAACGGGGCGTGCCCGCCCTCGTGCCGCCACGGCAGGAAGTGGTCGGACACCATCACCGAGTCCAGGCCCAGCTCCTCGGCCCGCACGGCGTACTCGACCAGATCCCGCGGACCGAACTGCTCCGCCGAGGCCTTGTAGCCGACTTTCAGACCCACGTTCGTCCTCCCTCACACTGGTTGCTCACCTCCAACCTACTGCGCGCGGGAGGGACCGTTCAGCCGCGCAGGTCCGGGAACTGGTCGTCGCGCCACTCCGCGGGGCTGCCCGTGCCCAGCTCGTCCTCGCGGGACCGCAGCTCGACGCGCCGGATCTTGCCGGAGATCGTCTTGGGCAGCTCGAAGAACTCGAGCCGCCGCACCCGCTGCCACGGCGCGAGGTTCTCGCGGGCGTGCCGCAGGATCGACAACGCGGTCTCCTTGGTCGGCTCGTGGCCGGGCGCGAGCGCGACGTAGGCCTTGGGCACGGCCAGCCGCACCGGGTCCGGCGCGGGCACGACCGCCGCCTCGGCCACCGCCGGGTGCTCGATCAGGACCGACTCCAGCTCGAACGGGCTGATCTTGTAGTCGCTGGCCTTGAACACGTCGTCGGTGCGGCCGATGTAGGTGATGTAGCCCTCGGCGTCGATCGTCGCCACGTCACCCGTGTGGTAGTAACCGCCCGCCATGGCCTCTGCGTTGCGCTCGGGGTCGCCTTGGTAGCCGGTCATCAGGTTCACCGGCGAGCGTGACAGGTCCAGGCAGATCTCGCCCTCGCCGGGGCCGGAAAGCGGCTGTCCGCTCGCCGGGTCGACCAGCACGACCGGCACTCCGGGCAGGGCGCGGCCCATCGAGCCGGCCTTGACCGGCGAGCCGGGCGTGTTGCCGACCTGCGCGGTCGTCTCGGTCTGCCCGAAGCCGTCCCGGATCGTCAGCCCCCACGCCCGCCGGACCTGCTCGATCACCTCCGGGTTGAGCGGTTCGCCCGCGCCGATGACCTCGCGCAGCGCGGACGGCCGCTCGCCCAGGTCGGCGTTGATCAGCATGCGCCACACCGTGGGCGGGGCGCAGAACGAGGAGACTTCGCGCTTCCGCAGCTGCTCCAGCAGCGCGGCGGCGTCGAAGCGGCGGTAGTTGTAGACGAAGATCGTCGCCTCGGCGATCCACGGCGCGAAGAAGCACGACCACGCGTGCTTCGCCCAGCCGGGCGAGGAGATGTTGAGGTGCACGTCGCCCGGCCGCAGCCCGAGGAAGTACATCGTGGACAGATGCCCGACCGGGTAGGACACCTGGGTGTGCTCCACCAGCTTCGGCCGGGACGTGGTGCCCGAGGTGAAGTACAGCAGCAGCGGGTCGCCGGGCGCGGTGCCCGGGTGCTCGACCGGGACGTGCGGCGTGTCCGCGGCCTCACGCAGGTCGGCCCAGCCGTCCGCCGCGCCGACGCTGATCCGGGTGTACCCGCCGGGCACGTCGGCGAACTTGCCGGTGTCGGCGGCGTTGCAGATGACGAACTCCGCGCCGCTGCGGGTGATCCGGTCGGTCAGGTCGGCCGGGCCGACGGCGCTGGTGGTCGGCAGGATCACCGCGCCCAGCTTCATGATCGCCAGCATCGACTCCCACAGCTCGACCTGGTTGCCGAGCATCAGCAGCACCGGAACGCCGCGGCGCACGCCCCGCTCGCGCAGCCATGCGGCCAGCCGGTCCGAGGCGCGGGACATCTCGGCGAAGGACCGCTGTGTGGTGGTGCCGTCCTCCTCGGCGATCACCAGCGCGGGCCGGTCGTTGTCGCGCGCGATCGCGTCGAACCAGTCCACCGCCCAGTTGAACCGCTCCCCCAGCTCGGGCCAGCGGAACTCGGCCACGGCGCGGGCGTGGTCCTCCCGCAGCGCCACCAGCTGGTCCCTGCTCGCATGGTAGGCATCGGTCGCGTTCACCGCTTTGTGTCCTTTCGCTCGGGCTGCCCGACATCATGCAATCGGCCGCCGCCGGGGCGATACCCACGGATGGGGGTAGCGCCCGTTTTGTCCATACCGGACGATCTCTGGCCAGTGAGACCTCAACGACGAGGAGAACCCGTGTCGAGCCAGACCCCGGCGGTCCCGATGCGCAAGGTGGCCGTGGCCAGCTGCGTCGGGACGACCATCGAGTACTACGACTTCTTCATCTACGGCACCGCGGCCGCGCTGGTGTTCCCGAAGGTGTTCTTCCCGGCGCTCGGCGCGACGGCCGGGACCGTGGCCGCGTTCGCCACGTTCGCCGTCGCGTTCATCGCCCGGCCGGTCGGCGCGATCCTGTTCGGACACTTCGGCGACCGCATCGGCCGCAAGCGCACCCTGATCTCCACGCTGCTGCTGATGGGCATCGCCACCGTCCTCATCGGACTGCTGCCGGGCGCGGCGACCATCGGGGTGGCCGCGCCGATCATCCTGGTCGTGCTGCGGTTCGCGCAGGGGCTCGCGGTCGGCGGCGAGTGGGCCGGGGCGACGCTGCTGACCGCGGAGTACGCGCCACCGGCCAAACGCGGCCTGTACGCGGTGTTCCCGCAGCTGGGCCCCGCGATCGCGTTCGCGTTGTCCAGCGGCACGTTCCTGGTGACGAACCTGGTGATGGGCGACGCGGACGCCGCGTTCCTGGACTACGGGTGGCGGGTGCCGTTCCTGGTGAGCATCCTGCTGGTGGCCGTCGGGTTCTACGTGCGGATGAGCATCGCCGAGACCCCGGCGTTCGTCGCGGCGGGCGGCACCGCGGGCCTGGACCGCCCGAAGCGGCTGCCGTTCCTGGAGGCGGTGCGCAAGCAGCCGCGGGAGATCCTGCTGTCGGCCGGTTCGCTGACGATGCTGTTCGCGTTCTTCTACATGGGCACCACGTACCTGACCAGCTACGGCACGAGCAAGACCGGGGCGGGGCTGACGCGGCCGGTGGTGCTGGGCATCGGCATCGCGGCGGCCGTCGCGTTCGGGATCGTCATCGTCGTCGCCGGCGTGCTGTCGGACCGGCTCGGGCGGCGGCGGGTGATCGTGTACTCCTCGGCGCTCGGCGTGGTGTGGTCGCTGGCGCTGTTCCCGTTGCTGGACACCGGCCGCCCGGTCGCGTTCGCCGTCGGTGTGCTGGTCACGCTGATGATCTTCGCGGTGGCGTACGGGCCGGCCGGGTCGTTCCTGCCGGAGTTGTTCCAGACCCGCTTCCGCTACACCGGCGCGGGCCTGGGCTACAACCTGGCGGGTGTCCTGGGTGGCGCGATCCCGCCGCTGGTGGCGCCCGGTCTGACCGCGAGCTTCGGCAGCATCGCGGTCGGCGTGATGCTCGCGGTGACGGGGCTGATCTCGCTGGTGTCCACGCTGGCGCTGAAGGAGACCCGCGGCACCGCGATGACGGCCGGGCAGGCCAGCGAAGCGACCGTGGCCTGAACCGGGGGCCGGTGGCGCCGCGCGGCGCCACCGGCCTCAGGGCAGCAGCATCAGCCGGCGCGCCTTGACGACGGCTTCGTGGCGGGTGTGGGCGTCCAGCTTGCGCATCACAGAACCGAGGTAGGCCTTGACGGTCTCCCGCGACAGCGACAGCCGCTCGGCGACTTCGCCGTTGGTGAAGCCGAGGGCGACTTGGGCGAGCACGTCGGTCTCCCGGGTGGACAGACGCACCCGCGGGCCCTGGACGGGTTTGCCCTCGCCGAGGTCGACGAGCCGTTGCGCGGCCGCGTAGATCCGGCGGCGCGCCTCGGGGTCGGGCAGCGCGCCGGCGATGGCCCGCAGCTCGGAGTGCACCGAGCGCAGCTCCTCGCGGGTGGCCCCGGGGGACAGCGAGTCGAGGCGCGCGGTCAGCTCGTCGCGCTCGCTCAGCTCACGGGCCAGGCGCTTGCCGGACTCCATGAGGGCGTCGCGGACGCGGTCGCCGAACGTCACCGGCCGCCGCACCGCGCCGTACAGCACGCCGCGGCAGCGCCCGCCGGCCCGGACCGGCACGGCGATGATCGACGCCAGCCCCTCGGCGAGCACCGGGCGGTCGTAGTCGTGGGTGATGGTGCGGGCGCTGCCGTAGTCGCTCACGGCGATCGGGTGGCCCTGCATCAGCACGCGGCCGCCGAGGCCCGCGCCGGGCAGGACGTCCAGGTTGTGCAGCGCGGTCGTGCGTGTCCCGACGAAGCCCGACAGCCGCAACCGGCCGTCGACCACCTCGCCCCCGAACACGACGGGCAGACCCGCCACGCGGGCGGCGCCCTCCAACTCGACATGCAGCACCGAGCGGGCGTCAGACATCGGCGTCCGTCCTCCTCGCACCACACCATCGTCGGTCGCCCCACGGTACCCGCGTGACCAGGGCACGTCGACACCCGCGCGGTGGCGCTACCCCCGTCCGGGGGTAGCGCACGGCGTTCAACGGAGGTGGTCACGCAGCGGGCGTTCAGCCGAGGTGCCTCAGCCGAGCTCAGCCAGCACCCGCTCCACCACGCGGTCCGTGGCCAGCCCGTACCGGTCGTGCAGCGTGGGCAGCGCTCCGGCGGCCAGGAACTCGTCCGGCAGCGCGACCGGCACGATCCGGCCGGACACCCCGGCCCGCACCGCCGCCGAGGCCACCGTCCCGAACAGGCCGCCGACCACCGTGTGGTTCTCCAGCGTCACCGCGAGCCGGTCGCCGGCGATCTCGCGCAGCACGGTCTCCGAGTCGAACGGCTTGATCGTCGGTGTATGCACGACGGCCACGTCGACCTTGTGCGCGGCGAGCTTCTCCGCCGCCTGCAGCGCGCGCATCGTCATCAGTCCACTGGAGACGAACACGACGTCGTTCCCGCCGCGGAGCACGGCAGCCTTGCCGAGCTCGAAGGAGTAGTCGTACTCGTCCAGCACCGTCGGCACCTTGCCGCGCAGCAGCCGCAGGTACGTCGGCCCCTCGCACGCGGCCAGCTGCGGCACGGCCTGCTCGATGTCGACCGAGTCGCACGGGTCCACGATCGTCAGGTTCGGCATGCCGCGGAAGATCGCGATGTCCTCGGTGGCCTGGTGGCTCGGCCCGTACCCGGTGGTCAGGCCGGGCAGGCCGCCGACCACGTTGACGTTGAGGTTCGGCTCGGCGATGTCCAGGCACAGGAAGTCGTACGCGCGCCGCGCCGCGAACACCGAGTAGGTGGACGCGAACGGCACCAGCCCGACCTCGGCCATGCCCGCCGCGGCGCCGAGCAGCAGCTGCTCGGCCATTCCCATCTGGAAGAACCGGTCCGGGTGGGCCTGGGCGAACACGTGCATGTCGGTGTACTTGCCGAGGTCCGCGGTCAGCCCGACGACCCGGGTGTCCTGCTCGGCGAGCGCGGCCAGCGCGTGCCCGAACGGCGCGCTCGTCGTCTTCTGGCCGGGGTCGGCGAACGACGCGATCATCGCCGACGTGGTCAGCCGTTTGGTGGTGGTCACGCCCGCGCTCCTTCGTCCAGCTGCCCGCGGCAGATGTCCCACTCGTGCTCGTCGATGCGCATGAAATGCGCCTTCTCCCTGGTCTCCAGCAGCGGCACGCCCCGGCCGATGCGGGTGTCGCACAGCAGCACCGACGGCTGCCCGTCCGGCCGCGCCTGCTCGGCGATCTCGTCGAACGCGGCGAGCAGGGCGGGGATGTCGTTGCCGTCCACGCGGCGGACGAACCAGCCCGCGGCCGCCCACTTGTCCACGACCGGCTCGGTGCGCAGCACACCGGCGGTGGGGCCGTCGGCCTGCAGCGCGTTGATGTCGACCATCGCGGTGAGCAGCCCGAGCCGGTGGTGCGCGGCGCCCATCGCGGCCTCCCACGTGGAGCCCTCGTCGAGCTCGCCGTCGGAGAGGAAGTTGAACACCCGCGACGACGAGCCCCGCAACCGCAGCCCGAGCGCCATGCCGACGGCGACGGTCAGCCCGTGACCGAGCGAGCCGCCGGAGATCTCCATGCCCGGCGTGTAGGTCGCCATGCCCGACATGGGCAGGCGCGAGTCGTCCGAGCCGTAGGTCTCCAGCTCCTCGACCGGCACCACCCCGGCCTCGGCCAGCGCCGCGTACAGCCCGATGGCGTAGTGCCCGGTGGAGAGCAGGAACCGGTCCCGCTCCGGCCACTCCGGGTCTTGAGGCCGCAGCCGCAGCTGGTCGGTGTAGACGGTGGCGAGCAGGTCGGCGGCGCCGAGCGCCTGCCCGACGTAGCCCTGGCCCTGGGCCTCGCCCATGTTCAGGATGTGGTGCCGCATGCGGTGGGCCGCCGCGGCGACGCGGTCGGCACGGGTCGCCGACGGCGCGATCGATGCAGTCATGGATTGCGTCGCTTTCATGATCCGGGCGGAAAACACGCCCGGGGGGAAGAGTCAGTTCTCGCCGGTGATCTCGATGCGCGGGCGGGTGCGCACCGTGCCGAACAGCAGGGCCTGCGCGGTGGCGACCATGTGCTCGGAGATCACGCTCTGCGTCTTGACCGGGTCACCGGACTCGATCGCCGTGACGATCTCCAGGTGGCGGCCCGGGCTCATGTTGGACAGGGCGCGTTCCAGGCCGCGGTACATGATGCACATGCGGATCGGGCCTTCGAGGAGTTTCCACGAGCGCACCAGCGCGTCGTTGTCGGTCAGCTCGACCAGCAGCTCGTGGAAGGCCAGGTCGGCCTCGATCTGGGCCTCCAGCGACACCCGGGTGGCGCGCGCCATCCGGTCCACCGCGGCCCGCAGGCGGCGGCAGTGCTCCTCGCGGTAGTAGCTCGACGCCAGCGTCTCGCCGGCCAGCGCCTCCAGCGCCGCCCGGACGGTGAAGGTGTTGATGATGTCCTTCTCGCTGATCAGCCGGACCGTGACGCGGCCGCGCTCGCCGTATTCGACGAGCCCCTCCTGCTGGAGCTGGCGGAACGCCTCGCGCAGGGTGCCGCGGCTGATGCCGAGCTGCTCGGAGACCTGCACCTCGCCGAGGTGGCTGCCCGGCGGGAACTCGCCGGTCGTGATGGCCTGGCGCAGCGTGTCGACAGCCATCTGCCGCAGGTTGCGGTTCGGCTCCTTCACCACGCGCGCCCTCCCCGGGCTGGTCGTCAGCACCGCTCGTACTCGCTGATCAACGATACCTTCGCCGCGCTGGCGGACCGCTCGTCGAAGGTGTATCCCAGCCACTCTGCCACGAGCCGCCGTGCCAGCTCCAGCCCGACCACCCGCTGCCCGAGCGTGAGCACCTGGCAGTTGTTGGACAGGATCGAGCGTTCGACGGAGAACGAGTCGTGCGCGGTGGTGGCCCGCACGCCGGGCACCTTGTTCGCCGACAGCGCCATCCCGATGCCGGTGCCGCACACCAGCACCGCCCGGTCGGCCCTGCCGTCGCGGATCGCCTCGCCCGCGGCGAGCCCGATCTCCGGGTAGGGCCGGTGCACGTCGTCCGCGCCGCGGTGCACGCCCAGGTCGATCACCTCCGCCACCCGCGGGTCGGCCCGCAGGTCGGCGGCGAGTTGTTCCTTGTAGTCCAGGCCGGCGTCGTCGCAGCCGACCACGATGCGGTAGTTCATCGCGTCCCTTCTCGCAGGTACTCGGAGACGGTGCGGGCGATCAGGGCCAGCGACACGGCTCCCGGGTCCGGGGTGCCGACGCTGCGCTCGGCGAGCGGGCGGGCCCGTCCCCTGCGCGGCACCAGATCGGCGGTGGCGCGGGCAGCGTCTTCGGCGGCGGCCGCGGCCTGCGCCCAGGTGCCCGAGGCGAGCCGTTCGCGGAACGGCACCAGCGCGTCGACCAGGGTCTTGTCGCCGGGCTCGGCGCCGCCGAGGGACATCACGCGCTCGGTGAACGCGTCCACGGCGGCGACCGCGTCGATCGTGCCGTCGCCGATGACCTCGCCCGCCGCACGCAGCCCGGCGCCCCACAGGACCCCGGACGTGCCGCCGGCGCGGGCAGCCCACTCGTCACCGGCGGCGGCGAGCACGTCGCCCGCCCCCGCGCCCTGGTGCCAGGCGGCTTCCGCGGCGGTGACGGCGGCGTCGATGCCGCGGACCATGCCACGGCCGTGGTCGCCGTCGCCGGCCACCGCGTCGATCGCGCCCAGCTCGGATTCGGCTTCCCGCAACGCTTTCCGCACCGCGCGCAGCCCGTCGAGCACCGCCCCGGCCAGTTCCCGGGACTCCGCGGAGGCCTCGGCGAACCGCGGGCCGTCGTCGGTCACCTCCGCGACGGCCTCCTCGCCGGAGTCCGCGGCGATGGCGCCTCGGCGGAACGCGGGTGTCCACGCGGGCGCGGTCCACAGCCGTTCCAGCTCGTCGTCCAGCCAGGTCACGGTCAGCGACACCCCGGCCATGTCGAGGCTGGTCACGAGCTCGCCGACCTCCGGCAGCACCAGCGTGTGGCCGGATTCGCCCAGCAGGCGGCTCACGTCGGCCCACAGCACGAACAGCTCCTCGTGCTTGACCGAGCCGAGCCCGTTGAGCAGCACCGCGATCCGCTCCCCCGCCCCGGCCGGTTTCTCCGCGAGGACGCGCCGCACGAAGTCCGCGGCGAGTTCCCGCGCGGCAGGCCGCGGCACGTCGCGCAGGCCGGGTTCGCCGTGGATGCCGAGCCCGAGGCCCATGTGCCCCTCCGGCACGGTGAACAGCGGGGCGTCCGCGCCGGGGAACGTGCAGCCGGCGAAGGCGGCGCCGATCGTGCGGGTCGCGTCGTTGGCCTTGCGGCCGACGCGCACGACCTCGTCCAGGTCCATGCCCTCCTCGGCGGCCGCGCCCATCACCTTGAAGACGGTGAAGTCCCCGGCGATGCCGCGGCGCTCGGCGGGCAGCTCCGCGCTGGCGATGTCGTCGGTGACCACGACGTTCTCCGCCCGGATCCCCTGCGCCCGCAGGCGTTCGGTGGCCAGGCCGAAGTTCATCACGTCGCCGGCGTAGTTGCCGTAGGTGAAGACGACGCCCGCGCCGGAGTGCGCCGCCCGCGCCACCGAGACCGCGTCCTGCGCGGACGGCGAGGTGAACAGGTTGCCGCTCACCGCGCCGTCGGCCAGGCCGGGACCGATGACGCCGTAGAAGGCCGGGTAGTGGCCGGACCCGCCGCCGGGCAGCACGGCCACCTTGGGCCGCGACGGCCGGTTGCGGCGGACGGCCCCGCCGGGCACGCGCCGCACGGTGTCCGCGTGCAGCTCGCAGAACCCGGCGAGCGCGTCCTCGGCGAAGGTCGCCGGATCGTTGCTGAGGTAGGTCATCGCGCTTCCCGTCCTCAGTGGAGGAACGAGCCACCGTTGATGTCGATGGTCGTGCCCTGCAGGTAACCGGCATCCTCGCTGGTGAGCCACGCGATCACGCCGGCCACGTCGGCCACGGTGGCCTGGCGGCCGATGGGGATGCTCTTGACGATCGCGGCCTCGAGCTCCTCGGTGGTGCCGACGCGGATGTCGGTGTCCACCGCGCCCGGCGCGACCGCGTTGACGGTGACCCCCGCGTCGCCCAGTTCGCGGGCCAGCGCCTTGGTGAAGCCGAGGATCGCGGCCTTCGCCGAGCTGTACGGCGTGCGGCCGAACACGCCGCCGCCCTGCTGCGCCGACACCGAGGACATGTTCACGATCCGGCCCCAGCCCGCCTCGATCAGGTCCGGCAGGAACGCCTTGGTGACCAGGTAGGTGCCGGTCGCGTTGACCGCCATCACCTTGTTCCACAGTTCGAGCGTGGTCTCCAGGAACGGCACCGGCGAGGTGATGCCGGCGATGTTGACGACCGCGCCGACGGTCGGCAGCCGCCCGGCGTCGACCTCGGCGCGCACGGCCCGGTAGGCGGCGAGCACGGACGGCTCGTCGGCCACGTCGACGCCGTGCGCGAACACCGGCGCGCCGGTCCCGGCGGCGATCTCGTCGGCGGCCTCTTTGGCGGCGGGCTCGTTCAGGTCGAGCACGGCCACGGCCCAGCCGTCCCGGGCGAGGCGGGCGGCGGTGGCCTTGCCGATCCCGCGGGGCGCGCCTGCCCCGGTGATCACGGCGGTGCGCTGCGTGTCAGGCATTTCGGTGTCTCCTTGCATGGGGTTCACAGGCCGGCGATGTAGGCCGCGGCCTTGACCGCGGCCGCCGGCCGTTCGTCGTCGGTGACGTCCCGGGTCTCCAGTTCCAGGGAGCTGGCGCCCTGGTAGCCGGTGGCACGCAACGCGGCGAAGGTGGCCGCGAAGTCGACCACCCCGTTGCCGATGCTGTGGTTGATGTGGCCCGGGGTGGCGTCGCGCAGGTGCACGTGGGCGATGCGCCCGGCGAACCGCTCGGCGTAGGCGGCGGGGTCGCCGCCGGAGGCGACGATGTGGCTGGTGTCGAGCACCAGGCCCACCGACGGGTCGAGCCGGTCGGCCAGCTCGGCGGCCAGATCGGTGTTCCAGCACAGGCGGTGGTAGTGCGGGGCCTCGACCCACAGGGCGACGCCGTGCCGCGCGGCGGCCTCGGCGGCCCGGTGCAGCTGCGCCGCGACCAGGTCGAGGTCCGCGTCCAGGGTCGCGACCGGGTCGTGGGACTGGGCACCGCAGGGCAGGACCAGTGCGTCGGCCCCGCAGGCCGCGGTGAGCTCGAGCAGGCGGCGCAGGTGGGCCGCCCGCTCGTCCTCGTCGTGCGGGCGGTTCAGGTCACCGATGTCGCCGTTGACCGAACGGACCCGCAGACCGGAGGCCGCCACCTCAGCGGCGACGGCGCGCACCGCGTCGTCGGTCAGGTCGTACGGCACGTGGTCGCACACCCCCGGCAGCGCGCCGAGGTCGATCTCGCCGAAGCCGCACTCCGCGATGAGCGCCAGCGCCGCCGGCAGTGGCAGGTGCCGGAAGCTGATCGTCGAACAGCCCGGCCATCCGGTTGGTTCCATGGTCGACAATGTTAACAGAGCTGTGTCAACAGACAAGATCTCCGCGGATTTTGCCCATGACAGCGCGGTAGAGCAGGAAACACGCTGTTGACATCACCGGGAGAGCGACGCACGATGTCCTGCATTGTTAACAGGAGGGCACGGCGACATAGGGTCGTGGTGGCCCTGACAGGAAGGCAATCGACAATGCGCAGCGAAGCGCTCACCATGCGCGGTCCGGTGCACGGCACGCCCGATGCGCGCCGCGTCGCGTGGGGCTCCACCGCGGGGGCCGTGATCGAGAGCTACGACTTCATCGGCTTCGGCACCGCCGCGGCGCTCTACTTCGGACACGCGTTCTTCCCCAGCGCCTCACCCGTCATCGGCACGCTGTCCGCGTTCGCCACGCTCGGTGTCGGGTTCGTCGCGCGGCCGATCGGCGGCATCATCGGCGGCCACCTCGGCGACAAGATCGGCCGCAAGCCGGTGCTGGTCGCGTCCCTGATCGTGATGGGACTGGCGACGTTCGCGATCGGGCTGCTGCCGACGTACGAGACGGCCGGCGTGCTGGCCCCGGCGCTGTTGGTGACCGTGCGGATCATCCAGGGTGTCGCCTACGGCGCCGAGTGGGGCGGCGCGATCCTGATGACCTACGAGCACGCGCCGTGGCGCCGCAAGGGCGCGTTCACCGGCATCGTGCAAGCGGGGTTCCCGATCGGGCTGCTGCTGGCGAACCTGGTGTTCCTGGTGTCGGTGAACCTGTCCGGCGACTGGGCGTGGCGGGTGCCGTTCCTGGCCAGCCTGATCCTGGTGATCGTCGGCCTGATCGTGCGCGCGAAGGTGCCCGAGTCGCCGGTGTTCGAGGACGTGCGCGACAGCGGCGACATCGTGAAGGCGCCGATCGTGCAGGTGCTGCGCGAGGACTGGCGCAACGTGCTGCGCGGCATCGGGCTGCGGATCGCCGAGACCGCGGGGTACGCCGTGGCCATCACGTACATGATCTCGTACCTGAAGTCCGAGGAGCTGGCGACCAGCGGCGAGACGATCATGGCGCTGTGCATCGCGTCGGCGGTCGGCATCGGCGCGACGATCGCGTGGGGCGGGCTGACCGACCGCATCGGACGGCGTCCCGTCTACCTGTGGGTGACACTGTTCGGCGCGCTGTGGGCGATCCCGATGTTCCTGCTGGTGAACACGGCGTCGCTGATCGCGATCGTGGTCACGGTGATCGTGTCGTACGCGGTGTGCCAGAACGCGCTGGCCGGCGCGCAGGGCGCGTGGTTCCCGGAGCTGTTCCAGGCCAAGACCCGCTCCTCGGGGGCGTCGCTGGCATACCAGATCTCGGCGATGATCTCGGGTGTCACGCCGTTCGTGACGACGCTGCTGTTCCTGTGGCTGGGCTGGCTCGGGCCGGCGCTGCTGTTCCTCGCCTACTCCGCGCTGGGCCTGGTGTCGGCGCTGCTGACGCGTGAGACGTGGGGCCGAGCCGAGCGCGAAGCCGCCGACCGCGCGACCGCGGAAACGCCGGCCGAACCGGTGCGGCTGTCCTGACCTCCCGCGCCGGGGTCCGCGATGATGGGAGCCCGGACCCCGGCACCCGAGGAGGCTTCGATGCCGTTGATCCAGGTCAGCCTGCGCGAAGGCCGCGACCCGGAGCGGATCCGCGCGCTGATCACCGCCCTGACCGAGGCCACGGTGGCGGCGCTGGACGCGCCGAAGGAGTCGGTGCGCGTGATCGTCACCGAGGTGCCCGGCAGCCGCTGGGCCGCGGGCGACGTCACCCTCGACGAGAAGGACGCTTGACTCCCGCCGCCGGTGATCGATAATCACGGGCGGCGGTGAGGGGGTGGGCCGGTGGTTCCGGTCGGTGCGGTCCGGTGGTCCGGCGCGGGCTGCCTGGTGGGGCCGCTGCTCCTGCTGGGCCTGATCGCGGGCGCGGTGGTCCAGAACCTGTTCGACGGGCACTCGCTCGTCACCGACATCGGCTGGGTGGCGGGTTTCGTCCTCAGCGCGGTGCTCATCCGGGTGATCGGCCGCCGGCTGAACCGCCACTGCAACGTCCACACCCTGTACGACTCGCCGATGCAGAGCTACATGTGGCTGGCGGTGGCGTGCGCCGTGCTCACGCTCGGGATCATCCTGCTGTTCCGACTGCTGCCGGACTAGTCACAGCCCCGCGAACAATCGCGCCGCCGCGGCTTGCCACTCCGCCACCAGGTCCGTGCCGGCCGGGTCGCGGAGCCACTGGATCTGCAGCCCGTCCATCGCCGCCACCACCTGGCGCGCCAGCGACGCCGGGTCGGGCACGCGGCCGGACGCCATGGCCGTGAACTCCGCCAGCACCCGCTCCTGCCGCGCCGCGAAGTAGGCCGCCGCGGGGTGGCCCGGCGCCAGCGATTCCGCCTGCAGCACCGAAAACAGCCGCACGATCTCCGGTTGCGTGGCGTTGCGCCGCACCAGCGCCTCGCACGCCTCGGCCAGTGAGATGTCCCGCGGCCAGCCCGTCGCGTCCGCGCCCAGCCCCAGCTGCTCCGCGAGCGACCGGAAGTCCTCGGCGTCCCGGTGGTCGAGCACGGCCAGCAGCAGCCCGTCCTTCGACCCGACGTGGTGCAGCAGCCCGGGCACCGTCAGCCCGCACGCGTCGGCCACGTCCTGCATCGACAGCGCCCAGAACCCGCCCTCGCCGATCAGGCGCGTCGCCACGTCGAGGATCTGCCGCCGCCGCTGCGCCGCGGGCAGCCGCGTCCGGTCCCGCCTCGTCTTGACCGCCTCCACACGCCCATCCTAGGCTACCGAGTACTTAGTAGGTACTAGGTAAGGACGCTCCGTGCAGCCTGATCCCACCGTCGCCGAGCAGGCGGCCCTCACCAGCGGCAACGACTTCTGGCACACCACCCCGGCGGCCGGGCTCCCCTCGATCACCGTCACCGACGGCCCGCACGGCCTGCGCCTGCAGGCGAGCGAGGACGACGTCGTCACCGGCCGCCCGGCCACCTGCTTCCCGCCCGCCGTCGCGACGGCCTCGACCTGGGACCCGGGCCTGCTGCGCCGCATGGGCGAGGCGCTGGGCGACGAGTGCCGCGCGATGGACGTCGCCGTCCTGCTGGGCCCCGGCATCAACCTCAAGCGCACCCCGCTGGGCGGCCGCAACTTCGAGTACTTCTCCGAGGACCCGCTGCTGACCGGCGTGCTGGCGACCGAGTGGGTGCGCGGCCTGCAGAGCCGGGGCGTCGGCGCGTCCCTGAAGCACTTCGCGGTCAACAGCCAGGAAACCGACCGCATGCGGATCAGCGCCGACGTCGACGAGCGCACCCTGCGGGAGATGTACCTGCGCGCGTTCCAGCGGGTGGTGACGCAGGCGCGGCCGTGGACGGTGATGTGCTCGTACAACCGGATCAACGGCGTCCACGCGAGCCAGAACCACTGGCTGCTCACCGAAGTCCTGCGCGAGGAGTGGGGGTTCGAGGGCCTGGTGGTGTCGGACTGGGGCGCGGTCGCGGACCGGGTCGCCGCCGTCGCCGCGGGGCTGGACCTGGCGATGCCCGGCCCGGACGACGCCGGCGACCGGGCACTGGCCGAGGCGGTGGCGGACGGGCGGCTCGATCCCGCCGCGCTCCGGGCGGCCGCCGACCGGGTCCGCGCGCTGGGCGAGCGCGCCGCGGAGCGGGAGCCCGCCGAGTTCGACGCGGACGCCCACCACGCCCTCGCCCGCGAGATCGCCGCGCGGGCCATCGTGCTGCTCAAGAACGACGGCGGCCTGCTGCCGCTGTCCCAGGGCCAGTCGCTCGCGGTGATCGGCGAGTTCGCCCGCACCCCGCGCTACCAGGGCGGCGGCAGCTCGCACATCACCCCGACGCGGCTGGACGACGCCCTCACCGCGCTCTCCGAATCAGCCGAGGTCCGCTTCGCGCCCGGCTACGACGACATCGACGAGGCGGTGGCGCTCGCCGCGGAGAGCGAGGTCGCGCTGGTCTTCGTCGGCAGCGAGCACGAGACCGAGGGCGCCGACCGGGAGAGCCTGGACCTGCCGCCCGCGCACCGCGAGCTGGTCGAGCGGGTCGCGGCGGCGAACCCGCGCACCGTGGCGGTGCTGTCCAACGGCGGTGTCGTGCTGACCCGCCCGTGGGAGGCGGCGGTGCCGGCCATCGTGGAGGGCTGGCTGCTCGGGCAGGCCGGCGGCAGCGCGCTCGCCGACGTCCTCTTCGGACGGACCAACCCGTCGGGCCGGCTGGCCGAGACGATCCCGGTGCGGCTCGCCGACCACCCGTCCTACCTGGACTTCCCCGGCGAGAACGGGCACGTGCGCTACGGCGAGGGCCTGCACGTCGGCTACCGCGGCTTCGACGCCCGCGAGCAGGAGGTTGCCTACCCGTTCGGGTTCGGGTTGTCGTACACCACTTTCGAGTACGGCACCGCGGAGGCGACCGCCACGGACGCGGGGATCGAGATCCGGGTCCCGGTGACGAACACCGGGCAGCGGGACGGCCGCGAGGTGGTGCAGGTGTACGTGAGCGTGCCCGGTTCGGCGGTGCGGCGGGCTCCGCGCGAGCTGAAAGCGTTTGCGAACGTCCCGATCGCGGCGGGCGAGACGGCCGAAGTGGTGTTGCGCATCGCCCGCGAGGACCTGGCCTACTGGGACACCCGCGTGAACCGGTGGATCGTGGAGGGCGGCGAATACCACTGCGCGGTGGGCTCGTCCTCACGCCACCTGCACACGACCGCGGTGGCCGAGGTGACCGGCGACGAAGTGCGGGTGCCGCTCACCGGGGAATCCACAGTGGCCGAATGGTTCGCCGACCCGCGCGGCGCGGAACTGCTCGGACAGGCCTTCGCCGCGGCCGACGGGCGGATCGGACGGCTGGTGGCCGACCCGTCGACGATCTCGCTGGTGGGCAGCCTGCCGCTGAGCCGGATGTCCGCCTTCCCGGGCAGCCCGCTGACGGCGGCGACATTGGCGAAGCTGATCGACGAGGTCAACGGCTGAACACGGACGGCCCGGCACCCCCGTCGAGCGCCGGGCCGTCCGCCGTCTCAGTCGAACACCACCAGACCGCGGATGTTGCGGCCCGCGTGCATGTCCTCATACGCCTGGGCGACCTCGTCGAGTGTGTACTCGCGCGTGATCAGCTCCTCGAGCTTGAGCTGGCCCGCCTGGTACATGCGCAGCAGGTTCGGGATGTCGCGGCGCGGGTTGGACTCGCCGAACAGCGAGCCCTGCAGCCGCTTCTGCATGAGCGTCAGATCGCCCAGCGCGATCGGCGCGCCGGCCTCGGTGATGTTGCCGAGACCGGTCAGCACGACCGTCCCGGCCTTGCGGATCGACGCCAGCGCCTGGCCGACGTGGTCGCCCTGCACGACACCGATCGTCACGATCGTGGCGTCCGCGCCCTGCCCGTTGGTCAGCGAGCGCGCGAGGTCGGCGGCCTCCTCGATGGTGGCGAACGCGTGGGTCGCGCCGAACACCTTCGCCTTGTCCCGCTTGAGCTGCACGGGGTCCACGGCGATGATCGTCTTCGCGCCGGCGTGCGCCGCGCCCTGCAGGGCGTTCGCGCCGATGCCGCCGATGCCCATGACGATCACGACCGCGCCGGGCTTGATGTCGGCCGAGTTGACCGCCGAACCCCACCCGGTCGGCACGCCGCACCCGACGAGCGCGGCCGCCTTCAGCGGGATGTCCTTGCCGATCTTGACGACCGAGTCCACCGACGCGGTGGTGTACTCGGCGAACGTAGAGATGCCGCACTGCTGCCCGACCGGGTTGCCGTTCTCGGTCATCCGGAAGCTCGTCGGGTCGTCCGCGCGCGCTCCGGTGAGCAGCGACGCGCCGAGGTCGCACAGGTTGGACAGCCCCTGCGCGCAGAACTCGCACTTGCCGCACGCGGGCAGGAACGAGAACACGACGTGGTCGCCCACCTCGTAGCCGGGCGTGTTCGGGCCGACCGCGGTGACGACACCGGCGCCCTCGTGTCCGCCGACGTACGGGTACACCGCGACGGGCACGTCACCGGTGGCGACGTGGTCGTCGGAGTGGCACAGGCCGGACGCGGCCAGCTTGACGGTGACCTCGCCCTGGCGCGGGTCGTCCAGCTCGACGGTGGCGGTTTCGTAGGTGCCTGGGGCCTGGCGGACCAGGGACACCTTGGTGGTGATGGGCATGCTGCTCCTCCTCGAGCGAGCGTCCTTACAGGACGACGGTGACGACCTTCTCCTCGGTGTTGGCGAGGATCCCGCTCCAGCCGAGCTCGCGGCCGACGCCGCTGGACTTCATCCCGCCCCACGGCAGGGCGGCGTCGATCGGGGCCCAGCCGTTCACGCCGACCGCACCGGCGCGAACCTGCGCGGCGAGGGTGTGCGCGGCGGTCACGTTCCGGGTCCAGATGGTGGCGGCGAGGCCGTAGGTGGTGTTGTTGGCGATGCGGACGGCGTCGGCCGGGTCGTCGAACGGGATCACCGAGCCGACCGGGCCGAAGATCTCCTCGCGCGCGATCGTCATGTCGTTGTCCACGTCGGCGAAGATGGTCGGCTGCACGAAGTAGCCGGGCCGCTCGGGGCGGGCGCCGCCGGCGACGAGCCGGGCGCCCTCGGCGCGGCCCTTCTCGATGTAGCCGAGCACGCGCTCCTGCTGCTTCTTGTTGACCAGCGCGCCCATCGTGGTGGCGGGGTCGAGCGGGTCGCCGAGCACCTGCTGCCGCGCGGCGCCGGCGAGGGCGTCGACCACGTCGGAGTACAGCGAGCGGTGCACGAGCACGCGGGTGCCCGCGGCACAGACCTGGCCCTGGTTGAAGAACAGGCCCATCGCGGTGCCGCCGATGGCCGCTTCGAGGTCGGCGTCGGCGAGGATGATCTGCGGCGACTTGCCGCCCAGTTCCAGGGTGATGCGCTTGAACGACTGGGCCGCGGCGACGCCGACGTGGCGGCCGACCTCGGGGCTGCCGGTGAAGCTGATCTTGTCGACGTCCGGGTGGTCGATCAGCGCCTGGCCGGTGACCTCGCCTAGGCCGGGCAGCACGCTGACCACGCCGTCGGGCAGGCCGGCCTCCTTGAGGAGCTTGGCCAGGTGCAGGATCGACAGCGGCGCGTCCTCCGGCGGCTTGACCACGACGGTGTTGCCCGCGGCCAGCGCGGGGGCGAGCTTCCACGCGGTGATCATCAGCGGCGTGTTCCACGGGATGATGGCGGCGATGACGCCGACCGGCTCGCGGCGCGTGTAGGAGTGGGTGGGGCGGCCGAGGTAGCCGTCGGTCGGGATGACCTGGCCGGTGATCTTGTCGGCCCAGCCGGCGAAGTGCCGGAACGTGCGGGCGGCGTTGGGCATGTCGAGGACGGTCGGCTGGCCGACGGGCTTGCCGATGTCGAGTGCTTCGAGGCGGGCGAGCAGTTCGGCGTCGCGATCGATCAGGTCGGCGACGCGGTTGAGGATGAGGCCCCGCTGGGAGCCGGGCAGGGCGGCCCACTCGCCGGACAGCTGGGCGCGGGCGGCCTTGACCGCGGCGTCCACGTCCTGCGCGGAAGCGGCGGCGACGTCGACCAGCTTCTCCTCGGTGGCCGGGTTGAGGTCGGCGAACGTGCCCCCGGTGCCGTCGCGCCACTGGCCGGCTAGGAAGAGCTGGCTGGGGAAGGTCTCGGTGGTGGTCACGGGCGGTGCTCCTCGGCGATCGGCGTCGACCACGACCCGGACGGGCCGTCTGTCCCGAGGATGCGCCACGTCACAGTGGCCGGTCTTGCGTCTGCGCGCACGGCTCTTGTGCGTGCGCGCACCAGATCAGCTCTCGGCGAGCAGGTGCCGCAGATACCGCTGCGGCGCGGCGAGGAAGTCGCGGGTCAGGCGCACCGGCAGCCGCGCTGCTCGGTGAGTTCGGCCAGCCGCGCCAGCACCGCCGCGCACCCGCGCACCCGCGCACCCGCGCGCCGAGAGCGTCGCTTCCGGCTCATCCGGCTCATCCGGCAGGTGTAGGCCATGTGGCCCGAACCGGTGCCTCACTAGGCCCCGGAACGACTCCCCGTGCGAGCGTTCGTGACGAAACACCCCAGGTGATCGCCCAGGGCCGACTCGCTGGCGCGGGTCGCGAAGTTGAAGTTCCGGCTGCCGCCCTCGGGGTTGAAACCCGCGGCTACCGCGAGCGCCTCCACCAGGGTCGACTTGCCGCTGCCGTTCTCACCGACCAGGAAGGTCACCCCGGGCGCCAGCGGCAGACCGCCGGAGCGGGCCAGGTGCGCCACCACGGGCAGGGTGAACGGGTAGCTGCCCAGATCCGCGCCCGGGGCAAGCCGGACCCGCTGCACGAACACCGGCGCGCGCTACCCCGCCACCAGCTGCGCCCGGTGCTCGCGCGGGGTGCGGCCGTACTTGGCCCGGAAGGTGCGGCTGAACTGCGCCGCATCCACCAAGCCCCACGACGCCGCGATCGCCGCGACCGGGCGGGCCGCCAACGCCGGGTCGGCCAGGTCGTGCCAGCACCGCTCGAGCCTGCGGTCCCGGATCCAGCCGGTGATCGTCGCGCCGCGGCGTTCGAACAGTTTCTGCAGCTGGCGCAACGAAACGTGCACCGCGGCGGCCACTTCGGACGGGGACAGCGCCGGGTCGGACAGGTGCTCCTCGATGTACCGCTGCGCCGCCGTGACCACCGTGTCCGCGGGCGGCTCGGCCTGCGCGGCGAAACACGCGGCCAGCATGTCGACCGCCGCGTCGGACAGGAAACCCGCCTCCGGGCCGGGCCGCGCCACCCGCGGGTCCAGCCCGCGCAGCAACGCCGACGTCAGCGCGCCACTGCCGGCCGAACCGGGGATCGTCACCGCCGTCAGATCGTCCACCCGCGGCGCCCGCGGCTTCAGCCGCCGCCGCGGCACGAGCAGCACCAGCATCTCGAAGTCGTCGTCGAAAACCAGCTCGTACGGCCGGTTCGTGTCGTACACGGTCAGATCACCGGGCGCCAGCCGCGCGGTGCGGCCGTCCTGCTGGACGACGCCGTGCCCGCGCAGCTGCAACCCCACCTTGTACAGGTCGCCCGCCCGGCGCCGGATCAGGCCGCGGGTGCGCCGCGTGACCTGGCGCGTCGAGCTGACCACGGAGACCTGCAGGTCGGCCATCGGCCGGGCGTGCACCCGCCCGTGGAACCGGTTCCCGACCGAGACGACGTCCAGCGGCACGAACGCGCTGGCCAGCACGTCGCGCCAGGACTCCAGGCTCGTCGCGGCGCCGGCGTCCAACGTCATCGGGAACGCGCCCACCTCGGCCTCCTCGCCTCGAATAACCGAACGCCCGGTCGGATTGGCGCCATGGTACGTGGCGGGGTGCCGGGCGTCACCCTCCCGCCGGGGCCGTCACCCGCGCGGCGCCGCGGCGGCGCAGGTGCTCCGGCTCGGCGATGAACCGCGCCCCCAGCACCGAGAGCAGGCACAACAACCCGCACACCAGCGCGATCGGCCAGGTCTGCCCGCCGGACGCGGACGTCAGCGCGGCCGCCACGAACGGGATGCAGCCGCCGACCACCGCGCCGGCGATCTCGCGGGTGAACGTGACGCCGGTGTAGCGGTAGCCGACCGGGAACAGCTCGGACATCATCGTCGCCTGCGAGGCCAGCGTCAGGTCGTTGCACAGCGTGTAGAGCAGGACCAGCGCCGCCCAGATCACCACCGGCGTGCCGGTGTCCAGCAGGAAGAAGAACGGGTAGAACAGCAGCGCCGCCGCGGTCGCCCCGGTCATCATCACCGGCCGCCGCCCGAAGCGGTCGCACAGCCAGCCCGCGGTCGGCACGGTGACCACCTTGAGCGCGTTGGCGATGACGATGCCCAGCAGGCCGACCCACGCCGCGGTGCCGACCTCCTTGGTCAGGTAGCTCAGCGCGTAGACCGAAGGCAGGTAGCTGATCACGTTGGGTGCGACGGAGATCAGCATGCCGGGCAGGATCTTGCGCCCGGAAGTGGCGAACAGCGCCCGCAGCGGCGCCCGCGTGGCGCGGCCCTCCTCCTTGGCGCGTTCGAACTCCGGGCTGTCCGGCACCGTGAGCCGCACGATCACGCCCGCGACACCGACCAGGCAGCTGAGCAGGAACGGGATCCGCCAGCCCCAGCCGGTGAAGTCCGCATCGGACATCAGCGCCGAGGTCAGGAAGAACACGCCGGTCGCGACCAGCGAGCCGACCGCGTTGCCGAGCGTCGGCGCGCTGGCGTTGATGCCACGCGCCCTGGTTTCGGCGTGCTCGGCGGACAGCAGCATCGCCCCGGCGTACTCGCCGCCGGCGCCGAGCCCCTGCACGACCCGCAGCAGCACCAGCGCCACCGGCGCGAACACGCCGGCGGTGGCGTAGCTGGGCAGCAGGCCGATCAGCGTGGACGCCACGGCCATCACCATCAGGGTCACGAACAGCATCGTGCGGCGCCCGACGCGGTCGCCGAGGATGCCGATGATCACGCCGCCGACCGGGCGCGCGAAGAACCCGACGGCGAACGTGGCCAGCGACGACAGGGTCGCGACGACGGGGTCACCGGAGGGGAAGAACACCTGCGGCAGCACGAGTGCGGCGGCCGTGCCGTAAAGGGAGAAGTCGTACCACTCGAGCGCCGTGCCCACGGTCGAGCCCACCGTGGCCCGGCTGATCCGGAGTCTCATCGCAGACCCTTCGTTGCGTCTGACGAACGTCTACATTAACGTTCATGGTGGCGACAGGCTACGAGTTCGCTTTCCCTGCGGTCAAGAGACAAGGAACCGCTTTGACTTCCATGAACGTTAATGAGACGGCCCTGTCGAAGTACAACCCGCTGTCCCGCGTGCTGTGCTTCGACCGGTTCGACTCCACCACGCACGGCTGGACCGAGCTGCTCGGCAACTACGACGGCCGCGGCGACCTGGACACCGTGGACGACCACATGCGCGACTTCCGCCCGCCGCAGCTGTCCTCGTGCACGTTCTTCGACGTCGGCACGCACGGCACGCTGAGCGGCAACTACGCGCTCAAGCTCGCGACGCGCCCCTACCCCGGCCACACCGCGACCGGCATCCGCCGCCTGACGATGGCGGGCCGCGGCCGGGTCCGCATCGAGACCCACTTCGCGTTCAAGGCCGAAGCCACCGTCGGGCACGAGGCGCCCGCGTCGGTGCCGTGGGACGGCAACCGGCACCCGTCGGAGTCGCAGTTCGGGGCGTTCACCGTGGCCACCGACATCTGCTCGGACGGCGGCCTGCGCTACCACAACGTCATCCGCTACCAGAACACCAACCTGGACGGCGAGATGACGAACCGCTGGATGTACCCGGTGGTGCCGGAACCGACGCCGCGCGACCACCAGGAGGGCAAGTTCGCCCTCCCCTACGCCGCCGACTTCACCGCCCCGGACCCGGACGACTGGCGCACCTTCGGCGAGCCGCTGGAGATGTGCGTCAACGAGGTGCCCACCAAGATCAACTGGCACTACCTGCGCTGGGACATCGACACCAGCACCCGGTCCAATGTGGAGCTCCAGCTCAACGACCGCGTGATGGACATGCGGGACGTGCCCGTGCCGCCGTACCCGGACCGCTACGGCACGCTGGACAACCTGCTCAACTTCTACTTCTCGGTCCGCACGCACTGCGGCGTCCGCAACTTCCTGTTCCTGGACTCGGTCCTGATCTCGGTGGATTGGTGAGGCACGACATGCGCTCGACGACGACGGCTGTCCTGGAACGCAACACCGTGGTGCGCGAGGACTTCGCGACCGAACCCTACGAGCTGCCGTGGGCCGCCGAGGCCCGGTTCTTCGTGCAGGCCCTCGACCTGGACGGCCCGCTGGTATTCCGCACCGAGATCTCCCCCGACGGCCTGCACTGGTGCCCGCTGGACGACGACGAGCACCGCATCGACGCGCCGGGCCTGATCACCTGGGCGGTGAGCGGGTTCGGCCAGTGGCTGCGGGTGCGCTGCGCCGTGGGTCCCGGCACGACCGGGAAGCTGCGCATCTATCTTGTTGGCAAGGGTTGATCCGGAGGTCAGGCTGGTGGTGCGCGCTCGGCGGGTCACGTTGCGTGACGTCGCGGACAGGGTCGGCCTGTCCGCGAACACGGTGTCGCGCGCGCTGTCGGGCAAGGACCAGGTCAGCGAGGCCACCCGGGAGATGATCGTCGCCGAGGCCCGGCGGCTGGGGTACGTGCCGAACAGCCACGCCCGGTCGCTGGTCTCCGGTACCACGATGGTGCTCGCGCTGGTGATCACCAACCCGTCCAACCCGTTCTACGCCGCGCTGATCTCCGCGGTGGAGCGGCAGTGCCGTCTCGCCGGGTACTCGGTCCTGCTGCTGGTCACCGAGGAGAACGAGGACAACGAGGAACGCGCGGTGCAGCAGCTGCTGCGCTTCGGCGTCGACGGGGTGCTCGCGGTGCCGATCCAGCACCGGCCCGGCGTGTGGGCGGAGCTGTCCGCGGCCGGGCTGCCGGTCGTGCTGCTCAGCCGCGACATCCCGGAGCTGGGCTTCGACTTCGTCGGCATCGACGTCGAGCAGGCGGTCGCGGACGCGGTGTCGCGCGTGGCCGGGCCGGGGCGGGCGTGGCTGTTCGAGGAGGACCTGGAGATCAGCACGGTCGCCCAGCGCATCGCGGGTTTCCAGCGCGCGCTCGGCGGCGATTCGCTGGTGCTGAAGGTGCCAGGGCACCGGACGCGGGACGCGGCGCTGCCGTGGCGGCCGGACGACGCCCACCGGCTCGCGGCCGGGCTGATCAGCCGTGAGCACCACCCGGAGCTGGTGGTCACCGGCAACGACTACTTCGCACTCGGGGTCTACAAGGCGGTCCGGGAGTGCGGGCTGACCGTCGGCGAGGACGTGCGCGTGCTCGGCTACGGCGATCACCCGTTCGCCGCCTACCTGGAGCCGGGGCTGACCACGATCCGGCTGCCCGCGGACGAGGTCGGCTCGGCCGGGGTGGAGTTGTTGCTGCGGCGGGTCGCGGACCCGGACCGGCCGCGGGAAACCGTGCGGTTGAGCGCCGAACTCGTCGAGCGCGGCTCGGCGCGCGTCGTGCGCTGATCGTCGCCGTCCGTCCAGGAAAGATCAACCTTCCCGCCACAATCCGGACATAGCGTCCGCCGCATGAGACGCACTCCCCACCGGTGGACGGCGGCCGCGCTCGCGCTCGGCCTCGCCGCCGCACTCGTCCCCACCCTCGCCGCCGCCGCGCCCGGCGACGTCGTCGTCCGCGAATCCTTCGACAGCGGCGCGCTGCCCGCCGGGTGGACGCCGGTCGCCGGCACCTGGCAGGTCAGTGGCGGCAAGCTGACCAACACCGCGCCCGGCACGCTGTCCCGGATCACCTTCGGCACGCACCTGGAGGACTTCCGCGCCGAGGCCACCATCCGGTTCGACTCGGTGACCAACTCCAGCCGCTGGGCCGGCATCGTGCTGGACACCGCGCCCGGCGGGGCCGTGCCGTGGAGCCAGGCGGTCATGCGGTCGGCCTCCACCGCGACCAACGGCATCGAGTTCGCCCAGCGCACCGAGGCGAACACCTGGAACGTCACCGACACCGCCGCCGCGCCGTACGACGCGGGCACCGGGCGCGACGTCCGGGTGGCGATCGAGGTGCACGGCAGCCGCGCGAGCTGGAGCTTCGACGGCAAGACCGTCCTGACCACGACCAAGCTGCGGCGCAGCGCGTCGGGCGTGTTCGGGTTCATCGCCGACGGCGCGAAGATCAGCGTCGACGACGTGGTGGTCACCCAACTCGAACCGCTGCCGGTGACCCAGCCGGACGGTGCCCTGCCGCTCACGGTCGCGCACCGCGGCTACTCCGCGGTCGCGCCAGAGAACACCCTCGCCGCCGTCGAGGCGGGGATCCGCGCCGGCGCCGAGTACGTGGAGATCGACGCGCAGACCACCCGCGACGGCGTGCCGGTGGTCATGCACGACAACACCGTCGACCGGACCACCCCGGGCACCGGCGACATCTCGACGCTGACCGCCGCTCAGGTCACCGCGCTGGACGCGGGGTCGTGGTTCTCGCCCGCGTTCGCCGGGCAGAAGGTGCCGACGCTCGGGCAGGTGCTGGACCTGGTCCGCACCGGCGGATCGACGCTGCTGCTGGAGATCAAGGGCCCGGAGACCCGCGCGGAGACCACGCGGATCCTGGACGAGGTGCGCAGCCGCGGCATGGCGCGGCAGGTGCTGGTGCAGAGCTTCGACGAGCAGGTCCTGCGGGACGCGCGGGCGGTCGCGCCGGAGATCCCGCTGGGGCTGCTGCGCGGCGCGGTGGACGCCGATCCGGTGGCGACGGCGAAGGCGTTCGGCGTGGTGACGTACAACCCGTCCGCCGCCGCGCTGCTGACGCGTCCGGACGCGGTGTCCCAGCTGAACTCCGCCGGGATCGCCGTGATGCCCTACACGGTGAACGACGCCGCGACGTGGCGGAAGCTGGCCGACGCCGGGGTGGACGCGATCATCACCGACCGGGCGGGCGAGCTCGCCGGCTGGCGGTCGGGCCACGCGGCGCCGTCTGTGTCGATTTCGGTGCCGGGTGAGCTGCGGCGGTTCGTGCCGGCGCCGGTCGCGGTGTCGGCGCGGGACGCCTCGTCGGTCTCGGTGACGCTGGACGGGACGCGGATCGACCCGGCGGTGCCGCTGGACCCGCGCTCGCTGGCCGCCGGCGCGCACGAACTGGTCGCCACCGCGACCGGCCCGGGCGGGACGGCTTCGGCGTCGGCGAAGTTCGAGGTCGTGGTCGACGTGACAGGCGTGCGAGTGCTGGTCGCCGAGGCCGGGACGCGCCCGGAGGAGACGGCGACGATCCTGCGCCACCTGGACGCCGGGCGCTTCGACCAGGCCGCCGACGCGGTGCGCCGGGCCGGATTCGCGCCGGAGCTGGAGCGGATCCTGCTGGCGGACCTCGCGTTGATCGCGGGTCGCTGAGGGCCGGGGTGGCGGGGCGATCTTGTCCCCGCCACCCCGTCCGGGTGAGACTGGCGCGGTGGATCGCGTGCGCATCGAGATCAGTCAAGGCGTCGCCGACGTGCGGCTCAACCGCGCCGACAAGCGCAACGCGCTGGACCCGGCGATGTTCGCGGCCCTGGTGCGGGCGGGCGAACGGCTGAAGACCGAGCCGGGGTTGCGGGCGGTCGTGCTCTCCGGCGAAGGGCCGGACTTCTGCGCCGGCCTGGACTTCGCGGCCTTCCAGGCGATGCGCTCCGGCGACCGGATCAGCGCCGACGTCGACCTGCCGCCCGCCGACGGCCCGGCCAAGGCGACCGGGCAGCGCGCCGCCTACGTGTGGACCGAGCTGCCGGTGCCGGTGATCGCCGCGATCACCGGGCACGCCCTGGGCGGCGGGCTGCAGGTGGCGCTGGGCGCGGACATCCGGATCGTCGCGCCGGACGCGAAGCTGTCGGTGCTGGAGATCAAGTGGGGGCTGATCCCGGACATGACCGGCACGCAGGTGCTGCCCGAGCTGGTCGGCCGGGACGTGGCGAAGGAGCTGACCTTCACGGGCCGGATCGTCAGCGGCGCCGAGGCGGTCTCGCTCGGCCTGGCGACGCGCGTGGCCGACGACCCGCGGGCGGAGGCGCTGGAGCTGGCCCGGTCGATCGCCGGGCGCAGCCCGGACGCGGTCCGCGCGGCGAAGCGCCTGCTGGACCTGCCGCGTGACCACGAGGCCGGGTTCGCGGCGGAGCAGCGGGGGATCACCGCGCTGATCGGCAGCCCGAACCAGGTCGAGGCGGTGACCGCGTCGTTCGAGAAGCGGGCGCCACGCTTCACCGACCCGGCCTGAACCGCGAGTCCCACGCCCGGCGCGCGAGTTCCACGCTCACGCCCGGGCTCCACGCTCAGGCCCACAGGACCCACACCCACGCACCCAGGCCCCACGCCCGTGCCCGCACGA
>NZ_AFWY03000055.1:0-52105 GCF_000231075.2 Amycolatopsis sp. ATCC 39116 | reverse complement strand
CCGCCGAGGACTGCCGCTCGGCGGGGCTGCCGCCTCGGCGGGGTTGCCAGTCGAGCGGGGCGGTCGCCCGTCGGAAGGGGTGGCGACCGTGCTGGCCGCACTGCCCCGTAGGGCGGCGCGTGAGCTGCGGTCCGTCTTCCGCCCGCTCGACGAGCGTTACCTGGCGCGCGGTGGCCGACCCGCAGTCGTATCGCGTGCGAACGTTGCTCCTGTGACGCCACAGGCCGGAACCGTCGAGGACACCCGCTCGGCGGGCTGCCAGTCGAGTGGCGCGGTCGCGCGTCGGAAGGGGTGGCGGCGGTGCTGGACGCACTGCCCCGTAGGGCGGCGCGTGAGCTGCGGTCCGCCCTCTGGACGAGCGCTACCTGGCGCGCACCGTCGCTGGTTCGGAGACGCATCGCCTGCGAGCGCTGCTCCTGTGACGCGTCAGGCCGTGCCGCCGACGGCTGTCCACGGCGGCGACCCACGCGCCGCCCACGCCGGAACCCGATGGCCATGTCGCGCGTGGCCGCCGGCCTCAGTGCGGCCGCCGGGACGCCGGGGTCGCGAGCCGGAGCCGGCTCCGCCGCGCTGTCCCGGGCGCCGGCGGCGCCACCCGGCGTCCAACGGCAAGCGATCGGTCGCCCCGAGCCAGGCTCCCCGCCGGGCCTCCTCACTCAGGCCAACCCGGGCCGGATCAACCCCGTCTCGTAGGCCAGCACCACCGCCTGCACGCGGTCCCGCAGTCCGAGCTTCGCCAGGATCCGTCCCACGTGCGTCTTCACCGTCGCCTCGGAGAGGAACAGCTTTTCCGCTATCTCCACATTGGACAGGCCCTTCGCGATGAGCACCAGCACCTCCCGCTCCCGCTCGGTCAGCACGTTCAGCTCGGCCTCGTCGCGCAGGGGGCCGCCGCCGCTCATGAAACGGTCCAGCAGCCGCCGCGTCACCGACGGCGACACCACGGCGTCCCCGGACGCCACCGACCGCAGCGCCGACACCAGGTGGTCCGGCGGCGTGTCCTTCAGCAGGAACCCGCTGGCCCCGTTCTGCAGCGCCGCGTACACGTACTCGTCCAGGTCGAACGTCGTCATCACCAGCACCCGCGACGTGCCGGCCTCGACGATCCGCTTCGTCGCCTCCACCCCGTCCATCACCGGCATCCGCACGTCCATCAACACGACGTCCGGCCGCAGCGAACCGGCCAGTGACACCGCGTCCGCGCCGTTGCCCGCCTCGCCGACCAGGTCGATGTCGTCCTGCGCGCCCAGCACCATGCGGAACCCGACCCGCATCAGCTCCTGGTCGTCGACCACCACCACGCGGATCACGGGTCGAGCCTCACCGGGAAGCTCGCGTGCACCCGCCAGCCACCCCCCGGCCGCGGTCCCACCTGCAAAATCCCGCCGAACAGGTGCGCCCGTTCGCGCATCCCGATCACCCCGTTGCCTCCCGGCAGGTCCGGCCCGGGCACCAGCTCCCGCGCCTTCCCGGCCCCGTCGTCCACGATCTCCACGTCCACCAGGTTCTCGGTCCGCCGTACCCGCACCTCCGCCCGGGCCCCCTGTCCGGCGTGCTTGAGCGTGTTGGTCAGCGACTCCTGCACGATCCGGTACACGCCGAGCGACACCCCGGCAGGCAGTTCGGCGAGCGACCCGTCGATCGACAACTCCACCGGCACCCCCGCGGTCCGCACCCGCTCCGCCAGGTCGGCCAGCGACTCCGCGGTCGGCTGCGGGATGCGCGGCTCCCCGGCCACCTCTTCGTTGCGCAGCACCTGCAGCAGCCGCCGCAGCTCGGTCAGCGCCTGCCTGCCCGTCTCGGAGATCGTGCGCACCGCCCGCTCGGCCAGCTCCGGGTTGGACCGCAGCGCGTAGGACGCCCCGTCGGCCTGCACCACGATCACGCTCACGGCGTGGGCGACCACGTCGTGCAGCTCCCGCGCGATCCGCCCGCGCTCCTCGGCCACCGCGATCCGCCCGGCCTGGTCGCGTTCGGTCTCCAGCAGGTGCAGCCGCGCCTCCATCTCCGCGTGGTAGGCCCGGCGCGCGCCGACGAACTCGCCGAGCACCCAGCACAACGCGAAGGTCAGCCCGATGAACAGCAGCGGCGCCCAGCCCTGCGGCGACCAGCCCGCCCACATCTGCACCACGCTGACCGCGGCCTGCGCGAGCAGGTACAGCGCGGCCTGCCGCCGCCCGACGTAGACGACCACCGTGTACAGCGCCACGCAGCTCGCCGTCGCGCTGCCGACCCCCAGCTCCAGCGCGCTGTGCGGCACTGTCATCAGCAGGATCACGTAGGCCGTGACCACCGGGTACTTCCGGCGGAACGCCACCGGCCCCACCATCGCGAGGTCCAGCGGGATCGCCACGTACCACCGCTGACCCTCGCTGGGCTCGGCCCGCGCGACCAGGAACAGCAGGTCCATGAGCAGCAGCAACACGGCGAGCAGGACGTCCCCGACCATCGGGTGCGTCCGCATCCACAAGCTCAGTCGCCGCACACCGTTCACTCTAGGTCGGCGGCGGTCCACTCCGCGTCATCCCGAGGTATCACCGCACGTGGGACTTCGGGCCGAGCTTCATGGCAGGATTCGGGGGCACAACGCAGGCACCGGGAGGGGGCGACGTGACGGCGACGACGGATCAGGGCCGCCTGGCCGGTCCGCTGTCCGTGTCGGTAGCCAACCTCTGCCGCCGCCTGCAGCCGCAGGTTTCCGCCCGCACCGCCGCCGGGTTCGCCGAGGTGCTGCGCCGCCTCGGCGCGCCGCTGCAGGTCGCGGTCGCCGGGCGCATCAAGTCCGGCAAGTCGACGCTGGTCAACGCGCTGATCGGGCGGCGGGTAGCGCCGACCGACGTGGGCGAGTGCACCCGCCTGGTGACCCGCTTCCAGTACGGCACGGTCGACCGCATCGAAGTGGTCTTCGCCGGGGGTCACAAGCAGGTGCTGCCGTTCGCGCCGGACGGGTCGATCCCGGCCGAGCTGGGCGTGGACATCAGCAAGGTCTCGCACATCGAGGCGTACCTGACCAGCGCGGTCCTGCAGGAGATGACCGTCATCGACACCCCCGGCCTCGGCTCGCTGGACGCCGCGTCGGTGTCGCGCACCGAGCAGTTGCTGGGCGCGGCCCAGGCCGAAGAAGGCGGCGACGAGCTGGACGAGACCTCGCGCAACGCGGTCGCCGGCGCGGAGGCCGTCCTCTACGTCGTGACCCAGGGCGTGCGCGCGGACGACCAGCAGGCGCTCGCCGCGTTCACCGCCGCGACCGCGAGCCGCGAGGCCGGCCCGGTCAACGCGATCGCCGTGCTGAACAAGGCCGACACCATCCCGCCGGAGTCCGTCGAGGGCTCCGGCGGCGACGTGTGGCGGGCCGCGTCGATCCTCGCCGAGAAGCAGGGGCTGCTGCTCAAGCCGCGGGTCGCCGACGTGCTACCGGTGATCGGGCTGATCGCCGAGTCGGCCGAGTCGGGCAACTTCACCTCCGCCGACGCCGACGCGCTGCGCCAGCTGGCCGCTCTGGACGACGCGACGCTGGAGACCATGCTGATGGCGGCCGACATCTTCACCAGCTGGGACTGCGACGTCCCGGCAGGCACCCGCCTGCGGCTGCTGGAGAAGCTCGACCTCTACGGCATTCGCCGCGCCATCGACGCGATCCGCGCCGACTCGACGATCACCGCGGGCGCCCTGCGCAGGCTGCTGCTCAGCGCCTCCGGTCTGGACGCCGTCCGCGCCCGGCTGAACACGGTCTTCGCCGCCCGCGCGGACGGGATCAAGGCCGCCGCCGCGCTCGCGTCGGTCACCGCGCTGGCGCACGCCTCCGGTGACCCGGCCGAGCGGCAGCGCGTGCACGACGCCATCGAGGTGCTGCTCGCCAAGCCCGAGGCGCACCAGCTGCGGCTGCTGGAGGCGCTCACGCTGGTCGTGGCCGGCGCGGTCGACATGCCCGAGGACCTGGCCGAAGAGGTCCTGCGGGTGGGCAGCAACGCCGACATCGACGAGCAGCTGGGCCTGCCCGGCGCGTCCCGGCCGGAGCTCGCCGCGCACGCGCTGGAGCGCGCCGGCTGGTGGCGGTCGTTCGCGTCCTTCGGCGCGACGCCCGCGCAGAGCCGGGTCGCACACGTCGTGCACCGGGCGTACTTCCTCATCTGGCAGCAGCTGAGATGAACGAGGGGTGGTGAGCGTGGCTTCCTGGTTCCGGCGCCGGTCCGCGGACGACTCCCCGACCGGGCAGATCCCCGGCGCGCAACTGGCGAAGATCATCGACGAAGTCGAGGGAACCACAGCGGCGCAACCCCCGTCCAACACCGATGTGAACCGTGTATCCGATCTGGCCGCCGCCGGCCCGGAAGCGCTGGAGCAGGCGCGGGCCGACCGGCAGGAGCTGATCCAGCTCTGCCTCTACGCCCTGGACCGGGCGCGCAGCGGGGGCGTGGTCGAGCGCCTCGAACAAGGGCTGGCCCGCGTCGGGGTCGAGGCGGTGCGGCCGGACGGGCAGCGGTTCGACCCGTCCGTGCACGAGGCGGGCGGCGCGATCAAGACCGACGACCCGGCGCTGGACGGCGTGGTCGCCGAGACCGAGGTCGTCGGGTTCACCGACGGCGGCCGCCTGCTGCGCGCGCCCGTCGTGACGGTCTACACGAAGCGCTAAGGTCCGGTCGTGACCGCTCCGCCGCTCTCGTCCCTGCCCAACCAGGTCAAGCAGGCCCGCGAAGCACTGCTGACCCTGCTGCGGGAGAACGACCCGAAGGCGGCGGCGTGGGTCGAGGAGGTCCGCCGGTCGCGGCCGAAGAAGCCGCAGGTGGTGGTGGTCGGCGAGACCAACCGCGGCAAGAGTTCCCTGGTCAACGCGCTGCTGGCGACCCCCGGTCTGTCCCCGGTGGACGCCGACGTCGCCACCGCCGGCTACCTCGTCTTCGACCACGCCCCGGAGTGGGGCGCGCAGGCCTGCTACCCCGGTCAGCTCGCGCCGGTCGCCGTGCCGCTGCCTGAACTCGTTCGCTGGGTCTCGGCCGCGCACGAGCTGCCCGACGGCCAGCTGCCGCCGCGGTACGTCGAGGTCACCGGCCCCGTCCCGATCCTGGAGCGTGTGTCGCTGGTGGACACCCCCGGGGTCGGCGGGCTCGATTCGATGCACGGCGAGCTGGCCGCCGAAGCCGCGGCGAACGCGACCGCGCTGCTGTTCGTCGTCGACGCGTCGGCCCCGTTCACCGCCGGTGAGCTGGAGTTCCTGCGCCGCGTCGGCGATCGGGTGGAGACCGTGGTGTTCGCACTGTCCAAAACGGACGCCTTCCGCGGCTGGCGCGAGGTGCTGGAGGCCGACCGTCGGCTGCTGGCCGAGCACGCGCCGCGCTTCGCAGACGCGGTGTTCCACCCGGTGTCGGCGCGGATGTTCGAGATGGCCGCGAAGGCGCCGAACGAGCAGGCCGCGGTGATGCTGCGGGAGCGGTCCGGGGTGATCGAACTGCAGGCCGCGCTGCAGGAACTCGTCGTCGGCCGCTCGGCGATGCTCGGCGAGGCCAACACGCTGCGAGCGCTGTCCAGCGCGCTCGGCGAGGTGCACGCCGGGCTGCTGGCCGAGCAGCGGGCCCTGTCCTCCGGCGAGGCCGAGGCGGAGCGGTTGCGTGAGCGGCGCGACGAGCTGGCGGCCGAGCGCAAGACGTCCACCCGCGGCTGGCAGCTCAAGCTGCGCGGCGAGATCCAGCGGGCCAGGGTCGACCTCGGCCACGAAACCAGCCGCCAGGTCCGGGACGCCCAGTCCTACTTCCGCGCCCAGATCGACAACGCCAAGCGCGACCAGCTGACCCAGCTGCCGCAGCAGGTGGACGCGGCGCTGCAGATGATCTCCCAGCGCGTGTCGGCGACGATGGCGCAGCGGCTGAACCGGGTCACCGAGATCGCGCTGGCCGAGCTGTTCGCGCCGGAGGAGCTGGACGTGATCCGCTCGCAGTTCCTGCGCGCGGGCGGGCCGCAGGTGGTGCTGCGGCCGCCGGACCGCAAGCCGTCCACACCCGAGGACAAGCTGCTCATCTTCATGGGGATCTCCGGCGGGGTCGGGGCGGGCAAGATCGCCGCGCTGCCGCTGGCCGGGGTCGCCCTGCTCAACCCGGTCGTGTTGCCCGCGACGATCGTCGTCGGCCTGGGCGCGGGCTGGTGGATGGCCCGCACCCGGCGGCACGCGGCGGACAAGCAGCACCTCAAGCAGTGGCTGGTCGAGTCGATCGCGGAGGCGCGCTCGATTCTCGACCAGCTGGTCGCCGAGCAGCTCATCGAGGCCGAGCAGCAGCTGTCGCTGGCGCTCGACGAGGCGCTGTCCCGCCGGATCGACGCCATCGAGGCCGAGCTCAAGCAGGTCGACAAGTCGATCAAAATGGGCGCGCAGGAGCGGGCGAAGAAGCTGGCCGCGGTGAGCCGGAAGCTGAAGGAGACCGGTGACGGCCGTGATCGGGCCGAGACCCTGCTCGGGCGCATCCGCACCCTGCGTGAGCAGGCCTGAGAGGGTCGGTTGTGCCGGGGAACCGAACCGGCCTAACGTGAGTCAAAGCGTGTGACTTCATTGGTGTGAGATTGGGGAGTTCGGCGTGTGGATCGATGAGACCGGCGGGGTTGAGCCCACCGACGCCACGACCTCCGACGGTGACCTGGAGATCACGGTCGACGGGCAGACCTACACGGCCGAAGAGAACATGGACCTCAACCACGACGGGGTCAACGAGACGGTCCGCCTCGACAACGCCGACGGCACGATCACCGCGTACGTCGACACCGACGACGACGGGCGCGCCGACCAGTACGTGCACACCGACACCGAGGGCAACGTCGTCGACCTGGCCCGCTACGACGAGACCACCGGCGACTGGGTCGCCGACCACGACTCCGAGGCGGGCGAGCCGGACGCCACCGAGACCGGCCGCGCCGGCGAGATCACGGCGGACATGTCCGACGGCACCGTCGAGGTCGGCCCGGCCACTGTGGACAGCGACAACGACGGCACCGCCGACAGCGCGGTCGTCACCGACGACCAGGGCAACACGCGTGTCTTCACCGACGTCGACGGCGACGGCCAGGCCGACGTCCAGACGATCATCGCGCCCGAGGGTGAGACGACCACGTACCAGCACACCGGCCCCGGCGAGTGGACCGAGACGACGAACGGTTTCACCGCCGAGGTGCCGCCGGACAGCGACCAGCTGTGGGGCGGCAGCGGCGCACAGGCAGTGGAAGGGGTCGCGAAGATCGACTCCGGCACCGGGCAGTGGATCTCCCAGAACTGACGGCCGCGGAACCGAACTTCCCTGAACTGACCGGTAACCACGGCGACATCAGGCCCCGATCGTCCCTCGCGGACGGCGGGGCCTGATCGCGTTTCCGGGCAAATCACCCACCCCCGGATATCGGCGAGATCACGCGCAAGCCGAAGAACTTTCTCCGCTACGCCGGTTCAGCGATATCTGAATCGATTCCCTGATCGTTCTTGTGAGAGAACCGACAGGTCAGGCCTCGGTTACCGGCCGTCCATCCGGCTACCCTCGGGGAATCCCAGTATTTCCAGCACACCGGTAGGGCAGCCGGTGTGCGAAGCCATTCGGTCGCCGGCGACGGAGCGCTTCCCCGGACCACGTTCCGGGCGGGCGTTCCTGCCGTCGAAGTCAGGAGAAGGAATGACTGCAGTAGCCATCCCGGGACTGGACAAGGCGCCGACGTCGCACAGCGGTGTGCTTGCGTGGGTACGGGAGGTCGCCGAGCTGACCACCCCTGACCGAGTGGTGTGGTGCGACGGCTCCGACGAGGAGGCCGAGCGCATCAACAACGAGCTGGTCGAGGCCGGCACGTTCGTCCCGTTGAAGGCGAAGCCGAACTCCTTCTGGGCCGCCTCGGACCCGAGCGACGTCGCGCGGGTCGAGGAGCGGACCTTCATCTGCTCCGAGAACGAAGAGGACGCCGGGCCGACCAACAACTGGATGCACCCGGACGAGATGCGCGCCACCATGACCGAGCTCTACCGGGGCTGCATGCGTGGCCGGACGATGTACGTCATCCCGTTCTGCATGGGCCCGCTCGGCGACGAGAACCCGAAGCTGGGCATCGAGGTCACCGACTTCGCCTACGTCGTGGCGTCAATGCGGGTGATGACCCGCATGGGCACCAAGGCGCTGGAGAAGTTCGTCACCGACGACGGCACCGAGCGCGAGTTCGTGCCCGCTCTGCACTCGGTCGGCAAGCCGCTGGAGCCGGGCGAGAAGGACGTCGCCTGGCCGTGCAACGACACCAAGTACATCTCGCACTTCCCGGAGAGCCGGACGATCTGGAGCTACGGCTCGGGCTACGGCGGCAACTCGCTGCTGGGCAAGAAGTGCTACTCGCTGCGCATCGCCTCCGTCATGGCCCGTGACGAAGGCTGGCTCGCCGAGCACATGCTGATCCTCAAGCTGATCTCGCCGGAGAACAAGGCCTACTACGTGGCGGCCGCGTTCCCGAGCGCGTGCGGCAAGACCAACCTCGCGATGCTGCAGCCGACCATCCCGGGCTGGCGCGCCGAGACCATCGGCGACGACATCGCGTGGATGCGGTTCGGCGAGGACGGCCGCCTGTACGCGATCAACCCCGAGTTCGGCCTGTTCGGCGTCGCGCCGGGCACCGGTGTGAAGACCAACCCGGTGGCGATGAAGACCATCGAGGCCGGCAACACCGTCTTCACCAACGTCGCGCTGACCGACGACGGCGACGTGTGGTGGGAGGGCATGACCAAGGAGGCGCCGGCGCACCTCACCGACTGGAAGGGCCGCGACTGGACCCCCGAGTCGGACGAGCCGGCCGCGCACCCGAACTCGCGCTTCTGCACCCCGATCGCGCAGGTCCCGACGCTCGCGCCGGAGTGGGACGACCCGAAGGGCGTGCCGATCTCGGCGATCCTGTTCGGCGGCCGCCGCGCCACCACCGTCCCGCTGGTGACCGAGGCCCGCGACTGGCAGCACGGCGTGTTCATGGGCGCCACCATGTCGTCGGAGAAGACCGCGGCCGCGGCGGGCAAGGTCGGCGAGGTGCGCCGCGACCCGATGGCGATGCTGCCGTTCCTCGGCTACCACGCCGGCGCGTACTTCCAGCACTGGCTGGACACCGGCAAGAACGCCGACGCCGCCAAGCTGCCGAAGATCTTCTACGTCAACTGGTTCCGCCGCGGTGACGACAAGCGGTTCCTGTGGCCGGGCTTCGGCGAGAACTCGCGCGTGCTCAAGTGGATCGTCGAGCGCCTCGAGGGCAAGGCCGGCGCGGTCGAGACCCCGGTCGGCCTGGTGCCGCGCGCCGAGGACCTCGACCTGGACGGCATCGCCGAGCCGATCGAGGACGTCCAGGAGTCGCTCGCGGTCAAGCCGGAGGAGTGGCGCCAGGAGATCCCGCTGATCGAGGAGTGGTTCGCCAAGATCGGCGACCGGGTGCCCTCCAGCCTGCACGACGAGCTGGCGGCCCTGAAGCAGCGCCTCGGCTGAGTTTTCCGCCGCGCGAACGGCCATCCCCGGTTCCGGCCGGGGGTGGCCGTTTCGTCGTTTTCGGCTCTATGGTCGGAACATGCTGGGGATGCGCTTCGGTGTGAACATGATGGAGCCCGGATCGCGGGCGGAGTTCGTGGACAAGGTGCGGCGGGCGGAGGAGCTGGGCTTCGACGTCGTGACCGTGGCCGATCACCTGGGGATGCCGGCGCCGTTTCCGGCGCTGGTGCTCGCCGCGGAGGCCACGTCGACGGTGCGGCTGGGCACGTTCGTGCTCAACGCGCCCTTCTACCACCCCGCCGTGCTGGCGCGGGACGTCGCGACGACCGACCAGTACAGCGGCGGGCGGCTGGAGCTGGGTCTCGGCGCGGGGTACGTGCGCGAGGAGTTCGAGGCGGCCGGGCTGCCGTGGCCGGGGCGCCGGGTCGACCACGTCGAGCGGACGGTCGTGGAGCTGCGCAAGCTGTTCGGCGACCCCGAGCACCAGCCGCGCCCGGCGCAGGACGGCGGGCCGCCGCTGATGCTGGGCGGCTGGGGCGACCGGATGCTGGCGCTGGCCGCGGAGTACGCGGACACGATCGCGCTGACCGGCGCGCCGACGGCGAAGGGCGGCGGACTGGTCGGCCTGGCCGGCGCGGACGCGTTCGCCGAGCGGGTGTCGTTCGTGCGGTCACGGCTGGGCGACCGCACGGCGGAGATCAACGTCCTGGTGCAGCTGGTCGTGGTGACCGACGACCGCCGCGCCGCACTGGCCGACCTCCAGCGGTTCGCGCCGGAGATGAGCGTCGACGCGATCGGTGAGCTGCCGACGCTGCTGGTCGGTTCGGTGCCGGAGATCGTCGCGCAGATCGAGCGCATGCGGGAGCAGTTCGGGATCACCTACGTGTCGGTGCTGGAACGCAGCCTGGACGCGTTCGCCCCGGTGCTGGAGCAGCTGAAGTAGCCGCGAGTTCCGTGCTGTCCACGTTCAGTGTCGCGGTCCCCCCAACCGCGCGCATCCACCGTCAACCGGTCGGTACGCCGGTGATCGCGTCGCGCAGGGCGTCCAGTGGGAGGCCGACCGCGTCCGCGAGTGCGACCACCGTGAAGAACGCAGGCGTCGGGATGCGGCCGGTCTCGATCTTGCGCAGCGTCTCGACCGAGACGCCGGCCTCCAGCGCCACCTCGGCCATGCTGCGGGAACCCCGCGCGGCTCGCAGTGCGGCACCGAGACGCTCGCCGCGTTCGCGTTCGGCTTCGGTCAGCGGGACTCGCACCATGTCCACAGTCTATCCGCCCACCTGTCCCCAGCCTGTGGACAACTCTGTGCACAGCCTGGGGACTACCGGAAGAAAGGGGGCGTGAAAACCGCCGGAACGGCAACTCTCCTGCTGTGTCGCACGTCTCACTCATACCAGTCGGAGAGGAGGCCGCCATGTTGCTGGCCGGCGGACTGATGTTCGTGTTGACCCTGGTCTACCTGGTGTTGTGCACCTGCACGGGCCGGTTCCGCGAACTGAAGGAAGAACTGAAGAACCCCGCCGAGAACGAGCCCGGCGGGGTCCTGAAGACCGAGAACTAGGCGGTCGGGTCGGGCAGCGGCATACCAGGCAGCGTCTGGTCCCGCGGCACCACCCCGTCCACGAGGAAGTCCTCCACAACCTTGTCCACCGCCGCGTTGCCCCCGGCGTAGATCCCGTGGTCACCCTCGCCGGTCACGGTGATCATCCGCGAGCCCTTGAACGCGCGGTGCGCGCGCTCGGCGCCCTCGATCGGCGTCGCCGGGTCGTGCGTCGACTGCACCATCAGCACCGGCGGGACGCCCCGCCCGTCCAGGACCGGCAGCGGCTCCGGCTTGTTGTTCCAGAAGATGCACGGCTGGATCAGCCACCCCCAGCCCAGCAGCGGGTACTGCGGCCCCAGCTGCGCCGACTGCCGCACCGCCGTGTTCCGGTTGCCGAACCACGGACCCTCGTTGCACGGGATCGTCCAGAAGCTCGCGTCGTAGGCGTCGTCGTAGTCGGTGGGCACCACCAGCGGCTGCGGGCCGACCGCGTCGGTGACCGCCTTCACTTGGTCCAGCAACGCGGTCTGCTGCTGGGCCGACGCGGTGCCCTGCGTCAGGTTCCGCACGTTGACCAGGTAGTCGGCCAGCTCCGGGAAGTACCGCTTGTTGTACAGCTCGGAGGCGATGAACGAGTCCAGCGCGTTGGCCGACAGCTTCGTCCCGTCGACCTCGACCGGGTTCTGCGTCAGGGCGTAGCGCACCTGCTCGTAGGTATGCCGGGCCATCTCCGCGGTCGTGCCGAAGTGGTACAGGCTGTCGTATTTCGCCATCCACGGCAGGAAGTCCTCCCGCCAGCGCCGCTCGAAGCCCAGCGGCTGCCAGTCGAACGACATCTGCCACGTCGTGGTGAACTCGGTGTTCGAGTCGAGCACGAACTTGCCGGTGCGGTCCGGGAAGGCCTGCGCGTAGTGCGCGCCCATCCAGGTGCCCGCCGAGTAGCCGACCCAGTTGATCTTCTGCCGCTTCAGCAGCACGCGCAGCAGGTCGAGGTCGTTGATCGTCTGCCGGGTGTTGATGAACGGCCCGAGGTCGCCGGACTTCACCTGGCACGAGTCGGCCGCGTACTCGGTGGCGTCCAGGATCAGCTTCAGGTTCTCCCGGCTGCGGTCCCGCGGGTCGAGGTCGCTGCCGGTGCCGATCGCGCCGCCGCAGGTGATGTTCGTGCTCTTGCCGGTGCCGCGCGGGTCGAACCCGATGATGTCCTGGTGCTCACGTACCCGCGTCTGGTTGCGCAGCCGCGCCGGGAACATCCGGCCGGGCGCGCCCGGGCCGCCCGGATTGACGAACGTGCTTTCCGTCGCCTCGCCGGTCGCCTTGAGCCTGCTGACCGCGATCGTCACGTCGATGCCCTGGTTCGGCGCCGACCAGTCCCGCGGCGAGAGGTAGGTGGCGCACTCGATGCCCTCGGCGCCGGGAGGCGGGGTCTGCCCCGACAGCTCGTCGGGCGTGCAGGTGTGCCAGTTCAACGTCTGGAGGGCGTAGCGATCCGGGATGCCGGCCGAGTTCAGTGCGGGCCCGGCCGGCGCCGCGATCGCTGGTGTGCCCGCCGCCAGCAGGGTGCCGGCCAGAGCCGGGATCACCACCGCCCAGCGCGTCCGTGTCATGCTCGCCCCTTCGTCACTAGCCGCAGCCGCGCGCATACCCCGCGGCGCGCCTATTCATATCGGCCGGGCCGGGGCCGGGCAACCTGCGTTCGTCGGGTGTTGCGCTGATCAAATCGATACTCGGGCACGCGTGACGGCGGGGAGGCCAGGACTTAAGGTCAACGCGGCCATTCCCCGTCCAAGTGAGGTCACATGTCTGGCAAAGCCGCCGGGAAGGTCACCGGGCTCCAGATCAGCCCGTGGAACCTGATCCTGCTGTTACCACTGCTGATGCTCGTCACGCCGTGGTTCAACTTCGACAAGCCGCGGTTGCTGGGACTGCCGTTCTTCTACTGGTACCAGTTCCTCTTCGTGTTCGTCGGTGTCGTATCCGTGGCGATCGTCTACGTGATGACCAAGGGGAAGCCGGTCGTGACGGGCAAGCCGGACCGGCTCGCCGCCGAAGAGCTGGACGAGGGTGAGAAGTGATGGCACTGGCGCAGGCGCCCGGCAGCGGGCTGCAGTGGGTGGAGCTGAGCGTTTTCGTCCTGCTGTTCCTGGTGGTCAGCGTGATGGGCTTCGTCGCGTCCCGGTGGCGCGCGGCGGCCTCGCTGGACCACCTCGACGAGTGGGGCCTCGGCGGCCGCAAGTTCGGCTCGTGGATCACCTGGTTCCTCGTCGGCGGTGACCTCTACACCGCCTACACCTTCGTGGCCGTGCCCGCGCTGGTGTTCGGCGCCGGCGCGCTGGGCTTCTACGCCCTGCCCTACACGGTGATCCTGTACCCGATCGTCTTCCTGCCCGCGCTGCGGATGTGGTCGGTGTCCCGCTCGCGCGGCTACGTGACGCCGGCCGACTTCGTGCGCGGCCGCTACGGCTCGCCGACGCTGGCGCTGCTGATCGCGATCACCGGCATCGTCGCGACCATGCCGTACATCGCGCTGCAGCTGGTCGGCCTGGAAGCGGTGCTGCGGACGATGGGCCTCAACGGCGGCGGCATCGCCGGTCACCTGCCGCTGCTGATCGCGTTCCTGGTGCTCGCGCTCTACACCTACCAGTCGGGCCTGCGCGCGCCCGCGCTGATCGCGTTCGTCAAGGACGGCCTGATCTACATCGTCATCCTGGTCGCGGTGTTCTACCTGCCGTCCAAGCTCGGCGGCTGGTCGCACATCTTCGACGTGAGCCAGCAGAAGCTGCAGACGCCGGACCCGAAGACGGGCAACCCGTCGGGCTCGATCCTGCTGACCGCGAACAACCAGCTGCAGTACGTCACCCTGGCGCTGGGTTCGGCGCTGGCGCTGTTCCTGTACCCGCACTCGCTCACCGGCGTGCTCGCCTCGCGCGGCCGCAGCGTGATCAAGCGGAACATGATCGCGCTGCCCGCGTACTCGCTGCTGCTGGGCCTGCTCGCGCTGCTCGGCTACGTCGCGCTGACCGCGGGCGTCAAGCCGATCACCAACGCGGCCACCGGCAACGCCGACTCCAACACCGTGGTGCCGGTGCTGTTCGACACGCAGTTCCCGTCGTGGTTCGCGGGCGTGGCGTTCGCCGCGATCGGCATCGGCGCGCTGGTGCCCGCGGCGATCATGTCCATCGCCGCGGCGAACCTGTGGACCCGCAACATCTACAAGGAGTACCTGAAGCGGGACGCCACGCCGGCGCAGGAGGCCAAGCAGGCCAAGCTGGCGTCGCTGGTCGTGAAGTTCGGGGCGGTCGCGTTCATCCTGTTCATCGACCCGCAGTTCTCGATCGACCTGCAGCTCATCGGCGGTGTCCTGATCCTGCAGACCCTGCCCGCGGTGGCGATCGCGCTGTACACGCGATGGCTGCACCGGTGGGGCCTGATCGCCGGCTGGATCGTCGGCATGGTGTGGGGCATCATCATGCTCTACGGCATCCCGAATCCGAAGACGGGCAAGGCGCACTTCGGCGGTTCCGCGCTCGCGCTGGACAAGCTGTCGATCTTCGGCTGGCACCCGTTCTCGGGCTCGATGGTCCAGATCTACCCCGGGTTCGTGGCGCTGATCGCGAACCTCGTGGTGGCCGTGATCGTCACGGTGATCGCCCGGAGCCTGAAGATCTTCAACGGCACCGACGACACCGAGGGCACCGACTACCACGCCGACGAGCACGACAAGGACCTGCGCCCCATCGGCGCCGCGCACTAGAAGGAGACCAACGTGGACAGCCGGTTCGGTGTCACGGAGCTGGAAGACCTGCCCGAGGACCTGCGGGAGCGCATCGGCGTGATCGCGGAGAAGTCGGGGTTCGTGCCGAACGTCTTCCGCGCGCTGGGGCACCGGCCGGCTGAACTGCGTGCCTTCCTCGACTACCACGACGCGCTCATGGAGCGCACCGACGGCCTGAGCAAGGCCGAGCGGGAGCTGGTCGTGGTGGCGACGTCGGGGGCGAACCACTGCACGTACTGCGTGGTCGCCCACGGCGCGATACTGCGGATCCGCGCGAAGGACCCGCAGCTGGCCGACCGGGTCGCCACCAACCCGTGGCAGGTCGAGCTGGACGAGCGGGGCCGCGCGATCGTCGACCTGGCGCTCGCGCTGGCCCGCAAGCCCGAACTGTTCGGGGAGGCCGACATCGAGGCCGCCCGCAAGGCCGGGCTGACCGAGGACGAGATCTGGGACGTCGGCGCGATCACCGCGTTGTTCGCGATGTCCAACCGGCTGGCGCACCTGACCGCGTTGCGGCCGAACCCCGAGTTCTACGCGATGGGCCGCGATCAGAAGCGGTAGAGCGACTCGTGCAGGTCGCGCTGGATCTCGTACTTGCGGAGCAGGCGGCCGAGCAGCCGGGCCCACCACTTCGCCGGGTGCCGGTAGGCGCGCACCCACAGCGGCGGGATGCGGTCCGGGACCCGCGGGTCGGCCTTCGGGCGGAACTTGTCGCCGGTGAGGACGACGGTCGGGTGCCCGCGCGGGCAGGCCGTGGTCACCGAGATGACGCCGGGCGTCAGGTTGTGCACCCACTCCACCTCGTCGATGCCCATCAGGGTCCGGGTGTCGCAGGTTTCGCAGTAGACGACGAACACGTGGTCACAACTCCCGCCGCCAGGTCTCGCCGACGAGGTCGTGCCCGAAGCTGTGGTGGGGTTGCGAGTCGACGAGTTCGAACCCCGCCCGCCGGTAGATGTGCCGCGCGGCGGCCAGGACGCTGTTGGTCCACAGCTCCATCGCGGTGTAGCCGTGTGCCCGCGCGAAGGCCAGGCACTCGTCCACCAGGCGCTTGCCGACGCCGCGGCCGCGGGCGTGCGGTTCGACGAGCAGCAGGCGCAGTTTCGCGGTCTTGTCGTCCGAGCCGCGGACGCAGAACACGGAGCCGACGCGCTCCCCGCCCAGCTCGGCGATCCACCCGGCCTCGCGGGCCGGGTCGTAGTGCTCGACGTAGTCGGCGATGATCCGGGCGACGAGGGCTTCGTACGTGGCGTCCCAGCCGTACTCCTGGGCGTAGACCGCGCCGTTGCGCTGCACGACCCAGCCGAAGTCGCCGGGCCGGGGCGGGCGCAGCACGAGCGCCGGGGCGGGTTCGCGCTCGCCGACGAGGTGGCGGATGGTGCGCATGGACGTGACCAGGCGGTGCTGGTCGTCGTCGGTGAGGCGGCTGAGCAGCTTGCCGATCTGTTCGATGGTGCGGTCCTCGAGGACCTGCTGCTCGGCGCGGCCGGCTTCGGTGAGCCGGACGAGCTGGCGGCGGCCGTCGGTCTCGTGGCGCTCACGGACCAGCAGGCCGCGGCTTTCCAGACGTCCGAGCAGGCGGCTGGCGTACCCGGGGTCCAGATCGAGGCGGCGCCGCAGCTCGGCGACCTCGGTGACGCCCTCCTGCGCGAGCTCGTAGAGCACGCGGGCCTCGCCGAGGGAGTAGTCGCTGCCGACGAGGCCTTCTTCGAGGACCCCGATGAGGCCGGTGTAGAGCCGGTTGAAGGCGCGGACCTGGGTGATGCGGTCGAGCAGTGGCGGGCTGTTCATTGACCACCTCAAGAAACTCGTTGACTGAGTCAAACAGTACTCGGGTGGAGGTGGGCCGCAAGTGGTTTTTCGAGGTGGGAGCCCGGGAATTGGAAAACCCCGTGATGCTGCCAGGTCGGGGGTCCGCCAGCATCACGGGGTCATCTGGGGTATCGCCACTTCCCCTGGTGGCGTTACAACCTGATCTATTTGTGGCCTAGCTCACGCGTCAGCGCAAGTTGGACTGACGCGCCTGGGCGATGGCGATCAGCTCCTGGCGGACCGTCACGGAACCGGCGGTGTCGATCGCGCGGCTCAGCGCCCGGCGGGTGCGCGCCTCGGCGCGGCGGGCTCGGAGCTTGGCGGCGATGTTGCTCATCGGTGTTCGCATCCCTCGTGCATCTCGGTGGCTGTGCTTCCAGTATGCACCTTTTTTCACAAGGTCGCCAACGATTATCCGGTGACCTAGGGCACTTGCCTACGAATCATCGGCAACAGCTCGATCTTGCGGAAGATCGCCATTTCTAGCTTCATCCCTAGAAAGCGGTAGAGACTGCCAGATGCGACTACGCAGATCGGCGCCGCGGATGACCTGGATCCGCCACGGCTCGAGCCGGAGCACGTGCAGCTCCGGGTCCGACGGCGACCGCCAGAACGCGCCGAGGTCGTACCCGGCGCCCCGCGGGCTGGTGTTGCGGTAGAGCCGCCACACGTGCGACTTCACGTCCACGTCGTCGACCCACTCGGCGACCGCCTCGACGGCGACCGAGTTGTTCCCCGGCTTCCAGTACGAGAACGAGGTGTGCGGGTTGCGGGCCAGGTGCGCGGCCTTGACCGGCGTCCGGTAGGTCGCCAGCCACCCGCGCGGCTGCCCGTCCACGTTCTCCCAGACCGGGATGAGGATCCGCGTGCGAGGCCGGTTCCGGGAGTCGACCGTGACCATCGTGGCGTACCCGATCGACCCGACGTAGGCGTTGAACTCGGCTTCGAGCTCGGCGAAGGAGGCGACGACGCGGCTCATCGGGCCACCCGCTTCCGCAACCCGGACGCGCTGATCACGGCGGCCACCGCGGCGGCCGCGATCGGCACCACCAGCGCGGACCGGTAGCCGTCGACCCCGCCGCTCGCCCCGGTGAGCACCGCCGTGCACGCCGCGAGCCCGAGCGCGGCGCCGAACTGGAAGGCCGTGTAGAGCAGGCCGCCGGCCAGCCCCTGCTCGTGCTCGGCGACCCCGTCGGTGGCGACGATCGTCAGCGGGCCGTAGGCGAGCGCGAACGCCACCCCGAGCACGATCATCGTCGGGAACATCGCCAGGTAGACGGTGTCCGTGGAGATCGGCAGGAACAGGGCGTAGGACACCACGGCGAGCACGAGACCGGCCACGATGACCTTCGCGTTGCCGAACCGCTCGACCAAGCGCGGGGTCAGGGTCGGCGCGAGCACGGCGTCCGCGCCGATCGCCAGCATCGCGAGGCTGGTCTCCAGCGCACTCCACCCACGCAGCTCCTGCAGGTACAGCACGGCGATGAACTGGAACCCGAAGAAGGCCGCGGCGAACAGCAGGCCCGCCAGGTTCGCGCGCACCAGCGCCCCGGACCGGAGCAGCCCCAGCCGGATCAACGGAGCCGCGGACCGGCGCTCGACCAGGACGAACACGGCCGCGAGCACGAGCCCGGCAGCGATGGTCGCGGTGGTCCAGCCCGCGGCGGAGTGCGCCGAGCGCTCGACACCCAGCACCAGCAGCACGATGGCGGCCGTGACGGTCACCGCGCCGAGCACGTCGACCCGCCGGTCCCGGGTGCGCTCCTGGGGAGTGGCGGGGATCAGCGCGGCCCCCAGCAGCAGGATGACCAGCGCGAGGGCGGCGGGCACGAACAGCACCAGCCGCCAGTTCACGGCACTGAGCAGCCCGCCGAGCACCAGGCCGAGCGAGAAACCGCCCGCGGCCGTCCCGGAGTAGACCAGCAGCGCCCGGTTGCGCTGCGGGCCCTCCTCGAAGCCGGTGGTGATGATCGACAGTCCGGCCGGGGTCATCACCGCGGCGGCGACACCCGCTACGAACCGCGCGGCGATGAGCAGCCAGCCCTCCCCGGCGAGCCCGCCGACGGCGGAGACGACCAGGAAGACGGCGAGCCAGATCAGGAACATCCGGCGCCTGCCGAACAGGTCCGCGGCCCGGCCGCCGGCGAGCATGAACCCGCCGTAGCCGAGCACGTAGGCGCTGACCACCCACTGCAGCTCGCCGGTGGACAGGCCGAGATCGGCGCGGATGGCGGGCAGCGCGACGTTCAGCATCGCGACGTCGATGCCCTCCAGGAAGATCGCGCCGCACAGGACGAACAGCGTTCCCCAGGTTCGTGGGGTGAAGCGCGGTGGCGCTCCGGCGGTGGTGGACACGAGATCCGCTCCCAAGGTTTCGATTGGTAACAGACGAATCTTGTGTGACCATGGACGACTGTGGAAGACGGCACTTCAAAGGCACTCGGTTACTGCACGGGAACCGAGGACGACGAGGTCATCCAGTGGGACACCCGCGCGGACTGCGACGTCCGGCGCATCCTCGACCGGATCGCGGACAAGTGGTCCCTGCTCGTGATCGCGCTGCTCGACCGCCGGACGATGCGGTTCTCCGAGCTGCGGCGGGCGATCGACGGGGTCAGCCAGCGGATGCTCACCGTGACGCTGCGGCACCTGGAGCGGGACGGGATCATCAGCCGGACGGTCTACCCGGTGGTGCCGCCGCGCGTCGACTACGAGCTGACCCCGCTGGGCATGTCGCTGCACCAGGTCATCAAGTCGCTGGTGACCTGGACCGAGGAGCACCAGCGGGAGATCGCCGCGGCGCACGAGGCCTACGACCGGCGGGTCGCCGAGGAGGAGCGGGAACTGCTTCAGTCCACGGCGCGGCTGAGCAGGTAGTGCCCGAAGTGCGGCACGGTGAAGGCGATGTGCCCGCGCTCCGCGGAGTACACCAGCCCCTTCTTCATCAGCGAGTCCCGCGCCGGGGACAGTGACGAGGGCTTGCGGCCCAGGTAGACCGCCACGTCGGAGGTGCCTGCGCTCTCGTCCCGGCCCTGGGTCAGCTCCGCCATCGCCCGCAGGTACTCGCGCTCGGCGGGCGTGGCGCGTTCGTAGCGGGAGCCGAAGAACCCGACCGCCAGTTCCTGCTCGGCCTCCGGCGCGGCGACCTGCACGTCCTGCACCGTGATCGGGTCGTCCGGCGCCGCGTCCCAGGCCGCTTTCGCGTAGGCCTGGATGAAGTACGGGTATCCGCCGGAGGCATCGAACAACGCGTCCAGCGCCTCGGGCTCGATGCCGGCGTCCTCCCGCTCGATCGGCGCCAGCACGGCCCGGTCGGCCTCTTCCCGGTTCAGTCGGTCGATGCGCACGTACCGGAACAGCCGCTCGGAGTAGGACTTCGACGCCGACAGCACCGCGGGCACGTGTGGCAGCCCCGCCCCGACCACCACCAGCGGCGCGCCCGACTGGGACAGCTCGTGGCACGCCGCGCACAGCGCCGACACGTCGTCCGGCTGCAGGTCCTGGATCTCGTCGATCAGCAGCGCCACGCCGGTGCCGACGTCCGCGGCCAGCTCGGCGACGTCGGTGAACAGCTCGACCAGGTCGATCTCGATGTCGCCGGAGTCGGCGCGGCCCTGCGCGGCGGGCACGTCGATGCCCGGCTGCCACCGGTCCCGCAGCTTCGCGTCCGCCTTGTTCGACCGCAGCGCGAACGCCTTCAGCACGCCGAGGACCTCTTCGACCCGGTCCGGCGCCCGGTGCCGCACCGCCAGGTCGCGGATCGCGCGGTGCAGCGCCGCCGACAGCGGCCGCCGCAGCTCCGCGTCCGGGCGCGCCTCGATCTTGCCCGCGCCCCACTTGTGCTTCACGGCCATCGACCGCAGCTCGCCGAGCAGCACGGTCTTGCCGACGCCCCGCAGGCCGGTCAGCACGAGACTGCGTTCCGGGCGGCCACGGGCGACCCGCTGCAGCACCACCTCGAACGCGGTCAGCTCGCGTTCACGGCCCGCCAGCTCCGGCGGCCGCTGTCCCGCGCCCGGCGCGAACGGGTTGCGGATCGGGTCCACTCTGCCAACGTATCGGCGCGTCTAGCGCGACCCCGATATTTGTGGAGATTCCGCTACCGGCGTGTCGCTACCTTTTTATAGGGATATCTAGCGTGCGAACTAGAAAACGTTAGGGATGAACAGACGCGGGAATGGGTAGATCCTCGACGTGACATGTCGCATCCGAGGAAGGCGAGGATCGTGATCTTGCGTCGACTGGCCCGCCCCATGCTGGCGAGCATCTTCATCTACGGCGGCATCAACGCCCTGAAGCAGGCCGAGGGGCACGCGGAGGCGGCCAAACCCGTGCTCGACAAGGTCGGCGAGCAGCAGGACAAGCTGCCCGACGCGCTCCCGACCGACCCGGTGAGCCTGGTCAAGATCGACGCGGGGGTGAAGATCGCGGCCGGGACCCTGTTCGCGCTCGGCAAGTTCCCGCGGCTGTCCGCGCTGGCGCTGGTCGGCAGCCTGGTCCCGACGACCGTCGCCGGCCACCCGTTCTGGGAGGCCAAGGACCCGCAGCAGAAGCAGGACCAGCTGATCCACCTGCTCAAGAACGCCGGACTGGCCGGTGGCCTGCTGATCGCGGCCGCCGACACCGAGGGCAAGCCGTCGCTGGGCTGGCGCGCCCGCCGCGCCGCCGACAAGGCGAGCAAGCAGGCCCACAAGGCGACCGAGAGGGCGAGCAAGCAGGCGCACAAGGCGTCGAAGCAGATCCAGTCGACGGCCGCGTCCGCCCGCGACGTCCTGCCGGTCTAACCGAGCAGGCGGATCACCAGGTCCCGGCGGCTGCGCACGCCGACCTTGTCGAACACGGCCTTGAGGTGGTCTTGCACGGTGTGCGCGGAGATGTGCAGCCGGTCGCTGATCGCGCGGGTCGGCAGGCCACGCAGGACGAGCGTGGCGACGTCGGCCTCGCGCGTGGTCAGCCCGTGCGCGGCCAGCACCAGCGGAGCCGCCGCGCGCGCGTCGGCCGGTTCGACGACGACGGCCAGCTGCCGGGTGCCGGTGAGCCGCGAGGCGTGCAGCGTGAGCCATGAGCCGTCGGCGCCACGCACCCGGACACTCGGCACCGCGCTACCGGACCGCAGCGCGGCGGCGACCGCGTACACCGGCAGGGGCAGCGGAACGCCAGGCGGGAGCAGGGACAACAGGTGCTCGGCGTCGGGGGTGAGCGAGACGAGCCGCAGGTCGTCGGTCAGCAGCACCACGCCCGGCCGGTGGTCCGCGGCGGCCGGGCCGTCCACGAGAGCCGCGGTGCGGATGGCGTGCGCGAGATGAGGGGCGAGACGGGCGAGCGCGGTCTTCTCGGTCGCGGTGAAGCCGGGCAGGCCGTCCTCGCGGTGCAGGCAGAGGTAGCCCCAGCAGCGGCCGCCGGTCACGAGCGCCGCGCGCATCTCGTCGCCGAGCCCGAGCGGGCGCATGATCTCGCGGTAGCGCTCGCTGGCCCAGCGGTCCCGCCCGGTGGCGCCGTCCAGGGTCGCGACCGGCCTGCCGGAGGTGACCAGCCCGGCGAAGGTGTTCACGTCGCCGCCGCCGAACTCGTTGTCCAGGAACAACGGCGCCGCGGTGTCCAGCGGCGGGTCCGGCCAGGCGCCGGTGAACAGCAGCGTCTCCGGATCGGCGGTCGCGAAGAACGTCGCGTCCGAGGGCACCACGCGGCGCAGGGCCCGCAGCACCTCCCGCCGGACGCCGGTGGTGTCCAGGCCGCTGTGCGACAGGCGGATCACGTCGTGCTCGGCGCGGACCGCACTGGGCGATCGCCGCATGCGCCCAGTGTGCGCCCCCGCCGTGCCCCGCGGAAATCCCAGACGCGTGGGATGGTCCCGGGGTCATCGCCGCCGCAGCATCACCGCATGACCACTGACCAGCTCAGCAGCAACAAGCAACTCGTCGAGGACTTCATCCAGGACCTGTTCACCAAGGGCGACCTCGGCGCCGTCGACCGCTACCTCGACCCCGCGTTCGTCAACCACGACCCGCCGTTCCCGGGCATCCCGGACGGGCCCGACGGCATGCGCCAGGCCGCCGCGACGATGCGCCAGGCCATGCCCGACTGGCGCAGCGAAGTCGAGCGGCTCGTCGCCGAAGACGACATCGTCGTGGAGGTGTTCACCGCCCGCGGCACCCACCAGGGCGAGCTGATGGGCGTGCCGGGCACCGGCCGCACGATCACCCTGCGGGGCATCAACGTCTTCCGCGTGCAGGGCGATCGCATCGTCGAGCGCTGGGGCAGGCTCGACCAGCTCGGCCTGCTCCAGCAGCTCGGGCTCGTGCCATGACAATCGGCCTGCGTTGCGGTGCGGGTGGCGGAACCTCAGACTCCCGCCCGTCACCCACCACCACCCTCAACCGACGCGCTCCGCGCGGCTGAGCCAACTCAGAACCCGCGGCGGTGCCGGCTGCTGGCCCACAGCAACCGGCTCCGCCGCTCAAAACCTCTGTTCACTTCTCCAGGATCGCCGTGATGCCCTGGCCACCCGCGGCGCAGATCGAGATCAGGCCCCGCCCGGAGCCCTTCTCGTGCAGCAGCTTCGCCAGCGTCGCCACGATGCGGCCGCCCGTCGCCGCGAAGGGGTGGCCCGCGGCCAGCGACGAGCCGTTCACGTTCAGCTTCGACCGGTCGATCGGCCCGAGCGGCGCGTCCAGCCCGAGCTTCTCCTTGGCGAACGCCGGGCTCTCCCACGCCTTCAACGTCGCGAGCACCTGGGAGGCGAACGCCTCGTGGATCTCGTAGAAGTCGAAGTCCTGCAGCGTCAGGCCGGCCTTCGCCAGCATCCGCGGCACCGCGTACGCCGGGGCCATCAGCAGGCCCTCGCCGCCGTGCACGTAGTCCACCGCCGCGGTCTCCGAGAACGTCAGGTACGCCAGGACCGGCAGCTTCCGAGCGGCGGCCCACTCCTCGGTGGCCAGCAGGACCGTCGACGCGCCGTCGGTCAGCGGGGTCGAGTTGCCCGCGGTCATCGTGCCGTCCGGGCCGCCGAACACCGGCTTGAGCTTGGCCAGCTTCTCCGCGGTCGAGTCCGGCCGCAGGTTCTGGTCGCGGGACAGGCCGAGGTACGGCGTCACCAGGTCGTCGAAGAACCCGCGCTCGTACGCCGCGGCGAGGCGCTGGTGGCTGGTCGCGGCGAGGACGTCCTGCTCCTCGCGCGAGATCTCCCACTCCTTGGCCGTCAGCGACGCGTGCTCGCCCATCGACAGCCCGGTGCGCGGCTCGGCGTTGCGCGGGATCTCCGGCACGATCTGGCCGGGCCGCAGCTTGGTCAGCAGCTTGAGCCGCTGGCCCACGGTCTTCGCGGAGTTGAGCTGCACCAGGATGCGGCGCAGGTCGTCGTTCACCGCCAGCGGGGCGTCGGAGGTGGTGTCCACGCCGCCGGCGATCGCCGAGTCGATCTGGCCGAGCGCGATCTTGTTCGCGACGTTGACGATCGCCTGCAACCCGGTGCCGCACGCCATCTGGACGTCCGCGGCCGGGGTCTCCGGCGAGAGCTTGCTGCCCAGCACGCTCTCCCGGGCCAGGTTGAAGTCCCGCGCGTGCTTGAGCACGGCGCCCGCGGCTACCTCACCGATGCGCTCGCCCTGCAGCGCGAAGCGGCTCACCAGGCCGTCCAGCGCGGCGGTGAGCATGTCCTGGTTGGACGCGTTGGCGTAGCGGCCGTTCGACCGCGCGAACGGGATGCGGTTGCCGCCCACGATGGCGACGCGACGAACGTCCATCAATTCCTCCCACTGCGGTGGTGAGCCTCGGATGACAGTGTAACCTACTCACGAGTAGGTAAGCTCGGTAAGGAGGCACGTGATGGCCGACCGGTATCAGCAGTTCACCAAGACGCCGATCGGGAAGTTCCTGGTGCCCAAGCTCGGGCTGCCCAACCCGCCGGTGCTGCGTCGCTACCGCCCCGGACAGCCCGCCCTCGATGGTCCCGCACTTTTCGGCGCCGCGCCCGGTGGGCGGCTCGAAAAGACCGTGCAGAACCAGCTCGCGGCGGCCGGCATCACGGTGCTGACCGAGCCCGCGGGCGGTGACCAGCGCTACGGCGGCCTGGTGTTCGACGCCACCGGCATCACCGACCCGGCGCAGCTGCGCGAGGTGTACCTGTTCTTCCACCCGGTGATCCGCAAGATCGGCTACTGCGGCCGGGTCGTCGTGCTCGGCACCCCGCCGGAGCTGGCCGACGGCCGGGAGCGGATCGCTCAGCGCGCGCTCGAAGGGTTCGTCCGCTCGGTCGGCAAGGAGCTCAAGCGTGGCGCGACCGCCCAGCTCGTCTACGTCGCGCCCGGCGCCGAGGAGGCCGCCGAGTCGACGCTGCGGTTCGTGCTGTCGGCCAAGTCGGCGTTCGTGGACGCCCAGGTGATCCGCGTCGGCGCCACCGGCACGCCGTCGGTGCCCGCGATCGAGAACTGGGAGAAGCCGCTCGACGGCAAGGTCGCCCTGGTCACCGGCGCCTCCCGGGGCATCGGCGCGGCGATCGCCGAGGTGCTCGCCCGCGACGGCGCGCACGTGGTCGGCCTAGACATCCCGGCGCAGGGCGGCGAGCTGTCCGAGGTCGCCAACAAGGTCGGCGGCTCCGCGCTGCAGATGGACATCACCGCGGCGGACGCGCCGGACAAGCTGGCCGCCTACCTCAAGGAGCGGCACGGCGGGGTCGACATCGTCGTGCACAACGCCGGCATCACGCGCGACAAGACGCTCGGCAACCTCACCGAGGGCGCCTGGGACGCGGTGATCACCGTGAACCTGGCCGCGCAGCTGGCGGTCAACGACAAGCTGCTGAGCGAGAAGGTGCTCCGCGAGAACGGCCGCATCATCGGCGTTTCGTCGATCGCCGGCATCGCGGGCAACGTGGGCCAGACCAACTACGGCACCAGCAAGGCCGGCGTGATCGGCATGGTGCAGGACGGCGCACCGAAGCTCGCCGAGTACGGCGCCACCATCAACGCCGTCGCGCCCGGCTTCATCGAGACGAAGATGACCGCGGCGGTCCCGCTGTTCATCCGCGAGGCCGGGCGGCGGCTGTCCAGCCTCGGCCAGGGCGGGCTGCCGGTGGACGTCGCCGAGACGATCGCCTGGTACGCCAACCCCGCGTCGGCCGCGGTGAACGGCAACGTGGTCCGCGTGTGCGGCCAGGCTCTGCTGGGGGCGTGATGGGCACGAAGGAACTCCGCGAGGCACCGAAGCTGGCGCCGTTGTACGCCAAGGCGTTGCTGCCGCACAGCGGTGGCGGCGGCCTGCCGGACACCGAGTACGTGCGCGCGGGCGTTGAGTTCGACCCGGCGCACGTGGCGGCCTACAACCAGGTCTGCGGGTTCCGGCTGGGCGACGAACTGCCGGTGACCTACCCGCACATGCTCGCGTTCCCGCTGCAGATGGCGCTGATGACGCAGCCGGACTTCCCGTTCCCGCTGCTGGGCATGGTGCACGTCGCCAACCGCATCACGCAGCGCCGCCCGGTGCGGCTGACCGACACCGGCACGGTCCGGGTGCGCGCGGAGAACCTGCGGCCACACGAAAAGGGCCGCCAGTTCGACGTGATCAGCGAGTTCACCACCGCCGACGGTCCGATTTGGACGGAGGTGAGCACGTACCTGCGGCGCGGCGGCGGTGAGGGCGGCGGGAAGCGCGAGCAGCTCGCGGCGCCCGCGCCGAAGGCGATCTGGCGGGTGCCCGCCGACATCGGCCGCCGCTACGCCGAGGTCTCCGGCGACCGCAACCCGATCCACCTGCACCCGCTGACCGCGAAGCTGTTCGGGTTCCCGTCGGCGATCGCGCACGGCATGTGGACGAAGGCGCGCGTGCTGGCCGCGTTCGAGGGCAGGCTGCCGGACGCCTACACGGTCGACGTGAAGTTCAAGCTGCCCGTGCTGCTGCCGGCGAAGGTCGCGTTCACGTCGTGGCAGACGGGCGACGGGTGGGCGTTCGAGCTGTGGGCGGCGAAGAAGCCGAAGCCGCACCTGGAGGGGACGATCACTCCTCCGGACGCCACACCGAACCCTCGATGAGGTCGTTGAACCCCAGCCACACCAGGTTCATCAGCCAGGACGCGAGCACGCCGTCCGACACCTCGGAGTGATCGAGCCACCAGTCGGCCAGTGATTCGGCGGCTCCGACGAGCGCCACGGCGAGGGCCGGGCCGGAGAACTCGGCCCGGTCCCCCAGGCCCTTCTTCATGCCCGCGGTGACCACGAGCGCGGTGACCACCTCGATGGCGCGCGAGCGCAGCATGGTGATCTCGTCGGCGAACCGGCCGCCGACGGTCAGGGCCTGGCGGTGCAGCACCGTCCAGGAGTCCCGGTACTCGGCGACGAAGCGGTAGAACGACCGCAGCCCGTGCCACAGCTGCATGTCCGGCGGCAGTTCCGAGCGCAGTCCGTCGCGGACCGCCTCCAGCAGGCGGCCTGCCTCGCGGCGGATGCACTTGGCGAACAGGTCTTCCTTGGCGCCGAGGTAGGAGTAGATCATCGGCTTGGAGACGCCGGCGACCTCGGAGATCTCGTCCATCGACGCGGAGTGGTAGCCGTGCCGGGAGAACACCTCCACGGCGGCGTCCAGGATCTGCCGTTCTCGCACGGCTCTGGGCAACCGCCGCGAGCGCGGGGTCTTCACGTCTTCCGTCACGCTGACCTCCTTCACGCCGAAACGCTACCTCCTCACCCCTTCGCCGGTAGAATCTCCGCCTGTGTCCGGCACAGTGGTCGACGCGTTCGCCCGCCAGATCGATCTGAGCAGGCTGTCCGCGGAGCAGTTCATCCAGCTGCTCGAAACTCTGCACATGCTGGGGTCGGCCGGGACCGGCGTGCACCTGAGCGGGATGTCCACGGAAACGCTCGCCGACGTCGTGCGGCGCGCGTCGAAGGAGCAGCTCAGGGCGATCGGTGAGCATCCTGAACTGCGGATGGTGTTCCTGGAGGAGATCTTCCGCCGGATGTCGGACCACTTCCTGGCGGAGAAGGCGCGGTATTCGAGCGTCGTGGTGTGCTGGCGGTTCCCGGGTGGCTCCGGGATCGGCGGGTACGACCGGTTCCAGACGGTCATCGAGGACGGCCGGTGCCACTCGGGGAAGGACCTGGGGCGCGAGCCGGACACGACGATCACGATCGCGCCGGACGACTTCTTTCGCGTCGCGACGGGCAACGCCGCGGTGGCGGCGATGTTCGTGACCGGCAAGGTCAAGGTGAAGGGCGAGTACGCGCCCGCGGTGCGGCTGTCGGGTTATTTCGATATACCGAAGCCGGCTTAGCCCTCGATGATCGGGCGGTTGGTGGTCTCCTTGTCGACCACCTCGCTGTCGACGACGATGAGCCGGTTCGGCATGCGGCGTTCGGCGCGCTTGAGCCAGGCCCGGCGGACGATGCCGCGGGTGGGCGGCAGCAGCAGCGCCAGCCCGGCGAGGTCGGAGAGGAAGCCCGGGATCATGATGAGCAACCCGCCGAACGCGACGAGCATGCCGTCGGTGATCTCCGCGTGCGGCGACCGGCCGGCGCGAGCGGTGGCGAGGAACGCCTGAGCGGCGCGCGCCCCTTCCCGCCGGGCGAGCCAGGAGCCCAGGAACGCCCCGACCACGAGCAGCCCGAGCGTGCCCAGGAAGCCGATGAGCGAGCTGACCGCCCAAACGGCAGCCACCTCGGCGACGATGTACAGCAGCAACACGACAGCCATACCGGTTCAACGTCCGGAACCGGCGGATTTCTCCCGGGCCAGGCCGGAGAGGAACAGCCCGGCCTCGCGCGGGGTGGTCAGCAGGTACTGCCGGGCGCCGCAGCCGTGCTCGGCGATCGCGCGCAGGGCCCGGGGCCGCGAGCGGCGGCGGAAGGCCCAGATCCAGGCCAGGAACTCGAGGGACAGACGTTCCGGGCAGCCCGGCGCCTGCCCGTCCCGCCCCCAGCCCCGCAGGACACGCAGGACGGCCCGGCGCAGGCAGACCCTCCGCGGCGGGTCGAGAAGGATCACGGTGTCGGCGGCGGCGAGCCGGATCTCCAGCGTGCCGCCGTAGTTCCCTTCGAGGAGCCACCGCTCGCCGGCGACCAGGGCCCGCTGCCGCGCGGCGAACTCCCCGGCGGGCAGCGGCACCCAGCCCGGCTGCCAGTAGACGTGGTCGAGGTGGGTGACCGGGAGGTCGAGCAGCGCGCCCAGCCGCCGGGAGAAGGTCGACTTGCCCGCCCCACCGCAGCCGAGCACCACGACGCGCCGCATGGCCGCCGACCCTAGCCCACCTGTCTCAGCACGGCCGCGAGTTCCGCCGGCCGCGTCAGGAACGGGTGGTGCCCGCACGTCATCTCGACCACCGAGCCAGCCCGTTTCGCCTGCTCGCGCTGCACGTCCGGCGGTGTCGCCGGATCGTCGGCGCACACCACGTACGTCGAGGGCAGCGAGCGCCACGCGGCGGCCCGCACCGGCTGGGTGAAAGCCGTCGCGGTCTGCGGGACCAGCCGCGTCATGGCGCCGGCCGCAACCTCCGGGTCGCAGTCGTGCAGGTAGCGCGGCGCGAGCGAGGGGCGCAGCGACACCAGCCCCTCCCCGGCGGGCTCCACCGGCGCCACGCCGCCGGTCACGTCGGACAGGGACTCGCCAACGTCGGGCAGGTACGAGTCGACGTAGACCAGGTGCCGCGCCGCCGGGTGATCCGCCGCGGCCTCGGTCATCACCACTCCGCCGTAGGAGTGCCCGCACAGCACCGCGGGGCCGTCGTCCAGCGCCGCCCGCACCGCCGCGACGTCCGCGTACAGGTCACCCCCGCCGCCGCAGCTGGGCAGCTCCACCGCCACGCTCTCCGGCAGCAGCGGCGCCATCGGGCTCCACCACCAGGCGCCGTCGCGGACCAGGGCACCGTGCACGAACACCACCCGCATGCCCCCAACCTGGCACCGCCCGGCGGCCGCCGGAAGCGTGTTCGCTCAGGGCTTGCGGGCCACGCCGCCGAGGACGCGGGACTCCGAGGGCGTCCGGCGGAACAGGGTGCGCCGGTCCGGGTGCCACGACGGCGCGTACACCAGTCCGGGCTCGAGCAGCTCCCAGTCGCCGAAGAAGCGGGCGAACTCGGCCCTCGTGCGCAGCTGCCCGGGGTTCGTGGTGCCCTCGTAGTACTCCACCAGGTCGGCCAGCGCCTGCCGCTCCTCGTCGCTGCGCGGGTTTTCGTTCGTCATCTGCGACAGGACCAGCAGCGAGCCCGGCCCGAGCCGGTTCCGGAAGTAGGCGACGCGGCTGTCCGGGTCGTCGGCGTCCTTGATGAAGTGCAGCACCGCGTTGATCACGAGCGCGACCGGCTGCCGCGCGTCCACCATGCCGGTGTCCAGGACCCGTTCCCACAGGTCCTCGGCGTGCATGAAGTCGGCGGCGATCGCCACGTGCCGCGCCGGGTCGGCGGTGTCGGCCAGCAGCAGCTGCGAGTGCGCCAGCGCGACCGGCTCGTTGTCCACGTACACGACCCGGCTATCGCGTTGGGGCCGCGCCTCGTCGGCGACGTCGTGCACGTTGCCCGCCGTCGGCAGCCCCGACCCGATGTCCACGAACTGCCGCACCCCCAGCCGCGCGCACTCCCGCACCGCGCGGCCGAGGAACTGCCTGCTGGTCTTCATGTACTCGCCGATGAGCGGCAGCCTGCGCCGGATCTTCTGCGCGAACTCCCGGTCGATGGCGTAGTTCGTCGTGCCGCCGATGAAGTAGTCGTAGACCCGCGCCGCGGACGGGCGGTCCAGACTGTTCTCCACAGCGCGCAACGCCTCGTCCATGCGCCCCATGGTAGTGATCAACGAAGTCCGGATGTGATCCGAAATGAATTGCCCGATTGGAGCGTGATGGCCGAATTCGTCCTGGTCCACAGCCCGCTCGTGGGTCCGCAGACCTGGCAGCTGGTCGCCGCCGAACTCCGTGCGCGTGGCCACCGCGTGGCCACCCCGTCCCTGGTCGCCGCGCTCGACGGGCCCGGCCCCTACTACCCGCGGCTCTTCGACGCGGTCCGCGAACCCGGCACCCTGGTGGTGCACAGCGGCGCGGGTGCGCTGGCCGCCGGGATCGCCGCCCGCACCGGCGCACCGCGGGCCGTCTTCGTCGACGCCCTCCTGCCGCACCCCGGCCGCAGCTGGTTCGACACCGCGCCGCCCGAGCTGGCCGAGCGCCTGCGCGACCTGGCCACCGACGGCAGGCTCCCGCCGTGGCACGAGTGGTTCCCGCCCGGCACGGTCGAGGACCTGCTGCCCGACCAGCGGATCCGCGACGAGTTCCTGGCCGGGTTGCCCCGCGTCCCGCTCGCCTACTTCACCGAACCCGCGCCCGCCGAGACCGAACCGCCGAGCGCCTACCTCCAGCTCAGCGGCGCCTACGACGAGGAAGCCCGCGAAGCCGCCGGACGCGGCTGGCCCGTGCAGCGCCTGGACACCCACCACCTCGCGCCGCTCACCGACCCCGCCACCATCGCGGACGCCCTGGAACGGCTGTGAGATTCCACATCGTGAGCTGCGGGAACAAGCGGATTCCCGCGTCTCGTTGAACCGTTCCGTGGCATCAGAGCAACGGCAGGCGCGCGTGCGCGCGCCCGAACTCGCCGGCGACGTGTGGCTGAACACCGGCGGTGAGACCGTCACGCTGGCCCAGCTGCGCGGCAAGATCGTGCTGCTCGACTTCTGGACGTCGGGCTGCATCAACTGCCTGCACGTCCTGGACGAGCTGCGCCCGCTGGAGGAGGAGTTCGCCGACGTGCTCGTCACGATCGGTGTGCACTCGCCGAAGTTCCTGCACGAGGGCGAGGCCGCGGCCATCGAGGCGGCCGTGCGCCGCTACGAAGTGCACCACCCGGTCCTCAACGACCCCGACATGACGACCTGGTCGCAGTACGCCGTGAAGGCCTGGCCGACGCTGGTGATCGTCGACCCGCAGGGCTACGTCGTGCACACCGCCGCCGGCGAGGGGCACGCCGAGGCGCTGCGCCGGGTCGTCGCCGAGCTCGTCGAGACCCACGACGCGAAGGGCACCCTGCGCCGCGGCGGCAACCCGTACGTGCCGGTCGAGGAGCAGCCCGCCGACCTGCGCTTCCCCAGCAAGGCGGTGGTGACCGCCGAGGGCCGCATCCTGGTCGCCGACACCGGCAACCACTCGATCGCCGAGTTCGCCTCCGACGGCGAGACCCTGATCCGCCGCTTCGGCAGCGGCGCCCGCGGCCGCGCCGACGGCGCGTTCGACGTCGCGAGCTTCGCCGAGCCGTCCGGTCTCGCGTTGCTGCCCGCCGAGGTCGCCGACCAGGCCGGCTACCACCTGCTCGTCGCCGACACGGCCAACCACCTGCTGCGTGGGGTGGACCTCGTCACCGGCGAGGTCACCACGGTCGCCGGCACCGGCAACCAGTGGCGCGACGGCGAGACCGACGGCGACGCGCTGTCCATCGACCTCACCAGCCCGTGGGACGTGATCTGGTGGGAGCCCGCGGGCGGCGCGGTCGTCGCGATGGCTGGCAACCACACGCTGGGCCTGTTCGATCCGCGCACCGGCCGGATCTCCCGGTTCGCCGGCACGACCGTCGAGGGCCTGCGTGACGGCGCGGCCGCCGAGGCGTTCTTCGGGCAGACCTCCGGCCTCGCCGTCCAGGGCGACCGGTTGTGGCTCGCCGACGCCGAGACCTCCGCGCTGCGCTACCTGGAGGACGGTGCCGTGCACACCGCGATCGGCACCGACCTGTTCTCCTTCGGCCACCGCGACGGCGACGCCGCGGACGCGCTGCTGCAGCACCCGCTGGGCGTCGCGGTGCTGGCCGACGGCACCATCGCGATCGCGGACACCTACAACGGCGCCGTCCGCCACTACGACCCGGCGAGCGGCAAGGTGTCCACGCTGGCGAAGGACCTCGCCGAGCCGTCGGGCCTGCTGGTCACCGGGGACGCGCTGCTGGTCGTCGAGTCGGCCGCGCACCGCCTCACCGCGCTGCCGCTGACCGCGGACGGGCAGCAGGTCGCCGGGGACGCGCTCGCCGTGCGCCGCCCGCCGACCGAGCTGGCCCCGGGCACGGTCGAGTTCTCGGTGGTCTTCACGCCGCCGCCCGGCGAGAAGCTCGACGACCGGTTCGGCCCGTCGACCCGCCTGCAGGTGACGGCCGCGCCGCCGGAGCTGCTGGTCGAGGGCGAGGGCACCGGCACCGAGCTGACCCGGTCGCTCAAGATCGCCGAGGGCCACACCGAGGGCGTGCTGCAGGTCGTGGCGCAGGCCGCGAGCTGCGACGCCGACGCCGAGCACCCGGTCTGCCGGGTGACCCGCCAGGACTGGGGCGTGCCGATCCGGATCACGCCGGACGGGCCGGACCGCCTCCAGCTGATCCTCGCGGGGGCGTGAAGGCGCGCTCCAGCACGTCCATGGCCTGGTGGAACAACGTGACCAGGTCCGGATCCGAACCGGGCTGCCAGCGTCCGATGGCGGCCCGGTTCGCGCCGATCGCGGCCGCGGCCGTGGTCCGCACGTAGAGGTCGTCCGCCGGTAGTCCGGTGCGCGCGGCCAGGGCTTCGGCCACCGCCTCTTCGAGCGCGCGGTTGGCCTGTGCCACTCGCGGCATCAGCTCCGGGTGCTCCCGCAGCAGCAGCGTCCGCTCGGTCCACACGTCAGTGGCGGCCAGTTCGGCGAAGCGCCCGGCGAACACCTCCCGCAACGCCGTCAGCGGCGGCTCGTCCGCGGGCCGGTCCGCGATGCGCTGCCCCAGCGTGGCGGCCGCGATGTCCAGCGACAACACGGCCTCGTCCTTGGTCGCGAAGTAGTTGAAGAACGTCCGTGGCGAGACCCCGGCGGCCGCGCAGATGTCCTCGACGGTCACCGCGTCCGGCCCGTGCCTGCGGTACAGCGTGACGGCCGCGTGGCGCAGTGCTTCGCGGGTGGCTTCCTTCTTGCGCTCGCGCAGACCGGTGGGCGGGCTCACGATTCTTACAGTACTGCATTTTTGCAGCGCCTGCAAAAAGTGATAAGCTGACAGCATGGCGGAACATGTCGAAACCCAGGAACAAGAACCCGGAAAGCTCCGCACCCTGGCCGAAAGCCTGTGGTTCCCGGTCTTCTTCGCCCTCGGCTTCGTCTTCTGCTACCTGCTCGCGTTCCACGCGCCGTCGCCGCACCACATCGAGGTCGCGGTCGCCGACGAGACCGCCGCGGCGCGCATCGAGGCGGCCCTGGGCCAGGCGAGCCCCGGCGCGTTCGACATCCAGCCGGTCGCCACCGCCGACCAGGCCCGCCAGGCGGTGCTCGACCGCGACGCCACCGCCGCCTACTCGGCCGATCCGGCGCGCCCGACGCTCTTCGTCGCCAAGGCCGACGGCTACCTGCTCGAATCGGTCCTCAACCAGGCCTTCGCCCCGGTGGCCGCCCAGACCGGGCACGCGCTCACCGTCGTCGACCTCGCGCCGACCGAACCCGGCGACGCGATGGGCACCGGTCTGTTCTACCTCGTGCTGATCTGGAACATCCCCAGCTACATCGTCGTGATGATGTTGCTGCGGGCGGTCACGCTGAGCCGCCGCGCCAAGGTCGCCACGCTGGTCGGCTTCGGCGCCCTGCTCACCCTCATCGGCTACGCCGGCGGCGTCGCGATGGACGTCATCCCGAACGACCCGGTCGCGATCCCCGTCGCATTCCTGCTCACGCAGGCCGTCTCGCTGACCTCGTTCGGCCTGGTGCCGCTGGTCAAGCAGTGGTTCCCCGGGGTGGCGATGGGTCTGTTCGTGCTGCTGTCGATGCCGTCCAGCGGCGGCGCGGTGCCGGTCCAGATGGTCCCCGGGTTCTTCCGCGCGCTGCACCCGTTCTTCCCGATGGGCAACCTGATCGAGGCCCTGCGCGGCATCTTCTACTTCGACGGCCGGGGCGTGCTGCGGCCGGTGCTGGTGCTGTGCGGGTGGGTCCTGCTCGGCGTCGTGTTGATCGCCGGTCACGCCCTCGTGCAGCGTCGCAAGGGCGGCGCGGTCGAGGAGCCGCCGGTCGAGGACCCGGCCTTCGAGATGCCGCAGCCGACCGCGGTGCCGGCGGACCACCGCCACTTCGGCGAGCCGGTGCCGACGCTGACCGGCGCGGTCCACGCGGCCGACGGCTCGCCGGTGCCGGGCGCCGCGGTGACGGTGATGGACGGCCGCGGGCACCAGCTCGTCCGCACGACGGCCGACGGCGAGGGCCGCTACGCGGTCGCCGGGCTGCCCGGTCAGTTCGTCGACCTGGTCGTGTCCGCGCCAGGGTTCGAGGCGACCGCGAGTCGCGCGCTGGTGCGCGAGGGCGGGACCACGCACCGGGACTTCACCCTGCGCGGACGGCAACCGCTGGTCTCCGCGGCACGCTGAGGACACGTAGCATTACCGGCGTGTCGGAAGCCAAGAACCTGCCGGACGCCGCGGCGAAGCTGGAAATCCAGATGCTGCACGACCGCGTCCTCGTCCGGGTCTCCGCGGAGGAGGGAGAGCGCCGCAGCAGCGGCGGCATCGTGATTCCGGCGACCGCTCAGGTGGCGCGCCGTCTCGCGTGGGGCGACGTACTGGGGGTAGGCAGTAATGTACGCAACGTGAAGGTCGGCGACCGCGTGCTGTTCAACCCCGAGGACCAGCTCGAGGTCGAGGTCCAGGGCGAGGCGTACCTGGTGATGCGGGAGCGCGACATCCACGCGGTGGCCACCGAGCGCACGGAGCACGGGACGGGCCTGTACTTGTAACGCGTCCGGGAGGAAGCGTGGGGCGGGAGGACCAGTACTGGCCGGAGCGGGACCCTGATTCCCTCCGGAACGCCGAGACCGCGGTCGGACCGCGTCCGCCCGCCGAGTTCCTGCTGGACGAACCGCTCGACGCGACCGAGGACGCCCTGGTCGGGGAACTCCTTGAGGTCGGCGACGCGCCTGCGGCGCCACCGTCGCCCGGCAAGCGCTTCCTGGCCCGCGCGTTCATGGTCGCCGGCTGCCTGCTGGGCGTCGGGGTCATCCTCTACGGCGCGGACCTGATCGTCAGCGCCGGTGACGTGCCGCGCGGCGTCACGGTCGCCGGTGTCGAGGTCGGCGGGCTCAGCCGGGAGGACGCCGAGGCGAAGCTGCGCCGCGAGCTGGGCCCGCGCCTGAACGCGCCGGTCCCGGTCGAGGCCGGGGACGTGCGCACCACGCTCGACCCGGCGCGGTCCGGCCTGACTGTCGACTGGTCGTCGACCGTCGCGCAGGCCGGGCGCCAGCCGCTGGACCCGCTCGACCGGATCACGTCGTTCTTCCGCACCCGCGAGGTCGGGGTCGTCACGTCCACCGATCCGGACAAGCTGCACCAGTCCATCGCGCGGCTGGCGGCCGAGCGCATCAACCACCCGCCCACCGAGGGCAGCATCGGGTTCGTGACGGTCCCGGGCACCGACGGCGGGGTGAACCCGTACCCGATCGAGCCGAGGAACGGGCAGGACCTGGTCGACGTGAAGGGCGCCGGGGACATCCTGCGGGCGAGCTGGCTGGACAAGAGCGGCGTGCGCCTGCCGGTCGTGCTGACGCCGGTCAAGGTCACCTCGGCCGGGGTGCACTTGGCGCTGGAGCGGCTGGTCGCGCCCGCGGTGGCCAAGCCGGTCACGCTGCACGGCGACGGCGCCGACGCGGTGCTCAAGCCCAGCGCGATCGCCGCCGCCCTGAAGTTCAGCCCGGCCGACGGCGGCGCGCTGCGGGTCGAGGCCGATCCGGGGAAGCTGCAGCAGGCGGTGCGGGACCCGCTGGTGTCCACCGAGAAGCGCGGCAAGGACGCGCAGATCGTGTTCGCCGGTGGCGCGCCCGCCGTCCAGCCGTCCGAGGACGCGCGCAAGATCGACTGGAACCGGACGTTCCAGCCGCTGATGGACGTCCTCGCCAAGCCGGACGGCCGCGACCTGGCGGTGCGCTACCAGACGACCCGCCCGCAGACCACGACCGAGGAGGCGAACGCGCTGGGCATCAAGGAGGTCGTCGGCGAGTTCACCACCAGCGGGCTGTCCGGCCCGGCCGCGACGAACGCGCGGATCATGGCGGACAAGGTGAACGGCACGATCCTGCGGCCCGGCGAGACGTTCAGCCTCAACGCGCGGGTCGGCGCCCGCAGCCAATCGCAGGGGTACGTCCCGGCGCCGGTCAACGAGGACGGGTTCGGCCCGGAGGTCATCGGCGGCGGCTCGTCGCAGCTGGCGACGACCCTCTACAACGCGGCGTACTTCGCGGGCCTGACCGACGCGGGCCACACCGAGCACAGCTACCACCTGGACCGCTACCCGGCGGGCCGGGACGCCGTCGCGATCACCGCCGACGGGGCGGCGGTGGACCTGAAGTTCACCGACAGCCTCAAGAGCGGGGTGGCGATCCAGGCGTCGGTGTCCGGCGGCAGCGTCACGGTGAAGATCTGGGGCACCAAGCAGTACCGCGTGGAGTCCTCGACCGGTTCGTTCTCGGACTTCCGGCCGCCACCGCTGCAGCCCGGCGGCCCCGGTCCGGACTGCCGCCCGTCCGGCGGCCGCCCCGGCTTCACCACCACCGACACCCGGGTGCTCTACGACGTGACCACCGGAGTGGAGGTCCGCCGCGACACCAGGACCGTCACCTACGCCCCGAAGCCGGCCGTGCTGTGTGGTTTCGGGGTGAGCTCCGACCCGGGGCACGGCACGGAAATCCGGTAGCGGAGCCGCCGGGGCCGCTGTCAGCATCCGGTGGTGGAGATCTTCGGACCGGTGCTGGACGTGCGGCCGCTGTTCGGCCGGGAGCGTCGCGAACTGCTGCGGTTGCTGGGCTCGCTGAGCGCGGCGGAGTGGTCGGCGCCGACGGTGTGCCCGGGCTGGACGGTGCACGACCTCGCCGGGCACATCCTGAACGACTACATGCGCCGGTTGTCCGGCGGCCGGGACGGCTTCGCCGGGGCGAAGTTCGCCAACGACGAGACCCTGCCCGCCTACCTGACCCGGGTCAACGACGAGTTCGTCCGTGCGATGCGGCAGGTCAGTCCCGACCTGATCGTCCAGTTGCTCACCGTCCTCGGCCCCGAGCTCGACCGGCTGTGGGAGTCCTTCGACCTGACCGCGCCGGCGATGCTGGACGTGTCGTGGGCCGGTCCCGGCACCAGCCCGGCGTGGTTGGACATCGCGCGCGAGTACACCGAGTTCTGGGTGCACCAGCAACAGATCCGGGACGCGGTGGGGCGGCCCGGCGCGGACGAGCCCGAGCTGGTGCGCCCGGTGCTGGACGCGTTCATGCGCGCGCTGCCCCACACGCTGCGAGACGTGGTTCGCCCGGAGGGCACCGTGGTGCGGGTCGTCGTCCCCGACGGCGGGACGTGGCACGCTAGGTCGGACGGGCAGCGCTGGCGGATGGCCGCCGGGGGCGAACCCGCCGCCACCGTCACCATGCGGCCCGGCGATTTCTGGCGCCTGGCCACGCGGGGCATCTCCGTCGACGAGGCCCGCCGTCGCGCGGACCTCGACGGCGACCGCGAACTCGCCGGGGCGGTGACCACCCTGCTGGCCGTGGTCGCCTGATCTCAGCGCAGCACGAGGCAGTCGTCGAGGTCGTCGAGCCAGTCCGGGGTCTCCAGCCACCGGTTCCAGCGCAGGTCGAGCTTCACCAGCGGCAGCTCGGCGAGCCCGTCCGGCAGCGTGCGCAGCTCGTTCTCCCGCAGGTCCAGGTACCGCAGGTCGCGCAGCTTCCCGACGGACGCGGGCAGCTCGGTGAGGTGGTTGCCGCGCAGGTGCAGCTCCCGCAGCTTGCTCAGCTCGCCGATGCTGTCCGGCAGCTCGTGCAGGTCGTTGCGGTACAGGCGCAGTTCGCGCAGCTCACGCAGGCCGGAGAGGTCCGAGGGCAGCGACTTCAGCCCGTTGTCCGTCGCGCTCAGGTAGCGCAGACGGCCGAGCCGGGTCAGCGAGTCCGGCAGCGTCGTCAGGCGGTTGTCCGAGAGGTACAGGTACTCGGTCAGGTTCGGCAGGTCGCCCAGCTCGCTGGGTAGTTCGGTGAGCTGGTTGTGGCCGAGGTCGAGGGTGTGCAGCGAGGTCAGCCGCGCGAGGCCGGCCGGGATCGAGGTCAGCCGGTTCGCGGCCAGGTTCAGCACGGCCAGCCGGTCGAGGTCCCACAACTCGTCCGGCAGCTCGGTCAGCTCGTTGTCGTAGGCGCTCAGGTACTCCAGGCCGGCGGGCAGTTCGGGCAGCCGGGTGAGGCCCTGGTGGTCGAGGTCCATCGGGCGAACATACCGGCGCGATCACTCCGCGTACGTTCCGATACCCTCCGTCACCGTTCTCGAGAGAGGGAGGATCCACGTGAAGAAGTCCCTTGCCCTGCTGGCGGCGGCCGCGGCGGTGGTGGTGCTGCCCGGGACGGCCACGGCCGCGGAGGGCGAGCCGGCCCTGGTGCACGCTTCGCCGCAGAACGGCTGCAAGCTGAACATCCGGGCGGCCGCGGACGTCGGCTCGGCGCTGCTGCACACGCTGACCTGCACCAACTACACGACCTGCGTGCACGCGCCGGAGCGGGACCTGCCGTGCGGGCAGGTCGTCACGGGCGGGCAGTACACCTGTGTCGGAGCCGAGGGCAAGCAGCTGACCGACAACCGGTGGGCCGAGGTGCTGTGGCGCTCGCCGCAGCAGTCGTTCGTGGCCGTCGGCTGCGCCGCGTTCCGGTCCTGAACGCGAACGTGCCCGGGAAGGCGGACCTTCCCGGGCACCACGTCCGAATGTGTTACCTGGTCAGTTTTCGCCGGCCGTACATGCCGCTGACCAGCGAGACCCCGATCGCCGCGATGACCACCTGGGTGATCAGCTCCAGCCAGTCGAAGCCCTTGGTGTCCGCGTAGCCGATGCCCCGCGCGATCGCGGTGCCGATGAACGCCGCGACGATACCGACGATGATCGTGAGCCAGATCGGAATCCCCTGCTTGCCGGGTGCGATCAGCCGACCGAGCGCGCCGATGATCAAACCAACGACGATCGCGCTGATGATTCCACCGATTGTCATCGCAACTCCTTCAGCTTCGGTGTGCTTCCGGGGTACCTTCCCGCGCCGCTTTCAAACCCGCATATTTGCTGTCGCTTATATACGTCTTGTGTGATACTTCGCGGGTGGACGTCTTCGAAGCGGTGGCCGAGCCCAGCCGGCGCACCCTGCTGGACCTTCTGGCCCAGGGCGAGCTGCCCGCGGGCGATCTGGTCGCGGCGCTGCCCGGCCTCACCCAGCCGGCCGTGTCCCGCCACCTGCGGATCCTGCGGGAGGTCGGGCTGGTCGAAGTTCGCCCGGACGGGCAACGCCGGATCTACGCGTTGCGCCCGGACGGCCTGGCCGAGATCGACAAGTGGCTCGGCCGGTACCGCCGCTACTGGGCGCGCCACCTCGATTCCCTCGAGCGCCACCTGGCGCGCAACCAGGAAGGACACCAGGAGTGAGCTCCGAGAACGGCACGATCGAAACCGACGGCGAGGCGGCGGTCATCCGCTTCGAGCGCCACCTGCCCTTCCCGATCGAGACGGTGTGGGCCGCGATCACCGATCCCGCGCAGCGGCGGGCGTGGTTCGGCGAAACGGTCCTGGACACCGAGGCGGGCACCATCGAGATGCTGCCCGAGGACCCGCCCGCGCCCGACGACGCCAAGCGCATGACCGGGCGGATCCTCGTGTGGCAGCCGCCGCACGTGTTCGAGCACGAGTGGCGCCAGCGCATCGTCGAGGACGGCGTGGTGCGCTACGAGCTGTCCGAGACGCCGGACGGCACCCTGCTGAAGTTCACCCACCGGGGACTGTCAGTGCGCAACGCGCGGGGCTTCATCCCGGGCACACACGCCTTCTTCGACCGGCTGGCCGCCCACCTGGCCGGCGCGGAGCCGCCCGCGTGGCCGGAGCGCTACGCGGCCGTCGCCGAGCGCTACCCGGCCTGGTCCTGACGCCCTGTCAGCGATCATCCGTGGCAGTGGGCCACGTCGGGCGGCTCGGCGAGGAAGGGGCGCAGCTCGAGCCATTCGTGGATCGGCTTCCCGCCCGCCCCGGGCGCGGCCGACAGCTCCCCGGCCAGCTCGACCGCACGGTCGTAGCTGTCCACGTCGATCACCATCCACCCGGCGATCAGGTCCTTGGTCTCCGGGAACGGACCGTCGGTCACCGGCGGACGCCCCTCCCCGTCGTAGCGCACCCACGTGCCCTCCGGCGCCAGCGCCTGACCGTCGACGAACTCACCGGTCTCCTCCAACCGGGCCGCGAAATCCCGCATGTACTGCACGTGCGCGGTGATCTCCTCCGGCGTCCACTGGTCCATCGGCACGTCGTTGACCGCCGCCGGAGCACCGCGGTAGTGCTTGAGCAGCAGGTACTTGGCCATGATCGTCTCCTCGGTGTGGTGCGCCCATTGTGGCCGCGTTCGCACCGGGGACGGAGCCGATCGCGGGTTCTCGACACCGACGCCGATTCTTTCGGCGAACACGCGAAAGGCCCCCTCGCGCTGGGCGAGGGGGCCTTCCACAGGGGATCTACGGGGAGATCAGAACGCCGACTCCGGAACCTCCATGAGGTCGTTGTCGGCGGCCTCGACGACCGCGCGGCGCGCGGTCAGCTCGGGCAGCACCTGCTTGGCGAAGAACGACGCCACCGCGATCTTGCCCTGGTAGAACGCCTGGTCCTTGGCCGAGGCGCCGTCCAGCTTGGTCAGCGCGATCTCGGCCTGGCGCAGCAGCTGCCAGCCCACCAGCAGGTCACCGGCCGACATCAGGAACCGGACGGTGTGCTGGCCGACCTTGTACAGGTTCTTGACGTCCTCCTGCGACGAGGTCAGGTAGCCGATCATCGAGCCGAGCATGCCCTGCACGTCCTCGAGGGCGCGCTTGAGCAGCTCACGCTCGTTCTTCAGCCTGCCGTTGCCCGCCTCGGACTCGATGAACTTGGTGATCTCGTTCGCGATGTAGCCCAGCGCCTGGCCCTTGTCGCGGACGATCTTCCGGAAGAAGAAGTCCTGCGACTGGATGGCCGTGGTGCCCTCGTACAGCGAGTCGATCTTCGCGTCGCGGATGTACTGCTCGATGGGGTAGTCCTGCAGGAAGCCGGAGCCGCCCAGGGTCTGCAGCGACTGCACGAGCTGCTCGGTGGCGCGCTCGGAGCCGACGCCCTTGACGATCGGCAGCAGCAGGTCGTTGACCCGCTCGGCCAGCTTCTGCGACTGCTCGTCGCCTTCGCCGGTCCACACCTGGTCCTGGAAGGACGCGGTGTAGAGGTACACGGCGCGCAGGCCCTCGGCGTAGGCCTTCTGCAGCATCAGCGACCGGCGCACGTCCGGGTGGTGCGTGATGGTGACCCGCGGCGCGGTCTTGTCGGTCATCTGGGTCAGGTCGGCGCCCTGGACGCGCTCCTTGGCGTACTCCAGCGCGTTCAGGTAACCGGTGGACAGCGTGGCGATGGCCTTGGTGCCGACCATCATCCGGGCGTACTCGATGACCTGGAACATCTGCGCGATGCCGTCGTGCACCTCGCCGAGCAGCCAGCCCTTGGCCGGGATGCCGTGCTGGCCGAAGGTCAGCTCGCACGTGGTGGAGACCTTCAGGCCCATCTTGTGCTCGACGTTGGTGACGAAGGCGCCGTTGCGCTCGCCCAGCTCACCGGTGTTGGTGTCGAAGTGGAACTTCGGCACGAGGAACAGCGACAGGCCCTTGGTGCCCGGCTTGGCCTCGATGCCCGGACCCTCGGGACGGGCCAGCACCAGGTGCATGATGTTCTCGGTCATGTCCTGGTCGGCGGAGGTGATGAACCGCTTCACGCCGTCCAGGTGCCAGCTGCCGTCCTCCTGCAGCACGGCCTTGGTGCGGCCGGCGCCGACGTCGGAACCGGCGTCCGGCTCGGTGAGGACCATCGTGGCGCCCCACGCGCGGTCGATCATGATCCGCGCCCAGCGCTTCTGCTCCTCGGTGCCGTTGCGGTCGAGGATCATCGCGAAGTTCGGGCCCGCCATGTACATGAACAGGGCCGGGTTGGCGCCGAGGATCAGCTCGGCCGCCGCCCACTGCACGGTCGGGGGCAGGCCGAGGCCGCCGAGGTCGTTGGTGAGGCCCAGCCGCCACCACTCGCCGTCCCAGAGCTGCTGGTAGCTCTTCTTGAACGACTCCGGCAGGGTGGCCGAGAACGTCTTGGGGTCGTACACCGGCGGGTTGCGGTCGGCGTCGGCGAAGGACTCGGCCAGCGGGCCGACCGCGAGGTTGTTGAGTTCCTGCAGCGCGCCGCGCGCGGTCTCCTCGTCGGAGTCCGCGAGGACCCCCTTGCCGAGGCGCTCCTGGACGTTCAGGACCTCGAACAGGTTGAACTCGAGGTCTCGCACGTTGGACTTGTAGTGGCCCATGTCGTCGCTCCGTTGTCGATCGGGTTTCCGGCTGGGCGCATGCTGGTCCCCTACTGGCCGGTAACATCAGGATATTACCTGTGGGTAACCGCGGCAAGCGAAACCAGCCTGTTGTGACGCACGGATCGGCTAGCGGGAGCGGTACTCGACCACCCCGGAAGCCGTCGAACCGGGCGAAACCCGCTGCTCCGGGCCGTCGTCGGGCTGGGCCACCAGTATCCCGGCGCGGAAGGCGATCGTGACGGCGTGCGTCCGGTCACGGGCGGAGAGCTTGCGCAGGATGCTCTTCACGTGCGTGCGCACGGTCTCCACGGACAGGTAGAGGACCTTCGCGATGCCCGCGTTCTCCAGTCCCTCCGCGACGAGCTGCAGGACCTGGTACTCGCGGCGGGACAACGGCATCTGGGCGCGGCGCACCGCGGCGGCGCTGGCGGACTGGCGCGCCGCGGACACGAGGGTCACCAGCGACGGGTCGACGTAGCGGCGGTCGAGGTAGGCGCGGCGGATGCCCTCGACCAGCCGGCGCGACTCGGCCGAGCGCGGGATGGCGGCGTGCACGCCGGCCGCGATGGCGTCGTGCAGGAACGCCGGGGTGCGGTTGGCCTCCCGGACCAGCGCGATCACGATCAGCGCCGGGTCGCCGGCGATCAGCAGCTTGCTGAGGTGCCCGCGGGGGTCGAGTCCGGAGTCCACGAGGATGACGTCGGGGTGGATCTGCTCGGCGAGCTGCAGCGCGCCGTGCGGGTTGATGGCCTGTCCCGCCCAGTGCATCCCCTGCGTGCGCTGCACGAGCCCGGACAGGCCCTCGCGGTAGATGGGCACCGGGTCCACAGCGGCGACACCCACGCTGCGGCCGGCCGGCGGTCCCTGCGGCACCCTGCTGGGGTCGTTACTGCGCGTCATCACGAAAAGAACCTCGTCTCGGCAAGGCCGGCCGTGGGAGCAGCACCGCCAGGACGGTCCGCCCCCCTCGACGTCCGCCCGGGCTTCCGTGGCGCCTTGACCCGATCCTCCCTGCTGGAACCGGCCACGACCGACACCCGTCAATTGTCTGACCCGTCAGGGCCGTCCGCGTGACGCGGGTTCACCCGCTTGTGTCGCGCACTACTCTGAGTAAACCGAGTTCCGCAGGTCGGCGAATGCTTCGGCGAGTGTCGTCGGGGTCCAGTGTGCGTTGAGACCACTCGGATTGGGCAGCACCCACACGCGTGTTTCACCGAGCGGGTCCGGCTGGCGGCCCACGGTCGCCTTCGGGCGGTCGAACGCCGTCCGGAACGCGGTGATGCCGACGACCGCGAGCCAGCGCGGCCGGTACTCCGCGACCTTCGCGGCGAGCCGGACGCCGCCGGCGCGGAGCTCGTCGCCGGTCAGCTCGTCGGCGCGGGCGGTGGCGCGGTTGACGACGTTGGTGATGCCGAGACCGAGGTCGAGCAGTTCGTCCTGCTCACTGGGGTCGAACCGGCGCGGGGTGAAGCCGGACGCGTGCAGCGCCGGCCAGAAGCGGTTACCGGGGCGGGCGAAGTGGTAACCGGTGGCGCCGGAGTAGAGGCCGGGATTGATCCCGCAGAACAGCACGTCCAGGCCTGGCCGGAGGACGTCCGGGATGGTCGTCCCCGCCGCTGCGGCGAGCTGTTCTCTGGTGGGTCGGGAGGAAGCCATGCGAAGCCGGATACTAGCCGTCGCCGTCGACTGCCACGACGCCGAAGCGCTCGCGCGGTTCTGGTCGCGCGCGCTCGGCTACGAGGAGATCCGGCGCTGGCGGGACGACAAGGGCGTCGAGTACGTGAACGTCGGCTCGGACGACCAGGAGATGCTGGTGTTCCAGCCGGTCGGCGAGGACAAGGTCGTCAAGAACCGCCTGCACCTGGACCTGGCGCCGGAGGGCGGCAGCCAGGCCGACGAGGTCGCACGGCTGGTGGAGCTGGGCGCGCGGGTGCTGTCGGACGACGACGGCCTGCCGTGGGTGGTGCTGGCGGACCCGGAGGGCAACGAATTCTGCGTGCTCCCGCCGCGCGAGGCGGGCTAGGCTGTCCGGGTGTTCTGCGTGTGCGTGGCCTTGGACTGGTGGGCGCCGTCCGTGTGACGGCCGTTGTGACACCCACTTCGAGCCGTCTTCGGACGGCCGTGCCCCCGAAGGCGGCTCCCTGCCCTGGAGCCTTCCGTGGAACCCCCGATCGAAGTCGGCGCCGACCTGCGTCCTGAAGTAGCCGTCCGGCTGGCGTCCCAAGGCGTCCGCCTGCTGTGGCGCGACGATTTCCCGGCCGCCCGCCGCCTGCTCGCCGCCATGGGCAAGCGCTTGCCCGCGCGCTCGGCGGATTTCTACCGCTACCGCCAGTCCAGGCGGAACCGGGCGCGGGTGCTCGGCATGCTGCTGGTCGAACTCGGCCCCGACCTGCGGATCGACCTGCCGCGCGCGCCGGACGTGCGCGACGCGGTCCGGGCGGCCGGTGGCGTGCCGGGACTGGTGCCGCTGACCGAGCTGCTCGGCATGCTGAGCGCGCACGAGTGGCGGGTGAAGGGCGTGCCCGTGCCGGAGCTGGGCGCGCGGATCCACCCGCACTACGGCGTGTTCTCGCCGACCCGCCAGGACTACGTCTCGCTGGTGGCCCGCGCGCCGCTGCCCGCGGTCCGCACAGCGTTCGACATCGGCACGGGCACCGGGGTGCTCGCTGCGGTCCTGGCGCGCCGCGGGGTGCCGGAGGTGGTGGCGACGGACATCTCCCCGGTTGCCGTGGCGTGCGCCGAGGAGAACGTGCGGCGGCTCGGGCTGCCCCAGGTCCGCGTGGTGGAGGCGGACCTGTTCCCGGCGGGCCGCGCGGACCTCGTGGTCTGCAACCCGCCCTGGCTGCCCGGCGCGGCGCACTCCCCGCTGGACGCCGCCGTGTTCGACCCCGGATCGCGGATGCTGACGGGCTTCCTCGGCGGTGCGGCCGCGCACCTGGAGCCCGGTGGCGAGGCGTGGCTGGTCCTGTCCGACCTGGCGGAGCTGGTCGGCCTGCGCACCCGCGCCGAGCTGCTGACCCGGTTCGCCGCCGCGGGCCTCACCGTGGTGGACCGGCTGGACGCGCCGCGCCGGCGGTTCCCTGGCGAGGACCCGCTCGCGAAGGCGCGGTCCCGGGAGGTGGTGTCGCTCTGGCGCCTGCGGCCCTGACCGGCCGACACTGGCCGCATGGACGCCACCACCGCCGACGGCTCCCCGGTCGAGGTCTACCGCCTGCTGCCCCCGGCAGGCGAAGCGGAGATCGTGCACCGGGCGGCCCCGCCGGGCGCCGCGGTGCTCGACCTGGGCTGCGGCACCGGCCGCATCGCCCACCGGCTGGCCGAGCTGGGCCACCCGGTCACCGCGGTCGACGACTCGCCGGAGATGCTGGCGCACGTCCGCGGCGCCGAGACGGTCCAGGCGAGCATCGAGGACCTCGACCTCGGGCGGCGCTTCCCGGTCGTCCTGCTGGCCAGCCACCTGGTGAACCAGCCGGACAGCGCCGCCCTGCTCGCGACGGTGGCGCGGCACCTGGCCGGTGACGGCGTCGCGCTCGTCGAGTGGCACCCGCCGTCCTGGTTCGACACGGTCACCGAGGGCGGCGGCCGGCTCGGCGAGGTGCTGGTCAGCCTCTCCGGCATCAGCCGCGACGGGCCGCTCCTGAGCGCGACTGTCCGCTACCAAGCGCGCGGGCGGTCGTGGGAGCAGCCGTTCACCGCTCGCCGGCTGACCGAGTCCGAGCTGCGGGTCCGCCTCGCCGAAGCCGGTCTCCGCTTCTCCCACTGGTGCACCCCGGACCACCGCTGGTTCGCCGCGAAACGGACGGAGGTGGCGGATTCACCACGACCCGAGTACGGTATGTGATCTGCCACACAAGCACGACGCCAAAGGAGGCGGCGTGGAATTCGCGATCGTCCTCGGGCTCGTAGTCCTGGTTTTCCTGGCGGCCGGCGTGGTCGTCACCTGGGAGGACCGCCGGGCGGCCAGGCGCAAGGCCCACCAGCGGGCCGCCGCCCTAGCGCGCCTCGGTGAGGTGGACCCGCTCGCGCCGCGCAGGCTCGCGGACCGGCTGGACGGCTGACCGCAGCACCAGGAACAGCGTGGCGGCGATCCAGCCGAGCGCGGCGCCCGTGGTGTTGGTGATCAGGTCGTCGACGTCGAAGATCCGGTACTGGAACGGCGCGGTCCCGAAGTTCGCGGTCAGCTGCGTGATCTCCACGGCAAGCGAGATCGCGAAGCCGAGCAGCACGCCCCCGGTGAACCCCCGCTTCCACAGCAGCCGCGCGAACAACCCCAGTGGCACGAACAGCAGCACGTTCAGGGTCATCTGCTCGAAGGCCGTCGTGGACAGCGCGTTGATCCCGTCCTCGACGGCCTCCCGCCGCGCGTCCGCGATCCACTGGAACGGCACCAGCTGGATGGTCTGGGCCAGCCGCCGCCCGCCTGCGTTCGGCAGCGGCAGGAACGTCACGGCGAGCGCGAACGACGCGTAGGCGATCAGCGTGGCGGTCGTCACGACGCGGCCCGGCACGATCCGCCCGAACCGGACGTGCTGCAGCACCAGTTGCGGGACCAGCACGGTCCCCCAGATGGCGAGGAACCCGATCAGTCCGAAGTGGAGTGCGTTGACCTGCGCTGTCGTCATGCTTCGACGTTATGGCGACCACCTGGCCCGCCGAATCGGCCGAGAAGCCCGGCGACGATCACCGGCATCGGCCGAACGGCCGACATTTCACCGGCCTTCCACCTTTCGGGCCTGGTGGTCGTTGCGCCGCGGAGGTTAGATCGCGCCGGTACGCCCCTGACCGGAGGAAAGATGTCCCCTTCACCTCGCGTGCTGCGACGCTGCGTAGCGGCCACCGCCGCGGCGGTGGCCGCCGTCGCGGTTTCGGCCGCGCCCGCATCCGCGGCCCAGCCGTCCGGCACCACCGACGTCCGGCTGATCACCTTCAACGACTTCCACGGCAACCTCGAACCGCCGTCCGGCTCGTCCGGCCGGGTCACCCTGCCCGACGGCTCGACGGTCAACGCGGGCGGCGCGGCCTACCTGGCCACGCACGTCAAGCAGCTGGAGAGCGAGGTCAAGAACTCGATCCTGCTGTCCGCGGGCGACAACGTCGGCGCCTCGCCGGTGGCCTCCGCGCTGTTCCACGACGAGCCGACCATCGAGTTCCTCAACGAGATGGGCGTGCGGGCCTCCGTCGTCGGCAACCACGAGTTCGACGAGGGCTACCAGGAGCTGCAGCGCATGCAGTTCGGCGGCTGCCACCCGGCCGACGGCTGCCAGTTCCGCGACAGCTACGGCGGCGCGGACTTCCCGTTCCTCGGCTCCAACGTGTACTTCGACAACGGCGCGCCCGCGCTGCTGCCGTTCACCGTCGAGTTCTCCGGCGGCCAGCCGATCGGCGTCATCGGCGCCACGCTGAAGGACCTGCCGACGGTCGTCTCGGCCGAGGCCATCAAGGGCCTGGAGTTCGGCGACGAGGTCGAGGCCATCAACCGGACCTCCGGCTGGCTCGACCGGCTCGGCATCAAGGCCCAGGTCGTGCTGCTGCACCAGGGCGACAACACGCAGGGCGGCGGCCCGGACTCCTGCACCGTGAGCCCCGGCCCGGCCAGCCAGATCGCGAAGGGCGTCTCGGCGAGCGTCGACGCGATCTTCACCGGCCACAGCCACCAGCAGTACAACTGCTCGATCGCGGACCCGGCCGGCAACCCGCGCCCGGTGATCCAGGGCCTGTCGTTCGGCCGCCTGCTGTCGGTCGTCGACCTCAAGATCGACAAGCGGACCCGGGACGTCGTGCGCGGCGCGACCGTGGCGCACAACGAGATCGTCACTCGCGACGTCACGCCCGACCCGGCCGTGGCCAAGCTGGTCGACGAGGCCGTGACCAAGGCGGCGCCGATCGCGAACGAGCAGATCGGCGCCATCACCGGCGACCTGAAGGCGGCCGGCGCCGCCTCCGGCGAGTCGGCACTCGGCGACGTGATCGCCGACGCGCAGCTCGAAGCCACCGCCGCGAACGGCGCGCAGATCGCCATCACCAACCCCGGTGGCATCCGCGCCGACCTCAACTACGCGTCCTCGCCCGCGGGCGAGGGCGACGGCGTGGTGACCTACGGCGAGGCGTTCACCGTGCAGCCGTTCGGGAACATCATGCAGACCATCACGCTGACCGGCGCGAACCTGAAGAACGTGCTCGAGCAGCAGTGGACCGCCACCACCACGCGGATCCTGCAGATCTCGTCGTCGCTGCACTACACCTACTCGGCGTCCGCGCCGGTCGGGTCGAAGGTGCGGGACATCACGGTGAACGGCACGCCGGTCGACCCGGCGGCCACCTACCGGGTGTCGGTGAACAACTTCCTCGCCGGCGGCGGGGACGGCTTCACCGAGTTCACCAAGGGCACCGACCTCGCCGGCGGCCCGGTGGACCTGGACGCGCTGATCGCGTACTTCGGCGCGCACTCGCCGGTCACGCCGCCCCCGGCCGACCGGATCACCGTCGTCGCGTAGTCCCGTTGCCGGTGTGCGGCTCGGATTGCCCGGGCCGCACACCGGTTTTCGCCCGGTCGACATCCGGGCTGCGGTACAGGACCTCCGGGATCTGGGCCAGTTCCGAGCGGCGCAGTTTCCCGCCGAGCCCGTAGAACTCCTGGAAGCTCATGATCAGCGGCCGCCACCGGTCCGGGTCGATCCGGTCGGTCGTGCCGGGCATGCGGATCTCGTCGTGCACGTGGACCTTCTGCACGCGCAGTTCGAAGCACAGGATGCTGCCGAGCTGCGCTTCGTCGTCCGCGGCGACCGGGTGGATCGCCTCGACGACCGCCTCCAAGGCCACCGGGCACTCCGCGACGCGCGGCGGCGCCACGGTCGACGACGGCACCGCGGTCAGGCCGGCCACCCCGAACTTGTCCGCCTCGTAGCGGTATCCCCGGCGCAGCTTGGATTCCGGGACCTCGGCGGTGCCGGTGGTGCGGGCGAGCCGGTCGACTGCGTCGACCTCGCGCACGGATGGCAGGTTCAGCACGCACTCCCTGGTGCGCCGCAGGTTCCGGGCGGTCTGCGACCGGGCGCCGATGCCGATGATCGCGCGCCAGCCCAGCCAGAACGCCGATGAGATCGGGGCGAGGTTGGGGGTGTCGCCGGCCGTGCTGACGAGCACCACCGGCGTGCCGAAGTACAGGATGTTCGGCTCGATCTCCACGTGTGTCACGGTTTCAGCTTCACGATCCACCGATGGCGCCGCTGGCGGGAAACGGACGCGTCGTTCGCCACGGAGAGCGATGCCCGGTCGTCCCATTGAGCGATATTCGTGTTGGCCCGTATCGATTGCTCAAGCCGCGCGTCTAACCAGACGACATGACTTGAATGACGGAGGTGGAACGGGTGACCTCGGAGCGGGCACGGCCGGACGAGACCGACCTGCTGAGCCTGCACGAGGCTATCGCGGAACTGCACGCCTCGCAGGGCGACTTCCGCACGGCCTACGAGCACCTGAGGACAGCGCTGGGCATCGCGCGCACCGCCCGTCCGCAGATCCCGGAGCAGTTGCGCCGTGAGTTCGACCGCCTCCGCCGCGAGCGCGCCCAGGCCCGTGAGGAAAGCCTGCGGGACGCGCTGACCGCGGTCTACAACCGCCGTTACCTGGACAACCGGCTCGCCGATCTGCTCGGGGACGCGCGGACCCCGTTGGCGGTCGCGTTGATCGACATCGATCTGTTCAAAAGCGTCAATGACACGTTCGGTCACTTGATCGGTGACCAGGTGTTGCGACGGGTGGCCGAGTTGTTGCGCGAAGGCGTGCCCGCGCCGGGGTTTTGCGCGCGTTACGGCGGCGAGGAGTTCATGCTCGTGCTGCCGGAGGTCCAGCCAGGGACGGCGCTGCGGATAGCCGAGCACGCCCGGCGCCGGGTGGCGCAACACGCCTGGTCAGAGATTTGTCCCGGGCTCGGCGTGACGATCAGCGTGGGTGTTTCGCACGAGCCGGTGAGCGGTCCGGAGCAGCTGCGGATGGCCGACGACCTCCTTTACGCCGCGAAGCACGCCGGGCGCAACCGGGTCGCGTACCGCGAACGCGGCGGAGTCCGCGTGCTTGAGCACTGTCAGTAATTGACGGCGGTCGTTTCCCCGTTTTGCCGGTGTGCGGCATCACCCCGTTTGTCGCACTCGGCCCGCTTTGGCGCACGCTATGTAAAAAAATCAGCAGGAGGGTGTCGTCAGGACCCGCGAGTATCTCTACGATAACGATGCTCGCCGTCCCGGCGATGATCACTGAGACGGTCCCCTCCCGGCGGGCCGGCGCGACCGAGGGAGAGGAGACCGGGTGCCAGACGACCACGCCGCAGGCCCCGGTCACAGAGCCGACGACGACGCCCCCAACGGCCGGCGACGCAGGCGTTCCCTGGACACGCACGGCGGCATCAACGTTTCGGATCTGGTAGCCCAGCACACCGGATACCGCCCGAGGTTCGATGGCGCCCGGTCGAACGCGCACACGGCGCCCGCGGACCAGGCGCCGGCGGTGGCGCGCCGGAGCGCACCCCCGGCCCGCCCGGAGCCGCGCGCGCCGGAGCCCCCACCGCAACGCCGCTCCCCGGCAACCGGCCGCACGGCAGGCGCGCCCCTGCCGCCCGCCCAGCAGCCCCGCCGAGCCGTACCCCCACGCCGCGGCGCGGCGCCAGCTGGCGAGCCGTCACCCGAGACCCCGAACAGCTTCACCCCGAAGCCGCTACCCGGTGCCGCGGACGCGCCGGAGTCCTCGGGCCGGGCCGCTGCGCCAGGCCGCCACGCGGGTGGTTTTGCCGAAGCGCCAGAGCCCTCGGGCCGGGCCGCTGCGCCGGGTCTCCACACCGGCGGTTTCGCCGAAGCGCCGGAGCCGTCGAACGGTGCCGCGCACCCGAGCGGCTTCGCGAAGACCCCGCCCCGCACCGATGCACGGCACGCGAGTGGTTTCGCGGAGCCGCCGGAGCCGTCGAGCCGGGCTGCTGCACCGGGCCGCCACACCGGCGGTTTCGCCGAAGCGCCGGAGTCCTCGAACGGTGCCGCCCACCCGAGCGGCTTCACGAAGACCCCGCCTCGCGCCGACGCACGGCACGCCAGTGGTTTCGCGGAGCCGCCGGAGCCGTCGAGCCGGGCTGCTGCACCGGGCCGCCACGCGAACGGTTTCGCGGAGCCACCGAAGCCGAACGGCGTCGCGGCACCTGCCCGCCGCGCGCCCCAGCCCGA
>NZ_AFWY03000056.1:0-51203 GCF_000231075.2 Amycolatopsis sp. ATCC 39116 | reverse complement strand
TCCCGGCGCGGGTCGTCCTCCGCCGGACGTCGCGCGCCACCGTCCGCAACGCGCCGACCGCGCCGAGGCGCGTCGTCCGCGGCGCGACGCGGGTCGTCGTCGACCGGGCGGCGCCCGGGACGTCGCCCCGCCACACCACGCCCGGCTGCGACCGCACCCGCGGCAGCGCCGTCACCGCCCGGACGGTCCTCCGAGCCGGCACGGTCCTCCGCCGGACGACGCCGACGCGGCGCGTCACCCCGCGGCGCACCACCACGAGCCTCCCCGCCGGGACGCTTCGGGTCCGTGGGCCGCTTGCCGTCGCCGGCCTTCGGCTTCGCGTCCGGGTCGCGCTCGCGGTAGATCCGGACGATGCCCAGCACCAGGGTGCAGCCCGTCGTGATCGCCATCGTCGGGAAACCGTTGATCAGCGGCGTGCCGACCGCCAGCACCTTCGTCAGCATGTCGCTGTTGTCCGGCAACCCGGAGACCAGCAGCACGACCCCGGGCACGGTGATCCCCAGAATCAGCGGGGGCTGCACCATCGGCCCGAACAGACTGCGTCGTTGCACACCGCACACCGCGCCCACCGCGCCGACGAAGTACGCGCCCTGGAACAGCCAGCCGAGCTTGTTCTGCGTCTGCATGTCGATGACCGCGCCTATCACCGCCAGCCCGAAGGCGAGGAGCACGGCACCCCACCACGGCAGGCCCCGGCGTTCACCGACGATGGGACGCTGATCCCACGGCACGGGGATGTCGTCGGCGTCGGAATCGCTCCGGCGATCGGGAATGGCGGTCACGAGGCAACACCGTAACCTGTAGCCGGCCCCACTGGCTCCCCATCCCGGCGAGGATGCGGTTCAGACCACTGGCGCGCCCCCGCGGGAACCCGTCGTGATCAGGGGTTTCGGCTCGTCCGGCCGTGTTGGCAACCTGCCGGTAACGCGAATTTTTCGCTAGCTCGCGGCTATCTCGTCCCCCCTTCGGATGGGCGCCACCTCGGTCGGGCTGGCGGCCGCGTCCGACAGTGGCGCCACGGCTGCCCGGAACCCTTCGAGCGCCTCCATCTCCCGCCGGCGCGCCGACAGGAACCGCTGCAGGTGGGTGCTGCTGAGGTTGAGAGCCTCGACCGCGTTGCCCGCTGCCCGGTGCGCGGCCGCCGCGCCGGCCCGCACCCGCTCGATGTCGTCCACCACCGCCCGGTCGCTCGCGGCGAACAGCGCGGCCGACGCCACCACCGCGAACCCGGTCGGTCCGCACAGGAACACTCGCCGGTCGAGCATCCAGCGCAGCAGTTCGGGATCGGTGTCCAGCGCCGCCACCACAGCCGCGTCGGACGGCACGAACATCACCGTGCCGTAGATCGCGTCGGCCCAGCGCTGGTACCCCTTGCCCGCGAGCTCGGCCGCCCGGGAGCGGAGGTTGCGCACGTGGACCCGCAACGCGTCCATCCGCTCGTCCGGATCGTCGGTCTCGACCGCTTCCGCCCAGCAGGCCAGGCTCGCCTTCGCGTCGACCGGCACGGCCCGGTCGCCACCGACCCGCAGCACCATGTCCGGTTTGGCCGATCCACCGCCACCCAGGTCCGTCTGCAGTGTGTAGTGCAGCCCCTCGCGCAACCCCAGCGCCCGCGCGGTCTCCGCCAGTACCTGCTCGCCCAGTTCGCCCCTGCCGGTGATCGAGGCGAAGGCCACTTCGTACCTGCGCAGCGCGGCCTGCTGCTGATCCACGCGTGACCGCTCGGCTTCGACCTGGCGGGCCGCCGCGTCCGCGCGGCGCATGCTGTCGCCGTAGAGCCGCCACAGCAGGGCGACCGCCACGACCAGGACCAAAGCGATCGCGACGGCTGCCGTGCTGATCACGGTGGAGGCCACTGCCGCCCTCCTTTCTTGATCGTCGAGAACGTGACCGCATCATGACGGAGGGCACCGACAAAAACGGGGCCCGGCCGCGCGGATCCACTCCGAACACACGTTCGGGTGAAGCATCGCGGTGTGTCTGCGGGATTCTGTCGGACCCCCCTCCTAACTTGGGCCACGTGAGACTCCTGCACACCTCCGACTGGCACGTCGGACGCACCTTCCACGGGCTGGACCTGCTCGCCGAGCAGGACGCCGTGCTCGCGCACCTCGCGGACGTGGTGGCCGCCGAGGGGGTGGACGTCGTCCTCGTGTCGGGCGACATCTACGACCGTGCCGTGCCGTCCGCCGAGGCGGTGCAGGTCGCCAACCGCGCCCTGAGCCGCCTGCGGCACGCCGGCGCGCACATCGTCCTGACCTCCGGCAACCACGACTCGGCCCCGCGGCTGGGCGCGTTCGGCGAGTTCGCCGCCGCGGGCGGTCTGCACCTGCGGACCACGATCGACCGGATCGCCGACCCGGTCCTGCTCGACGACGAGCACGGGCCGGTCGCGCTCTACGGCATCCCTTACCTGGAGCCGGAACCGGCGCGGCACGCGCTCGGCGTTACGGGCGCTCGCGGGCACACGGGCGTGCTCACCGAAGCGATGCGCCGCATCCGCGCCGATCTCGCGGATCGCGCGCCGGGAACCCGCTCGGTCGTGCTCGCGCACGCGTTCGTGACCGGCGGCGCGCCGACCGAATCGGAGCGGTCCATCGCGATCGGCGGTGTGGAACAGGTTCCCGGCGCGGTCTTCGACGGCGCTGACTACGTCGCGTTGGGACACTTGCACGGCCCGCAGACGCTCGCCGAGCACCTGCGGTACTCGGGCAGCCCGGTCGCCTACTCGTTCTCCGAGGCGCAGCAACGGAAATCTGTGTGGATCGTGGACCTCGACGCGTCCGGCCTCGCCGGCGTGCGGCGGCACGAGCTGCCGGTTCCGCGCCGGCTCGCGAAGATCACCGGCAGGCTCGCGGACCTGCTCGCCGACCCGGCGCACGACGAGCTGGCCGAGTGCTACCTGTCGGTCACGCTCACCGACCCCGTCCGTCCGGTGGACGCGATGCGGTTGCTGCGGGAGCGGTTCCCGCACGCCGTGCACCTGGAGTGGCAGCCGGAGAACGGTAAGACGTCCGCCGCGTTGCGGTACGCCGCGGCGGTGCGGGGCCGGTCCGACGAGGAGATCGCGCACGGTTTCCTCGACGACTGCCGTGGCGCGCCGCCGAACGAGCGTGAAGCCGCGCTGCTCCGGACGGCCCTGGAGAAGGCGGACAGGGAGGACGCGGCATGAGACTGCACCGGCTGGAGGTGGCGGCCTTCGGACCGTACCGGTCCCGCGAGGTCGTCGACTTCGACGCGCTCGGCGCCGACGGGCTCTTCCTGCTGCACGGCGACACCGGCGCGGGCAAGACGACGCTGCTGGACGCGGTGGCGTTCGCGTTGTTCGGCACGGTTCCCGGTGCGCGCGGTCAGGTCAAGCGCCTGCGCTGCGACCTGGCGGATCCGGACGAGCCGACCGAGGTCGTGCTCGAACTGACCGTGCAGGGGCAGCGGCTGCGGTTGCAGCGCAGCCCCGAGTACCAGCGTCCGAAGCGGCGTGGCGAGGGAACGACGACGCAGCAGGCGAAGGCGGTGCTCCGGTGGGTCGGTCCGCCGCCCGCCGGCCAGCCCCCCGAGGGCCTGACGCGGATCGACGAGGTCGGCCGCACGGTCCAGCGCCTGCTCGGGATGAGCGCGGAGCAGTTCTTCCAGGTCGTGCTGTTGCCGCAGGGCGAGTTCGCCCGCTTCCTGCGCGCGGACACCGACGAGCGCGAGAAGCTGCTGGAGCGGCTTTTCGGCACGAAGCGGTTCGCCGAGGTCGAGGGCTGGTTCCGGGAGCGGCGGGCGGACCGGCGGCGCGAACTCGACCAGCAGCGCCAGGACCTGCGCGAGTGGACGGCGCGGTTCGCCCAGGTGGCTGGGGAGGACGTGCCTGAAGAGGACGTCGCGGGCTGGGTCGCGCGTACCGGCGAGCGGATCCGCTCCAGTGTGGAGCAGGCCCGCGAGGACGAGAAACGTGCCAGGGCGGCGCGCGAATCGGCTGACGAGCTGCTGGCCGAGCGGCTGTCGGCGGCGGAACGCGTGCGCCGGGTGCGGGAGGCGCACCGGCGGCTCGCGGCACTGGCGGAGCAGGAAGAGGACCGGAAGCGCTGGGCCGCCGAGCTCGAGTCGGCGAGGCGCGCGGCGGCAGTGGTGGGTGTCGCGGCACAGGCGGACCGGTGCGCGACGCAGCTGGACGAAGCCCGCGTGGCTGAGGAGCGGAAAGCAGCCGCCCTCGTGGCGACCGGCTTCACGGACGCGCAGGCGGACACCGCGGAGTTGCGCAAGCTGTCCGGGAAGCTGCGCGAGGAGGCCGGTGCGCTCGCCGGGCTGGTGGCCGAGGCCGAGCAGCAGGTGCGCGATCGACGGGACATCGAGCGCCATGCCGAGGCCGCGAGCGAGGCCAGGGCCCGCGTCCAGGTGCTCGGGGAGAAGCTGGCGGGCATTCCGGAGCGCGTGCGGGACCTGCGGGGGCGGCTCGATGTCGCGATCGACGCCGAGGCGAAGCTCGGTGAGGTCCGCAAGCGCGAGTCCGAACTGGTGGCCGCGGTCCGGGACGCGGAACGCCTGCCCGCGGCCGAGCGCGCCGTGGCGGATGCCGGAGCGGCGGCGCGCGAGGCCATCGACCAGCACCAGGAGGCGCGTGAACGGTTCCTCGAGCTGCGGAGGTGGCGGCTCGACGGGATGGCGGCCGAGCTCGCGTCCCGGTTGACGTCCGGCTCGCCGTGCCCGGTGTGTGGTTCCTCTGACCACCCGGCTCCGGCCATGGCGGCGCCGGAGGCAGTTTCACCGGAGCAGGAGCAGGCGGCCGAAGAGGCGGAGAGCCGGGCGGAGCGGCGCCGGAAGGCGGCGGAGGCGGCCAAGCACGACGCCGAAACGAAGCTCGCGGCGTTGCGTGAACGGCTGCGGGGCCGGGACGGAGCGCAGCTGACCGAGGAACTTTCCTTGCTGCGCAGGGAGATCGCGGGTCTCGACGCGCTGGCGAAGCAGCGGGCGCCGCTCGCGAAGCAGGTGCAGGCGGCCGAGACCGAGCAACGGGAACTGGAAGAGAAGCGCGCGGCCGAACTGCAGGCGGCCACGGCCGCCGAGACCCAGCACCGGGCGCTGACCGAGCGCGTCGCCGAACGCGCCCGGCGCCTGGAGGAGGCGCGAGGTGAGCACCCCGACGTCGCCGCCCGGCGCGCGCACCTGACGGGAATCCTGCGAGCGCTGGACGCCCTCGCCGAGGCGCGGTCCGCGGCTGCGAGCGCCGCTGAGCAGCTCGAGCGTCAGCGCGCGGAGGTCCGCGAAGCGTTGTGGAGAGCCGGTTTCGAGACCGTGGAGGAGATGCGGGCTGCCGCGCGTGACGAGGCGACGGTCCGTGATCTGGAGAAGCGGCTGGCCGACGCGGGTGCGGCGGAGGCGGCGGCGCGGGCCACGCTGAACGAGCCCGAGCTGTTCGGGGTCGGGCCGGACGACGAGGTGGACGTCGAGTCGGCGAGGGCGAAGGCCCAGGCGGCGCGGGAACGAGCCGAGGCCGCGGTGGCTGTGCTGCGGTCGGCGACCGCCCAAGCCGACGCCCTGGGCACGCTGGCCGAGCGGCTGGCGGCCGCGACCGAGCGGCTGCGGCCGCTGGAAGAGGAGTTCGCCGAGCTCGACGCGCTGACCGACGTGGTCAACGGGCGCGGGCAGAACGCGCGGAAGATGTCGCTGCGGTCGTACGTGCTGGCGGCCCGGCTGGAAGAGGTGGCCATCGCAGCGACGGCGCGGTTGCAGACGATGAGCCAGGGCCGCTACTCGTTCGTGCATTCCGATGCGGCCGGATCGCACGGCACGAGGGGCGGCCTGGGACTGGACGTGCTGGACGACTTCTCCGGCACGGTCCGTCCGGCGAAGACGCTGTCCGGCGGGGAGTCGTTCCTCGCGTCACTGGCGCTGGCCCTCGGGCTGGCCGACGTGGTCGCGGCGGAGACCGGCGGCTCGCTGCTGGACACGTTGTTCGTCGACGAGGGCTTCGGGACGCTCGACTCCGAAACCCTCGACGTGGTGATGAACATCCTCGACGAGTTGCGGGCCGGAGGCCGGGTGGTCGGCCTGGTGTCCCACGTGGAGGAGCTGCGGCAGCGGATCCCGACCCGGTTGCGGGTGCGCAAGTCCCGCACCGGGTCGAGTTTGGAGTTGCAGATGGCGTGAAGTTCAGGAGCGGTACGGGGTTTCGTGGTCGAGCAGCCAGCGCTTGACGTCCACGCCCCAGCGGAAGCCGCCCAGCGCGCCACCGATGCGGAGCACCCGATGGCAGGGCACGAACAGCGCCGCGGCGTTGCGGGCGCAGGCCGAGGCCGCGGCACGGATGGCGGCGGGGCGGCCGGCGAGGGCGGCGTACTCGGTGTAGGTGACCGGCTTGCCGGCGGGCACCGTGCGCAGCACGTCCCACGCGTGCTGCAGGAACTCGCCGGACCGCTGGCGCACGGGGATGTCGTCGATCGCGTCCAGTTCACCGTCGTGGTAGTGGCGGATCGCGGTGCTCACCGCGCCGAGGTCGCGCTTCTCGCGGAGTTCGGACGGGCGCAGTGAGGGGGAGATCTGGGGAGTCAGTTCGCCGAGGTCGGCGGTCCAGCCGGAGGCCAGGACGGCGCCGTCGCTCGCGACGATGGCGGTGAACGGTCCGATCCGGGTGTCGGTCGTGGACCAGTGGGCGATGCTCATGTCGGTTCTCCTTGACGGGGTTCAGGCTTGGCTCGAGCGCCACAGGTACATGCCGGCGTAGGACCGCCAAGGCCGCCACGCCTGGGCGCGTTCGGTGAGTGCGGGGATGTCGTCGGCGATGCCGAGGGCGGCCGCGCCCTTGCGGAGGACGAGGTCGCCGGTGAGCAGCACGTCGGGAGCGCCGAGGACGCGCATCAGCACGTAGTCGGCGGTCCATGGGCCGATGCCGGTGAGGGCGAGGAGTTCGGCTCGCAGCTCGGCGGGGTCGCGTCCGACGTGCACGTCGACGTCACCGGAGGCGAGTGCGGCGGCGGCGGCGAGGATGGCGTCGATCCGGCGCTTCGGGCCCCGCAGCACCTCGTGACCTCGCTCGGCCACCGCCTCGGCGGTGGGGAACAGCAGGAGGTCGGGCTGCCACGGGACCGGCTCGCCGAGCGCGGCGGTGAGCCGGCCGGCGGCGGTGCGCGCCGCGGCGACTGAGACCTGCTGGCCGAGCATGGCACGCAGCACCAGCTCGAAGCCGTCGGCGGCGCCGGGGACGCGGATGCCCGGGGTCGCGGCGACCGCCGGTGCCAGTGCCGGGTCGGCGGCGAGCACGCGCGCGACGGCCTCGGGGTCGGCGTCCAGGTCCAGCAGGCGCCGGGCCCGGGTGACCGCCGCGCCGAGGTCGCGGACGTCGGCGAGCCGGAGGCCGCAGCGCACGTGCCCGTCCTGCGGCCTCAGCGCCACCGTCGCGGCGCCGTGCGGGAGCCGGAGGGTGCGGGCATAGCTGTGCTCGTCGACGGACTCCACACCGGGCACGGCCCGGGCGGCGAAGAAGCCGAGGAGCCCGGCGGCGTCGAACGGCGGCCGGAACGGCAGTCGCAGGGACAGCCTGGTCCCGGCCGTGCCCGCTTCGGGCTCGGCGGCGCCGGCGCGGCGGCGTGCTGCGGCGGCGGCCGTGCGCAGCTGCGACGGGGTGCGGGCGAAGACCTCGCGGATGGTGTCGTTGAACTGCCGGACGCTGGCGAAGCCGGCCGCGAACGCGACGTCGGCCAGCGGCAGCTCGGACAGCTCGATGAGCAGCCGTGCCGAGTGCGCCCGGTGCGCGCGGGCGAGTGCCAGCGGTCCCGCGCCGAGTTCGGCGGTGAGGACCCGGCCGAGCTGCCGCTCGGAGTAGCCGAGGCGGCGGGCCAGGCCGGGCACGCCCTCGCGCTCGACGACCCCGTCGGCGATCAGTCGCATGGCCCGTGCGGCCAGGTCGGCGCGCACGTTCCACTCGGGTGAGCCGGGCACGGCGTCGGGCAGGCAGCGGCGGCAGGCGCGGAAGCCGGCGGCCTGCGCCGCGGCGGCGGTCGGGTAGAACCGCACGTTCTCCTGCCGCGGGGTGAGCGCCGGGCAGGACGGCCGGCAGTAGATGCCGGTCGTGCGCACGGCCGTGATGAACTGGCCGTCGAAGCGGGCGTCGCGCGAGGCGACGGCGCGGTAGCACCGCTCGTTGTCGCGCCAGAGCGCCTGCTCGGCCGGTGCGGCGATCGCTGTCATGGGTTCGATCCTGCCAGCAGGTCAGGCGCCTGACTGGCGGAATTCCGACATGGCCGTGAACGGGCGGCCGGGCCGGGTGGTGGGCCCGCCCCGTAGACTTCGGGCCGTGAGTCTGACCCTCGGTATCGTCGGCCTGCCCAACGTCGGCAAGTCGACCCTGTTCAACGCGCTGACCCGCAACGACGTGCTCGCCGCGAACTACCCGTTCGCCACGATCGAGCCGAACGTCGGCGTCGTGCCGCTGCCCGACGAGCGTCTGGACAAGCTCGCCGAGATGTTCAGCTCCGCCCGCACCGTGCCGGCCACGGTGTCCTTTGTGGACATCGCAGGCATCGTCAAGGGCGCGTCCGAGGGTGCCGGCCTCGGCAACAAGTTCCTCGCGAACATCCGTGAGGCCAACGCGATCTGCCAGGTCATCCGCGTGTTCGACGACCCGGACGTGGTGCACGTCGACGGCCGGGTGGACCCGTCGTCGGACATCGAGACGATCAACACCGAGCTGATCCTCGCCGACCTGCAGACGCTGGAGAAGGCGCTGCCGCGGCTGGAGAAGGAAGCCCGGACGAAGAAGGAGAACCGGCCCGCGCTGGAAGCCGCGCAGAAGGCGAAGGACATCCTCGACAGCGGACGGACATTGTTCTCCGCGCAGAAGGAGGTCGACACCGCGCTGCTGCGTGAGCTGAGCCTGCTCACCCTGAAGCCGTTCCTGTACGTCTTCAACGCCGACGAGGGTGTGCTGACCGACCAGGCGAAGCGCGAGGAGCTGACGAAGCTGGTCGCCCCCGCCGACGCCGTGTTCCTGGACGCGAAGGTCGAGGCCGAGCTGCTCGAACTCGACGACGAGGAGTCGGTGCGCGAGCTGCTGGAGTCGGTCGGCCAGACCGAGCCCGGCCTGCACGCGCTGGCCCGCGCCGGGTTCCACACGCTCGGGCTGCAGACCTACCTCACGGCGGGCCCGAAGGAGTCCCGCGCGTGGACGATCCCGCAGGGCGCCACCGCGCCCCAGGCCGCGGGTGTCATCCACACGGACTTCGAGCGGGGCTTCATCAAGGCGGAGGTCGTGTCCTACGACGACCTCGTCGAAGCCGGCTCGATGGCCGCCGCGCGCTCCGCCGGCAAGGTCCGGATGGAAGGCAAGGACTACATCATGGCCGACGGCGACGTGGTGGAGTTCAGGTTCAACGTCTGACCCGGCCTACCGCGCTGATCGCTCCGGCGGGGGCGACACCCGGTGGTCGGGGGTCGGCGTGTCTCGCAGGAGGGCCGGCATCCGGGCGTCGGCGAGTTTGAACAGTGCCGCGAACGCCAGGGCGAGCACCACGACGAGCCCCGCGTTGCGGATGGCTGCTCCGAGGCCCAGTTCCGTCACGTCCAGGAACGGGCACGGGTACCAGTCGGTGAAGGCGCCCTGCGTGAAGATGTAGACGAGCCACGCCAAGGGCCACACGAAGGCGCCCGCGACCGTCGACCACGAGATCCGCGGGCGCGGCCCGAACAGCAGCCACGCCGCGACCGTCGCCCACGGGGAGATGTAGTGGAAGCCGACGGTCGCGGCCAGGGCGGCTCCGGTGAGGTGCACCTGGGGCGCCAGCACGATCGCGAACACCAGCCCGGTGATGAGGATCCCCAGTAGCGCGTCCAGCCGCACCACACGTCAGACCGGGCCGTCGAATGTGGGGCGCCACACGAGCACCAGAGCGGCGGCGAGCACGAGCAGGTTGCTCTCGATGGTGAAGGAGCTGAAGAGCCGCCACAGGCGGACCCCGAGGCTGAGCGCCTCCCCGGTCTGGCCGGAATTCGCGTCGGCACCGCCGGTGAAGATCAGCGCCAGCTGGACGGCGAGCGAGGCGATCACGACGAGCGCGATGAGCCCGTGCCACCAGCGGGACACGGTCCGGGACGTTCGAGCCGCGGGAATCAGGTGACCGAAAGTAGCTCCTGGGTCCACGGAGCGCGTGCTCATGGCGCCGGGCCGCGGTCTCCGGGCGCGGCGGGGTGGGGTGGGGCGGCGCGAGGGCCGTGGGGCTGGTGGGCGGTGCGCGGGCTGGCGGGCCGGTGAGCCGTTGGGGGTGTCAGGGGCTGGTGGGCGGTGCGCGGGCCGGCGGGCCGGTGAGCCGTGGGCGATGTGTCGGCTGGCGGGCTGGTGGGCTGTGGGGGTTCCAGGGGTTGGTGGATGGTGCGCCAGCTGACGGGCCAGTGGGCCGTGGGGGTGTCAGGGGCTGGTGGATGGTGTGCCGGCTGACGGGCCGGCGGGCTGTCGGGGTGTCAGGGGCTGGTGGATGGTGTGCCGGCTGGCGGGCCGGTGGGCCGTGGGGTTCCAGGGGCTGGTGGGCGGTGTGCCGGCTGGCGGGCTGGAGGGCTCTGGGGGTGTTAGGGGTCGATGGGCGGTGCGCCGGCTGGTGGGCGGTGCGCGTGCCGCAGGGCGGGTGGACCATGAGCGGTGGGGCGTGCTGAGGTGGCAGGGCGCCTGCTCAAGGCCCAGCGGAGCCCGACGCCGGCGGCTGGGCGCCACCGAAAGAACAAGAGAACGCCCAGGCCGGGGAAGCCTGGGCGTTCTCTCGTGAACTGCGGGCGTCGAGCCCGTAACCGCCGATCAGCAGGTCACGTTCACCGATCCGCTCGACTCGAACGACACGTGCACGTGGTCGTAGTGGTTGGCCGTGGCGTCGCCGCGGTCTTCCATCGTCGACCAGCCGCTGCCGTCGTTGTAGCGCTGCCTCCAGATCACGTACTTGACGTTGAACTCGGACTGGTTGGCCAGCAGGTAGTCGGCGATGGCGTTGCCCGTGGACGTGTCCACCATGAAGTCCAGCGCGAGGCCACTGGGGTGGTCGCTCGTGCCGGAGCGGCCCGCTCGGCCGCCGATGTCGTCCACGCCGAACTTCGCGGCGATGTGGTTGCCCACCTTCGCCACGTGCGGCAATGTGCCCTCGAGCACCGACGAGCAGGCGTTCGCCGCCTTGGTCGTCGTCTTCGGGGTCGTCTTCGTGGACTTCGGCGTCGACTTCGAAGTGGTCGACGGCGGGGGCGCCACCGGCGGCGTCGTCGTCACCGGCGGGGGCGCCACCGGCGGCGTCGTCGTCACCGGCGGGGGAGGCGGTGGCGGCGTCGTCGTGCTGCTCGACGTGCTCGTCGGGGCCGAGGTCGTCGGCAGCGGCTTCATCTGCGCCGCCATGCTGGCCGTGTCCTGCCTGCTGAAGTTGCCGGTCAGCCAGACCGCGAAGCCCAGCACGAACGCCGCGGCCAGGCCGATCGCCAGGGGGACTCTCAGCGATTTCGCTTTGGATCTATGTCGACCCACCATTCGGAAGATCACCATTTTCGGGGAGGGGACTTTTCGGCCGTTCGGGGGATGGCCGCCCGTGACATTACGAATAGGACACGGAAAAGTCACCAACGAGTGGTCATGGACACAGATCAACTACGCGTGAAAAAGGCCCGCCGGGGTACCGGCGGGCCTTTGACCTGCTGGAACTCAGCCCAGCGCGGCGAGCACGAGAACGGCGAGCAGGGTGATCACGGTGGCCAGAGCGGTGACCCAGGCGCGCTGGGCCGGCGACAGGGCGGGCGTGGTGTTCATGGCGGCGAACCTCGGGGTGAGCAGGGACTTCCGCGCGTGACAGCGCCCACGACACCCCTGTCGTTACAGACCGGCGGCCGACGTGACCGAAATCACTCCTGTGGTCCCCGATGTCGCGCCGTGTACCAGAACACGGCCCCCGCCGCGGCGATCATCAACCCGAACGCCAGCGTCCCGACCACCACCGCGCGCGTCTCGCCCGGCGGTTCGACGGCGGTGGACGTGACCGCCGAAGCGGTCCCGGCGAGCACTCCCAGCAACAAGGCGACGGCGGCCCCCACGGCGGCCAGTCGCGTGACAACCTTCCTCATGGTGCGTTCCCTCCACCAGGGGCAACGCACGGGACCGGCCGCGAAGTTGCCGGTCCGGCCTAGATCACAGCGCGTCGATCGTGCCGTCGATCTGTTCGGCGAGCGACACGTCCTTCGCGGTGATCCCGCCCGCCGAATGGGTGCTGCACCGGAACGTCACGGTGCGCCACCGGATGTCCATGTCCGGGTGGTGGTTCACGCCCTCGGCGATCTCGGCGACGCGGTTGACCACCGCGATGGCCTGCGGAAAGTCGGCGAGTTCGGCCGTGCGCTCCAGCGCGTCGCCCGCGCGCTGCCAGTACGGCAGCTTGTTGAGGGCCTCGGAGATCTCGGTTTCGCTCAGTAGTTCCGCCATGTGCTCCATGGTGGTACGGCGGCGGGTACGCTGCACGGTTGCCACGGGAGTCCGGGTCCACCGGGCTGAGAGGCGGGTTCGCCCCGCGACCGTTCGCACCTGATCCGGATCATGCCGGCGCAGGGAGGGCCCCGACCTTTCTCGCCGGAACGAGCGAGGAGTGGTCATGAGATTCCGCACGGGCGTCCTGGTCGGCCTTGTCGCCGCCCTGACCGCGGGCTGCACGCTGGCCGGCAACGACGCGGAGGACGGCCCGGCCACGGTCACGCTCGTCACCCACGACTCGTTCGCCGCGCCGCAGCAGGTGCTCGACGCCTTCCGGCAGCAGACCGGCATCATGATCAACGTCGTGAAGAAGGGCGACGCGGGCGCGCTCACCAACACCCTGGTGCTCACGAAGGCCAACCCGATCGGCGACGCGGCGTTCGGCGTCGATTCGACCTTCGCCTCGCGCGCGCTCACCGAAGGCGTCTTCGCGCCCTACACCAGCCCCGAGGCCGATCGCGGCCCGCAGCGCTACGCCGTGGACTCCGAGCACCGCCTGTCCGCCGTCGACGTGGGCGACGTCTGCGTCAACATCGACACCACCTGGTTCGCCGAGCGCGGCATCCCGGAGCCCGCGACCTACGACGACCTGGTCAAGCCCGAGTACAAGGACCTGCTGGTCGTGGAGAACCCGGCCACCAGCTCGCCCGGACTGGCGTTCCTGCTCGGCACCATCGCCCGCTACGGCGAGCAGAACTGGCAGGCCTACTGGACCCAGCTGAAGGACAACGGCATGCGTGCCGTCGCCGGCTGGGAGGAGGCCTACGGCCAGGACTTCTCCGGCTCCTCCGGCAAGGGGCCGCGGCCGATCGTGGTGTCCTACGCGTCCTCGCCCGCCGCGGAGATCGGCGAGGACGGCAAGCCGCGCACGAAGGCGCTGCTGGACACCTGCTTCCGCCAGGTCGAGTACGCCGGTGTGCTGGCCGGCTCGCCCAACGCGGCCAACGCGCAGAAGGTGATCGACTTCCTGCTGTCCCAGCAGTTCCAGGCCACAGTGGCGGAGAACATGTACGTCTACCCGGCGCGGGAGGGCGTGGCGTTGCCCACGGCGTGGACGACGGCCGCCCCGCTGCCGCCGAACCCGGCGAGCCTGCCCGCCGAGACGGTGCAGGCCGGGCGCGAGCGGTGGATCGAGCAGTGGCGCTCCTTGCTCGGCCAGTGAGCCGTGCCGGGCTCGGGCTGGCGGCACTGGCCGTGCTGCCGCTCGGGTTCCTGGTCGTCTTCTTCGCCTGGCCGGTCGGCGCGATCCTGCGGCTGGGCTTCGTCGACGGCGAGGTGCTCGCCGCGCTCGCCGAGGGCGAGACGTGGCGGCTGGCCTGGTTCACGGTCGCGCAGGCCGCCGGTTCGACCCTGATCGCCGTGGTCGCCGGCCTGCCGGTCGCGTTCCTGCTGGCGCGCGTGCGGCTGCCCGGGGTGGCGGTCGTCCGGACGCTGGTGCTCGTCCCGTTCGTCCTGCCCACCGTGGTGGTGGGCCTGGCGTTCCGGGCGCTGTGGCCCGACGGCGGCTGGCTGTCCATCGTGCTGGCCAACGCGTTCTTCAACGTCGCCGTCGTCGGCCGCACGGTCGCCGGGCTGTGGGCGTTGCTGGACTCGCGGGCCGAGGACGCCGCCCGCGCGCTGGGCGCGTCCCGCTGGCGCGCGTTCCGCTCGGTGACGCTGCCCGCGCTGATGCCGGCGATCACGTCCGCGGCCGCCGTCGTGTTCCTGTTCTGCGCCACCAGTTTCGGCGTGGTGCTGATCCTCGGCGGCGCGCGGTACCGCACGCTGGAGACCGAGATCTACCTGCGCACCGAGAACCTGCTCGACCTGACCGGCGCGGCGGCGCTGTCGCTGGTGCAGATCGCCGCCGTGCTGGGCGCGCTGCTGCTCGGCGCGGCCGCTCGCCGCCGCCGGGAGAGCGCATTGCGGCTGCGGTCGCGCCGGGAGACCGCGCGCCGCCCGGTCGGCGGGGAGTGGGCCGTGGTCGGCGCGGCGGTGGTCGTGCTCGGCCTGCTGCTGACCCCGATCGTCGCGTTGCTGGTGCGCTCGGTGTCCACCGCGGACGGCTGGAGCCTGGCCGGTTACCGGGCGCTGTCCAGCACCGGCAACGACGGCACGCTCCAGGTGTCCGGCTGGGACGCGGCGCTGAACTCGCTGCGCACCGCGACCGACGCGACGGTGCTGGCGATGGTCATAGGGGTGTCGGCGTCGGTGCTGCTGGTCGCGTTGCGCCGGTCGCCGGGACGGCTCGCGCGCGGCGTCGGCGAGTCGATGGACGCCGCGCTGATGCTGCCGCTCGGCGTGTCCGCGGTGACCGTCGGGTTCGGCTACCTCATCACGCTCGACGCGCTGCCCGGCGACCTGCGCCGGTCGCCGCTGCTGGTGCCGCTCGCGCAGGCGCTGGTGGTGATCCCGCTGGTGATCCGCACGGTGCTGCCCGTGGTGCGGTCGATCGACGACCGCCTGCGCCAGGCCGCGGCCACCCTCGGCGCGAGCCCGGCGCGGGTGTGGCGCGAGATCGACGTGCCGCTGGCGTTCCGCGCCGTCGTCGCCGCTGCCGGGTTCGGCTACGTCGTCGCGCTCGGCGAGTTCGGCGCGACGAGCTTCCTGGCGCGCCCGCAGACGCCGACCCTGCCGGTCGCGATCGCGGCGCTGATCGCGCGGCCGGGCCAGCTCAACAACCAGATGGCGTACGCGGCGTGCGCGCTGCTCATGCTGGTCACCGCGGCCGCGGTGATCGTGATCGACCGGCTCGCGTCCGGCCGGGTGGGGGAGTTCTAGCCATGGCGTTGACCGTGTCCGGCCTGACCGTGCGGTACGGCCCGTTCACCGCCGTCTCCGGCGTGGACCTGGAGATCGCCGACGGCGAGGTGCTCGCGCTGCTCGGCCCGTCCGGCTCCGGGAAGTCGACGCTGCTGCGCGCGATCACCGGCCTGGAGCCGATCACCGCGGGCAGCGTGCGCTGGGACGGCGCCGACCTGGCCCGCGTGCCGGTGCACAAGCGCGGGTTCGGGCTGGTGTTCCAGGACGGCCAGCTGTTCCCGCACCGGGACGTGGCCGGGAACATCGCGTTCGGCCCGCGGATGCACGGGATGCCGCCGGCCGCGCGCGCGGAACGCGTGAGCCGGCTGCTCGACCTCGTCGGCCTGGCCGGCTACCAGAAGCGGCGGGTGACCGAGCTGTCCGGCGGTGAGGCGCAACGGGTGGCGCTGGCCCGCGCGCTCGCGCCGGAGCCCCGCCTGCTGCTTCTCGACGAGCCGCTGTCCGGTTTGGACGCCGGGTTGCGTGAGCAGCTGGCCGTCGACCTGGCCGAGATGCTGCGCAGCGCGAAGATCACCGCGCTGCTCGTCACGCACGACCAGGAGGAGGCGTTCACCCTCGCCGACCGCGTGGCCGTGCTGCAGGCCGGGAAGATCCGGCAGGCCGGGGCGGTGCGCGAGGTGTGGCGGCGGCCCGCGGACGAGGACGTCGCGCGCTTCCTCGGCGTCACCACGGTCGTCGACGGCGAGGCGGCGGACGGGATCGTGCGCTGCCCGTTCGGCGAGGTCGCCATCCCGGACGCTGCGGACGGGCCGGTCCGGCTCGGCCTGCGCCCCACCGGGCTGCGACTCGCGACCGCCGGGATCACCGGCGAGGTGCTGAGCAAGGTGCACCGCCGCGACAACGTCCGCTTGTCCGTGCGCACGAGCGCAGGCACGGTGGACGCGGTCGCGGCGGTGTCCGCCGACGTCAACCCGGGCGACGAGATCAGCATCGCCCCCGACCCGGACGGCGTCGCCCTGATCGGCTAACCGTCCTTCGTGGACAGCCGCGCGTAGGCCAGGGACAGGCCGATCACGACGTAGCACGCGGCGCGGATCGCGCCCTCGCCGAGCTGGTCGGCCGGGATCGGATCGCGCAGGATGTCCGCGATCGCGGTCCAGGACTGCGGCAGCAGGAACGGGTGCAGCCAGTCCACCGCCGACAGCAGGAGCAGCACCGTCGACACCACGACGCCGGCCAGCATCGACACCACGACGACCATCGGGTGCTCGGTGCACGCCGAGATCGCCAGCGCGATCGCCCCGACCGCCCACAGCTGCAGCGTCACCCACACCGCCGCCAGCGCGACCCGGCCCAAGGCGTCCACAAAGGACAGCGTGTTGCCGGACAGCGTGAACAGCGATCCGGTCCCGTTGATCACCAGCCCGGTCACCATCGCGACCACGGCCATCAGCAGCGCCGCGGCCAGCGTGAAGGACGCGACCCCGAGCGCCTTCATCAGCAGCAGCCTGCCGCGGCTCACCGGCGCGAGCAGCAGCCCGCGCAGCGTGCCCACGGCCGATTCGCCGGCCAGCGCGTCGCCCGCCGACATCGCCGTGACCAGCGGCAGCATCAGGTTCAGCGTCAGCCCGAGCGTGGCCAGCGGCAGGACCAGCGCGTTCCCGGCTGCGGACGCCAGCAGCGCGTTGTCGCCCTCACCACCGCTGGGCCCGCCGCCGCTGTCGCCCGCGATCGTCAGCCCGATCCCGACGATCACCGGGATCAGCGCGAGCAGGCCCAGCACGATCAGCGTGCGCGGGCGGCGGAAGATCCACCGCAGCTCGGCGCGGTAGAGCCGGTGGAACGGCACACTCCACCGTTCCACCGGCGCCGCGTCCAGTGTCGCCGTCATGACGCCCCCTCGTCCACATCCGGCAGGCCCCCGGTTTCGGAATCCCGTTGCGTCAGCCGCGCGAACAGGTCCTCCAGCCCGGTGCGGGCCCGCTTCGCCTCGTGCACGGACACCCCGGCCCGCACCAGCGTCTCGATCACCTGCGGCGCGGTCGCCGCGCTCAGGTCCGCCCGCACGCCCTCCGGCGTGAGCCGGCCGGGGATGCGGTTGTCGCGCAGGGCGGTGAGCGCCTTGTCACCGTCCGGAGTGGACACGACCAGCGACGGCGTGCCGGACTCCAGCAGCTCGTCCAGCTCGCCCTGCGCCACCACCGTGCCGTCGTGCAGGACCGCCACGTGCGTGCAGGTCGCCTCGACCTCGGCGAGCAGGTGCGAGGACACCAGCACGGTGACGCCCTCGGCGTGCAGCTCGCCGATGATGTTGCGGATCTCCCGCGTGCCCGCCGGGTCCAGGCCGTTCGTCGGCTCGTCCAGCACGACCATCCGCCGCGGCACGAGCAGGGCGGAGGCGAGCCCCAGCCGCTGCTTCATGCCCAGCGAGTACCCCCGGTAGCGCCGGTGCGCGGCGTGCCCGAGCCCGACCCGCTCCAGCGCGTTCTCGACCGCGCGGGGGATCGCCGCCGACGACAGCCGCGGCTCGGCGGCCGCGACGCGGCGCAGGTTCTCCCGCCCGGACAGGAACGGGTGGAAGCCCGGCCCCTCGACCAGCGCGCCGACATCCGGCAGCGCACGCGGCGCGCCGTCGGGCATCCGGTGACCGAGCAGCTCCACCTCGCCCTCGGTCGGGCGGACCAGGCCGAGCAGCATCCGGATCGTGGTGGTCTTGCCCGACCCGTTCGGCCCGAGCATGCCCAGCACCGCGCCCTCCGGCACGTCCAGATCGACCTGGTCCACCGCGACCGCGGTCCGGTACACCTTGCGCAGCCCCCTGGTCCGCGCGGCGAGTGCCGGACCCGCGGTGGGCGCTTCGACCGAAGCGCCCACCGGCAGTGTCTCCGTCATTTCGCTCCCAGAGCCTCGATCAGCACCTGCTCCGGCACCGCGCCGACGGCGAAGCGGCCGTCGTCGGTGACCAGCGCGGTGCCGACCTTCGTGGTGATCACGTAGCCGGTGCCGAACGCGCCGCTGACCGGCTTGCCGAACTGCGCCAGCAGGGCCTTCGGGTCCACGTTCTGCCCGCGCTCGCCCTGCTGCGGCGCCAGCGCCTCGGCCGGGAACGAACCGGTCAGGACGCTGTCCCAGCCGTCACCGCTGACCTGCACCGCGTCCTCGACGGCCCGCTGGTCCGGGTGCTCGGCAGGCGCCTGCTCCTCGGTCACCTTCGCGCCCTGCGGCGGGGTGAACTGGAACTCGCTCGCCGGCTGCGGCGCGAACGCGATGTCGCTGAACGCCACCTGGAACGCCGGGTCCGACGTGCCGTAGGTCATCACGGCCAGGCGCAGCGGCACGCGCTTCTCGGCATCGACCGCGACGCGCACCTCGCGCAACAGCGTGCGCTCGGTCGGCTTCGGCGTCAGCACCAGCTCGTACGCCGCGCGTCCGGCGACGCGGGCGGTGCCCTCGACCGTCACGGTGCTGCTCTCGCGGACCTTCGCGAGCACCTGCGTCGTCGCCGTCGCCGGGTCGCTGAGCTGGTACTCCTCCGGCTTCTGCAGCGCCTCCGGCGGCACCGTGACCTTCGTGGCCTCGTTCGACGCCGAGTTGTACGTCCACACGGTCGCGCCGTTGCGGACGACGGTGTGCTCGCTGGCCCCCTGCTCGATCGCGAGCTTGCTGTTGCCCGCGCCGTCGTTGTAGACGCGGGCCGCGTCGATGTCCAGGCTCGCGCCCCCCGGCAGGGTCGAGACCGGCAGGCCCAGGTTGTTGTCCACCGCGACCGTGCCCGCCAGCGCCGGCGTCTTGGTGGTGGCCACCGACTGCACCAGCTCCTCCGCGCTGATCGGCGGCAACTCGGGCGCCTCGCCCGCGGCCGCGGGCATCGCGAGCCAGGCGAGCCCGGCGGCGCCGAGCGCGGACCCGGTGACCGCGGCGGTGATGGCCTTCGTCTTCGGCTGCATCTCTTCTCCCTGTGTCAACCGAGCACCAGTGTGCTCTTTCCCCGCCGCTGACACTCCTCGATCCGCCCTGAGATGGCCCTGAGATGCTGAGAGACCGCTGAGAGCGCGCGCCCGAGCTGGAAAAACCGGGCATGCTAGACAACCGTGAACCCTCGGATCCTCGTGGTGGACGACGAGCCCGGTGTGCGCAAGGCGCTGCACCGCGGGCTGCGCGCGGAGGGCATGGACGTCGTCACCGCCCCCGACGGCCCGAGCGGCCTGCGCCTCGCGCAGACCGGGTCGTTCGACGTGCTGTTGCTGGACATCATGCTCCCCGGCCTGTCCGGGTACCGGGTGCTGCAGGCGCTGCGCGCGCAGGGCATCACCACGCCGGTGCTGATGGTGTCGGCCAAGGACGGCGAGGTCGACCAGGCCGACGGGCTCGACCTGGGCGCCGACGGCTACCTGGTCAAGCCGTTCTCGTTCGTCGTGCTGGTCGCGCAGATCCGCGCGGTGCTGCGGCGCGCCTCCAGCGAGGGGACGCGCGGGCCGCTGCGGATCGGCGGTCTCGTCGTCGACCGCGCCACCCGCGAGGTGCACTGGCACGACGACCCGGTCGCGTTGAGCCCGCGCGAGTTCAGCCTGCTCGAAGTGCTGGTCGGGCGAGCCGGGACGGTCGTCACCAAGGACGAGCTGCTGCGTGCGGTCTGGGGTGACGAGCAGGCCGCGACCCGCAACGTCGTCGAGGTCTACGTCGGGTACGTGCGCCGCAAGCTCGACGCGGTCGGGGCGGGCGCGCTGGTGCGGACCGTCCGCGGCCACGGCTACCTGGCCTCCGACGCCGCGCTGGACGAGGTCCTGCCCGGGTGAGCTTCCTCCGCCGGTGGTGGGAACGCCGGTCCATGCAGTTCCGGATCACGGCGCCGGCCGCCGCGGTCACGCTCGCGTTCCTGCTCGGCCTCGCCATCGTGGCGGGGCGCGGCCTCGGTCCGCTGCGCGACTCCTCCGTCGACACCGAGCTGTCCGAGGCGCTCGCTCCCGCCGCCGCGGCCGTGTCCGCGGGGCAGCTGCCGGTGCCGCCGGACGGCGTGACTCTGCGCGTGCTCGACACCGCGGGCGCGCCGGTCGACGGCGGTCCGGCGGCCTCGCTCGGGCCGGGTGACGTGCGCGCGCTCAAGGCGGGGCAGTCGGTGACCGTGGACCGGATGCGGTGGCTGGGCTCGGTGGTGACCGCGCCGGACGGGCAGCTGCGGCTGGTCGCGGCCGGGACCGGGCTGGTGGGCCAGCGCGCGGCCGTGCACAAGGCGGCGACCTGGTTGCTGTGGGCGGCCGGGATCGGCGCGGTGCTCGCCGCGATCGCGACTTGGCTCGTGGTGCGGTTCGCGTTGCGGCGGGTGAGCCGTCTGCGCCGCACGGTTCGCGCGCTGCCGCCGGGGGAGCGGGTGCCGCTGCCCGAGGCCGACGACGAGGTGCGTGCGCTGGCGGCGGACTTCAACGCGCTGCTGGCGCGGCAGGAGGAGGCGGCGCAGCGGCTGCGGCGGTTCACCGGCGACGCCGCGCACGAACTGCGCTCGCCGGTCGCGTCGATCCGCGTGCAGGCCGAGGTCGCCGTCGCGAACCCCGATCCGGAGCTGGCGCAGGAGACGCTGGCCGACATCCTCGCCGAAGCCGAGCGGCTGTCCGCGCTGCTGGACGGACTGCTGACACTGGCGCGGTCGGACGCCGGGGAGCTGCCGCCCGCCGAAGCGGTCGAACTGCTCACCGAGGCGCGCGCGGCCGCGGACCGGCTGCCGCCCGGATCGCCCGCCGTGCGCGTCACCGGGGTGGTCGGGCAGGCGTGGGCGCACGCGGCGCACTCCGAAGTCGAGCTGGTGCTGAACAACCTGCTGCGCAACGCCTGCCGGTACGCGTCATCGCAGATCGTGGTGTCGGTGCTGCCCGGGCATTCCACGGTGCGGCTGGTCGTGGACGACGACGGGCCGGGCATCCCGCCCGAGCACCGCGACCGCGTGTTCGACCGGTTCTACCGGGTGGGCGACGACCGCGCCCGCACCTCCGGCGGCACCGGCCTCGGGCTGGCGATGGTCGCCGAAGCGGTGCGGCGGCGCGGCGGGCGGGTGTCCGTCGGCGAATCCCCCGACGGCGGTGCCCGCTTCCAGATCGTCTGGCGATCGGCCGGTAACGTCTCCACCTCGTGAAGGTGATCGTGGGAGCGGCCATCGTGCGGGGCCGGTCCCTGCTCGCCCAGCAGCGCGCGTACCCGCGCGAGGTGGCCGGGCTGTGGGAACTGCCCGGCGGCCGCGTCGAACCCGGCGAGTCCGAAGTGGACGCCCTGCGGCGGGAGTGCCGCGAGGAGCTCGGGGTGGATGTCGTGGTCGGCTCGCGCGTCGGGCCGGACGTGCCGCTGCGGGCCGGGCTGGTGCTGCGCGTGTTCGCCGCCGCGCTGACCGACGAGCGCGCCCGGCCGGAGGCGCTGGACCACAAGGCGTTGCGCTGGCTCGACGCGGACGGCCTGGACGGCGTCGAGTGGCTGCCCGCGGACCTGGAACTGCTCCCGGACCTGCGGCGGTTGCTGACCTAGTCAGCGTCCGGTTGCGCCGTCGATCAGTTCGCGCAGGATGTCGGCGTGCCCGGCGTGGCGCCCGGTCTCCTCGATCAAGTGGGTGAGGGTCCAGCGCAGGGACGGCGCCGCGCCACGCCGCCCGCCCGGTCGCGGTCCGGGCGCGGACAGGTCCGGGCAGGCGGCGATCACGTCATTGGCGCTGGCCGTGGTGTCCCGGTAGGCGAGGACGACGTCGTCGGCGCTCTCGTCCGGTTCCGGGTGGAAGGTGGCCGCCCAGTCGTGAACCGGCTCGCCGAGCAGCCAGTGACGTTCGACGTGGGTGAGGTGCTTGACGAGGCCGAGCAGGTTCGTGCCCGACGGCACGCCGGGGGTGCGGACCTGCGGTTCCGGGACGCCCTGCGCCTTCGCGACCACTGCGCCGCGCAGGTAGTCGAGAAAGCCCACGAGCACGTCCCGTTCCGCGGGCCCGGTCCTCGGCGGGCGAGCGTCGCGGCGGCGCTTGGTGGACGGCATGGCCGCCACCCTGGCACGGGCTCTCCCCGGCGGGCACGGAAATTTGCCGGATCAGCAAGCTCGGGTCACCTGCCCGCGCCGACGAGCCGCATCGCCGAAGTCAGGCGGTGCTCGCCGCGTTCGGCGGCCCGGCTCGCGCCCTCCTTGCGGATCCGCGTCAGCTCCGCCGGGTCCGCCAGCAGCTCCAGCGTCCGCTCCCGGATCGGGCGCAGCGTCTCGACCACCGCCTCCGCCACGGCCTCCTTCAGCGCCCCGTACGAGGAGAACTCCGGGGCCACGTCCGCGGGCCGCTCGCCCCGGCAGCCGGCCAGGATCTCCAGCAGGTTCGCGACCCCGGGACGCTCCTCCGGCGCGTACTCGACCCCGGTGAACCCGTCGGTGACCGCGCGCCGCACCTTGCGGCGGATCAGGTCCGGCTCGTCCAGCACGAACACCACCCCGGCCGCGTCCCGCGCGGACTTCGACATCTTCCGCGCCGGGTCGCTCAGGTCCCGCACCCGCGCGCCCGTCGGCGGCAGCACCGGCCGCGGCACCGTGAACACCTCGCCGTAGGTGCCGTTGAACCGCCGGGCCAGCGCCCGCGCCAGCTCCACGTGCTGGTTCTGGTCCTCACCGACCGGCACCTCCGCCGCGCCCTGCAGCAGGATGTCGGCGGCCATCAGCACCGGGTAGGTCAGCAGGCTCAGCCGCACCCCGGGCTGGCCGCTGCCCTTCTCCTTGAACTGGATCATCCGCGCGGCCTCGCCGTAGCTGCACGTGCACTCCAGGATCCAGGTCAGCGCGCCCAGCTCGCGGGACAGGTCCGACTGCACGAACACCCGCTCGGCGGGGATCCCGGCCGCCACCAGGATGGCCAGCATCTCGCTGGTCCGGCCGCGCAGCTTCCCCGGGTTGTGCGTGGTCGTCATGGCGTGCAGGTCGGACACGAAGTACAGGTCGTCCGGCCCGCCGTCGGTCACCCAGCGCTGGATCGCGCCCAGGTGGTTGCCGAGGTGGGTGTGGCCGGACGGGGTGATCCCGGAAATTCGCATCGGTTGCTTCCTCGGGTCGGTGGCCACCCCCGCCACGGCCCCGGGAACGACGAAGGCCGCCTGCGCGGGCGGCCTTGTCGTGGGTTTCAGCGCACGTCGGAGGGACCGCCTGCGGGCGGCCACCAGAAGTTCACGATCGTACGCACACCGGCAGCGTAGCAGCGCCCGAAAGTAATATCCACATTGCCTTCCGGAAAGCAATTCTTTGGAATGTAGAACCGCTGTTGCACAGATTACTGGCAAATGGCTGAGAATTGTTTCCCGGGGGTACTCGCCGGGGCTACCGTGAAGGTATGTACATCGTGCTGATCGACTACACGGCCCCGGTGGAGGAAGTCGACTACTACCTGGCCGACCACGCGAAATGGCTGGACCGGCACTTCCGGTCGGGCGAGTTCCTGACGGCCGGGCGGCGCACGCCGCATTCCGGTTGCGTCATCATCACGCGGCCGATGCCGCGGGTGAAATTGGAGGCGATTCTGGCTTCCGACCCGTTCCGCCTGCGCCGGCTCGCGCGACACGAAATCGTCGAATTCGGCGCCACCCGCACCGCGCCGGAACTCCGGCTGGTGAACGAGGCGCTCGCCGTCTAGGCCGCCTTCTTGATGTCCGCCTTCGCCCGCTGGAGTGCGAGGACCGGGCACTTCTTGCAGCGAGGCTTCGAGCGGCAGCACTTCTTCTTGACCTTGCCCGCCTTCATGAGCTTGCGCACGACCTTGCGCGGGTCCGCGTCCTTCTTGCCCAAAACCACCACTCCACGACTCGGGGGTGCCCTCAGGTTAGGTGAGCCTAAGTGATCATCCACCGTGGCACTGGTCACAATGTGGTACCGGGTATCCTGAACGGGATCGCGTATGCCAAAGCGGGCCCGCGATTCATCCCTTCGAAATGTTCAGGAGCCCTCGCGTGCCCACAGCTACCGCCGAGAAGGTCCGCACCGACCTCCGCAACGTCGCCATCGTCGCGCACGTCGACCACGGGAAGACCACCCTGGTCGACGCCATGCTGCGGCAGTCCGGCGCCTTCGGCGAACGTGCCGAGCTCGTCGACCGCGTGATGGACTCGGGCGAGCTGGAACGTGAGAAGGGCATCACGATCCTCGCCAAGAACACCGCGATCCGCCGCCAGACCGCCGACGGCCCGGTCACCATCAACGTGATCGACACCCCCGGCCACGCCGACTTCGGCGGCGAGGTCGAGCGCGGCCTGTCCATGGTCGACGGCGTCCTGCTGCTGGTCGACGCCAGCGAGGGGCCGCTGCCGCAGACCCGGTTCGTGCTGCGCAAGACCCTGCAGGCGGGCCTGCCGGTCGTGCTGGTGGTCAACAAGGTCGACCGCCCGGACGCCCGCATCGCCGAGGTCGTCGAGGAGACCCACGACCTGCTGCTCGACCTGGCCGGCGACATCGAGGACGCCGACCTGGACGCGGTCCTCGACCTGCCGGTGATCTACGCCTCCGCGCGGGCGGGCAAGGCGAGCCTGGAGCAGCCCGCCGACGGCGCGCTGCCGGACAGCGAGAACCTCGACCCCCTGTTCGACGTCCTGCTGCGCCACGTGCCGCCGCCCAAGGCCGACCCGGACAGCCCGCTGCAGGCGCTGGTCACCAACCTCGACGCGTCGAACTTCCTCGGCCGCATCGCGCTCATCCGCATCCACGCGGGCAAGCTCCGCAAGGGCCAGACCGTCGCGTGGCTGCGCGAGGACGGCTCGGTGCAGAACGTCCGGATCTCGGAGCTGCTGGTCACCGAGGCGCTGGAGCGGGTGCCCGCGCAGGAGGCCTCCGCCGGTGACCTGGTCGCCATCGCCGGCATCCCGGACATCACGATCGGCGACACGCTGGCCGACGTCGAGAACCCGGTGGCGCTGCCCCGGATCACCGTCGACGAGCCGGCCATCTCGATGACCATCGGCGTGAACACCTCGCCGCTGGCTGGCCGCAACGGCGGCGACAAGGTCACCGCGCGCCTGGTCAAGGCGCGGCTGGACCAGGAGCTGATCGGCAACGTGTCGATCCGCGTCCTGCCCACCGAGCGCCCGGACACCTGGGAGGTCCAGGGCCGTGGCGAGCTGGCGCTGGCGATCCTGGTCGAGCAGATGCGCCGCGAGGGCTTCGAGCTGACCGTCGGCAAGCCGCAGGTGGTCACCAAGACCATCGACGGCAAGCTGCACGAGCCGTTCGAGCGGCTCACGCTGGACATCCCCGAGGAGCACCTCGGCGCGGTCACCCAGCTGCTCGCCGCCCGCAAGGGCCGCATGGAGGACATGAGCGGGCACGGCACCGGCCGCATCAAGCTGGAGTTCGTGCTCCCGGCGCGTGGCCTGATCGGGTTCCGCACCGACTTCCTGACCGAGACGCGCGGCACCGGCATCGCGAACCACGTGTTCGAGGGCTACCACCCGTGGGCGGGCGAGATCCGCACCCGGCACAGCGGTTCGCTGGTCGCCGACCGGTCCGGACCGGTCACCTCCTACGCGATGATCCAGCTCGCCGACCGCGGCACGTTCTTCGTCGAGCCGGGCGCCGAGGTGTACGAGGGCATGGTCGTGGGCGAGAACCCGCGTGCCGAGGACCTCGACATCAACATCACCAAGGAGAAGAAGCTCACCAACATGCGCTCCTCCACCGGCGACGAGCTGGAGCGCCTCGCGCGCCCGCGCAAGCTGGGCCTGGAGGAGGCGCTGGAGTTCTGCGCCGCCGACGAGTGCGTCGAGGTCGCGCCGAACGCGGTGCGGGTGCGGAAGGTGACGCTGGAGATCACGCAGCGGGCCAAGGAGCGTTCGCGCGCCAAGTCGCGCGGCTGAGTTCGCCGGGCCGGGGGACGTCCATCGCGGTGGGCGTCCCCCGTTCCGTTTCCGGGGGGAACCACGACACGCTCAGCAACGTCAACCTTTCGGCGGTACCTGATCCGGTGACAGCGAGTCCCGGCCGGTCTGGCAATCTCGGTACCGCGGCTACAGGCCTTGTGACACCATCATGGGCTCATCAGGGGAGGCAGCGTGCGGGGAAGCGGTAAAGCGGCGGCACTGGTCACGGTGCTGCTGACCGCACTGGCCGCCTGCACCAGCACCCCGCCGCCGCCGGTCGTGACGTCGCCGGTGGCCCAGTCGTCGAGCCCCGCGGCGCCGACTGCGTCGCAGATCGTGATCGGCGTGGACGACATCGCGGGCGGTTACAACCCGCACAACCTGGCCGACCAGTCCACGATCACCACGGCGCTGTCGCAGATGCTGCTGCCGTCGGTGTTCCGGCCCGACGCCAACGGCGAGAACCAGCTCGACACCACGCTGATGCGCTCGGCCGAGGTCACCTCGACCGACCCGTTCACGGTCACCTACCTGATCCGGCAGGACGCCTCGTGGTCCGACGGCGCGCCGATCGCGGTGGAGGACTTCGTCTACCTCGCCGAGGCCATGCGCGACCAGCCCGGTGTCGTGCAGCCCGCCGGGTACCGCCTGATCAGCAACATCCAGCCCAGCGAGGGCGGCAAGGGCGTCCAGGTGACGTTCTCCGAGCCGTACCCGGGCTGGCAGACGCTGTTTTCGAACCTGCTGCCGCAGCACCTGCTGAAGGACGCGCCGGGCGGCTGGCAGGGCGCACTGCAGGACAGCTTCCCGGCCTACGGCGGGCCGTTCTCGATCAAGACGCGGGACAACGCGCGCGGCGAGATCATCCTGGAGCGCAACGAGCGCTACTGGGACAAGCCGGCCGCGGTCGACCAGATCGTGCTGCGCCGGTCCGACGCCACCGGCCTGGCCGGCGCGCTGCGCAGCGGCAACGACCAGTTCGTCATGTCCCGCACCGACAGCGCCGGCCTGAACCAGTTCCAGGTGCTCGGGCCGAGCGTCCAGCTGGCCACGGTGGCCAGCCCGCGGGTGGCCGAGGTGCTGTTGCGCCCGGCGAACGGTCCGCTGGTGGACGACCAGGTGCGCGAGGCCGTGTCGGCGATCATCGACCGGAACAAGCTGATCGACGAGGGCACCGGGGGCGGTCCGTCGGCCGCCCTGCGGGCCGACGCGCAGGTGCGGTGGCCCTCGCAGGCCGGTTACGCACCGACGATCCCCGCCGGTTACGGCGTACCGGACCCGGCGAAGGCGGAGTCGCTGCTGACCGCGGCGGGCTACGTCAAGGAGGCCGGGATCTGGCGCAAGGACGGCAGGGCGCTCACGCTGGTCGTCGCGTCGCCGGGGCAGCAGGAGCCCTACGCGAGCATCGCGAAGGAGCTGAGCAACCAGCTCATCGCGGCCGGCATCCAGGTGAACACGCTGAACGCCCAGCCGCGGGACCTGTTCGCCAACCTGCTGGCGTTGCCGGTGAGTCAGGGCTCGACCGCCCCGACGGGCAACTCCGGCGCGGTGGGCGTCGACATCGCGGTGGCGCCGCTCCCGGTGGGCGGCGACGCGGCGACGGTGCTGGCGTCGACGTTCGGCTGCCGCCCCGGGCAGTCCACGCCGTCGGCGAACGTGGCCGTGATCCCGGCGAACCCGGCCGCCGTCTGCGACGAGAACCTGCAGACGACGATCGAAGAGGCGCTGACCGGGGAGAAACCCCTGGCGGACGCGCTGGCCGAGCTGGAGCCGAAGCTGTGGGCGCAGCACACGGTGCTGCCGTTGTTCCAGCTGGCCGACACGCTCGCCACGGGACAGGGCATCTCCGGGATGACCGCGGGCCCGCCGCTGCTGGGCCCCTTCAGCGAAGCCGTGAACTGGACCCGCAGCCCCCGCTGACCCCGCAACGACGAAGGCCCCCGGGCGGAACCGGGGCCTTCCTCTCGCACGAAACAGACCACAACCGCCACCCGGCAACGCCACGCACCAACCCCTTCGAGCCACCCCTCTCCCGCAACCCGATCCCCAGCCCAATCGGTTGCCGAGCCACCGGGTCAAGGCACGCTTTCCCGCCTTGACGCGGTGTCTCGGCAACCGAACACTGAAAGATCGGGTTCGGGAGGGACTCTCTCGATCGGGGCGTAGCGAAGCGAAGCCGGCGATTGAGAATCAGATCAACTGCCGCGCCCGCGCGTAGTGGCAAGCCGCCGGGTGGCCCTGCCCCCGGTCGACGAGCAACGGCTCCTCGTCGATGCACTTCGAGCGCTCCGCATCCGTCAGCTCGTTCGCGAACTTCGGGCACCGCGTGCGGAACCGGCAGCCGCTCGGCGGGTTCGCCGGGCTCGGCACGTCACCGGTGATCACGATGCGCTCCCGCGAGCGCTCCTTGCGCGGGTCGGGCACCGGGATCGCCGAGATCAGCGCCTGCGTGTACGGGTGCGCCGGGTTCTCGAACAGCTCCTCCGACGGCGCCGTCTCGACGATCTTGCCCAGGTACATCACCGCGATGCGGTTGGCGATGTGCCGGACCACGGACAGGTCGTGCGACACGAACAGGTACGACAGCCCGAACTCCGACTGCAGGTCCTGCAGCAGGTTCAGCACACCGGCCTGGATGGACACGTCCAGCGCCGACACCGGCTCGTCCAGCACCAGCAGCTTCGGCTGCAGCGCGAGCGCCCGCGCGATGCCGATGCGCTGCCGCTGGCCGCCGGAGAACTCGTGCGGGTACCGGTTGCCGTGCTCGGGCCGCAGGCCGACCGTGGCGAGCAGCTCGCGCACCCGCTCCCGGCCGCCCTTTTCGTACAGGTTGTGGATCCGCAGCGGCTCCGCGATGATCTCGTTGACCGGCATGCGCGGGTCGACCGAGGCGTACGGGTCCTGGAACACGATCTGCATCTGCCTGCGCAGGGACTGCATCTGCTTGCGCTGCAGCTTGCTCAGCTCGGTGCCCTCGAAGAACACCTCGCCCGCGGTGGCCGGCTGCAGGTTCAGCACCACCCGCGCGGTGGTCGACTTGCCGCACCCCGACTCGCCGACCAGCGCGAGCGTCTCCCGCTCGTAGATGTCGAACGACACCCCGGACACGGCCTGGACCTCGCCGATCTGACGCCGGATCAGCCCGCCGCTGCGCACCGGGAAGTGCTTGACGACGTTGCGGGCCGACAGCACGGGGGTCCGCTGGTCCTGCTCGGGCAGCACGCCGGCTGCGCTCTCGCTCATTCGGTCTTCTCCCCGGGGGTCACCGCGGCCACCGCGTCGACGTCGTCGACCGAGGTGGGGTTGAACAGATCAGTGGCTTCGCGGCCGGCCAGCTCGTCGCTGAAGTGGCAGGCCGCCTTGTGCAGACCGTCGGTGGTCGGCGCGAGCACCGGCTCCTCCCGGTCGCAGATGTCCTGCGCCATCGGGCAGCGCGGGCTGAACGGGCAGCCCGGCGGCATGTTGACCACCGAGGGCGGCGAACCCGCGATCGGGGTGAGCCGGTCGGTCTTGATGTCCAGCCGCGGCAGGCTGCCGAGCAGGCCCAGCGTGTAGGGCATGCGCGGGGTGTAGAAGATGTCGTCGACCGTGCCGGCCTCGACCACCTTGCCCGCGTACATGACCTGCACCCGGTCGGCCTGCCCGGCGATGACGCCGAGGTCGTGGGTGATCAGCACCATCGCGGCGCCGGTCTCCTGCTTCGCCGCCTGCAGCGCGTCCAGCACCTGCGCCTGCACGGTCACGTCCAGCGCGGTCGTCGGCTCGTCGGCGATGATCACCTCGGGCCGGTTGGCGATCGCGATCGCGATCACCACGCGTTGCCGCATACCGCCGGAGAGCTGGTGCGGGTACTCCGTGGCCCGCTGCTGCGGGTTCGGGATGCGCACCAGGTCCAGCAGCTCCACGGCCTGCTTGCGGGCCACGTCCTTGCGCACGTCGTGGTGCGCGGTGATGGCCTCGGCGATCTGGTCGCCCACCGGGTAGACCGGGTTCAGCGACGTCATCGGGTCCTGGAACACCATCGCGATGCCGCTGCCGCGGACCCGCGTCATCTCCTTCTCGGACAGCTCCAGCAGGTTGCGGCCCTTGAAGTTGATCGTGCCCCTGACGCGCGCCGAGCGGGGCAGCAGGCCCATGATCGCCAGCGAGGTCACCGACTTGCCGGAACCGGATTCACCGACGACGCCCAGCACCTCACCGCGGCCGAGCTGGTAGCTCACACCGCGGACGGCCTGAACCAGGCCGTCGTCGCTGGGGAACTGGACGGTGAGGTCCTCCACCGAGAGGACGGGGTCGGCCGTCGTCTGGGAGTCGAACGAGGTCATGCGCGCACCTTCGTCTGCTGGGGGTCGAACGCGTCGCGGAGCCCGTCCCCGATGAAGTTGATCGTCAGCGCGATCAGGATGATGAACAGGCCCGGGAAGTAGAACAGCCACGGGCGGGTGTCGACCGCCGTCTGCGCGCTGCTCACCAGCAGGCCGAGCGAGGTGTCCGGCGGCCGCACGCCGAAGCCGAGGAACGACAGCGCGGTCTCCAGCAGGATGCCGATGGACACCAGGATCGTCGCGTTCACGATCACCGAGCCGAGCGCGTTGGGCACCAGGTGCCGGAAGATGATCCGGCCGTCACCGGCGCCGAGCGCGCGGGCCGCCTCGATGAACTCCTTCTCCCGCAGCGACAGCACCACGCCGCGCGCGACGCGGGACACGTAGGCCCAGTACAGGCCGGCGATGACGACCGCGATCAGCCACCAGCTGCCGCCCGCGTTGTGGCCGAGCACGGCGGCGACGGCCAGCAGCGGCAGGGTCAGCACGAGGTCGGCGATGCGCATCAGGACGGTGTCGATCCAGCCGCGGTAGTAGCCGGCGACCGCGCCCCAGATCGTGCCGACGACCGTGGAGAAGATCGCGACCAGCACGGAGATCTGCAGTGAGATCTGGGTGCCGCGGAGCACCTGGGCCAGCATGTCCTTGCCGACCGCGTCGGTGCCGAACGGGTGCGCCAGCGACGGCGCCTCGGAGTTGTCCGGCGTGATGTCCTCGGGCCCGTACTTCCAGAGCCAGCCGCCGACGTAGGCCAGCAGCACGATCACGATCAGCAGGATCAGGCTCGCCACGGCCAGCCGGTGTTGCATGAAGCGGCGCAGGACCAGCTGGAACTGGCCGCGCTCCTGGACGGTGAACTCGCGCTCGACGGTGCCCTTGGGGCTGTCCTGCAGCTGGGCCGTCGCGGTGGTTTCGGTGGTCGAAGGCTCAGGCATGGCGGATCCTCGGGTCGAGCACGCCGTACAGCAGGTCGGCGACAAGGTTGAACAGGATGACGAAGGTCGCCGAGATCAGCAGCCAGGCCTCGACGGCGTAGACGTCGCTCTGGGCGATGGCGTCGAGCAGGAACGTGCCCGCGCCCTGCCACTGGAACACCTTCTCGGTCACGACGGCGCCGGAGATGATGGACGCGAGGTCCAGCGCGGTGACGGTGGTCAGCGGGATGAGGGCGTTGCGCAGCGCGTGCCGCCGCATCACGACGCCGCGGGACAGGCCCTTGGCGCGGGCGAGCCGCACGTAGTCGCTGTTGAGCACCTCGAGCATCGATCCGCGCTGGAAGCGGCTCCAGGAGGCGTAGGAGATCAGCGCCAGCGAGATGGTCGGCAGGATCATGTGCCCCAGCACGTCCGTGAAGTGGGCCCAGAAGCCGCCCTTCACGTAGATCGAACTCGCGCCGATCGTGTAGAAGACCTGGTCGCCGACGGCGTTGTTGATGTTGATGCCGGCCTGCTTCAGGAGCACCGCGAGCCAGAACGCGGGCATCGACAGGAAGAGGAAGCCGAAGAAGGTGGCCGTGTAGTCCAGCTTGGAGTACTGCTTCACGGCGCTGACGGCGCCGACGACGATCGCCAGGATCAACGCGATGACCATCGCGAGGAAGATCAGGCGGAACGTGACGCCGAAGCGGGAGATGACCTCGGAGCCGATGTCCATCGTCGAGTTGACGGACGGGCCGAAGTCGCCGCGGAAGATGCCGGTGATCCAGTTCCAGTACCGCTCCATCAGCGGCTGGTCCAGGTGCAGCCGGTGGGTCTCGGCGGCGATGGTCTGCGGTGGCGGTGGCGGATTTCGGGTGATGAGGTTGCTGAGCGGGTTGGCCGACAGCGACACCATCACGAAGACGACGAACGTCGACAAGATGAGGATCGGCACCGACACGAGCAGCCGGCGCAATGCGAAGGCGAGCATGGAGGTCTTCCTGCTGAAGTTCGACCAGCACGCCGCTCGTGACGGCGGAACCGGGCGGCGCGACCTGTCTAGTTGTGGTGGTTTTGTGCGGTTAGGGGGTGGGGGAGACCGGCGTCGCCGGTCTCCCCCACCGAATTACTTCTCAGTAATGTACTCCGGTCAGGGGGTCAGCCCTTCCGGATGCCCCATTCCTGCATGTTGTAGACCGGCCCGTCGAGGGTCGAGTTGTTGCGGATGTTGGCGATGTTGTCGTACGACGCGATGAAGGTCGGCTTCTGGTACAGCGGAAGCACGTACGCGTCGTCGGCCATGATCTGGTCGGCCTGGTTGAGCAGTTCCGCCGCCTTGGCCTGGTCGGTCTCGGCGTTGGCCTGCGCGATCAGGTTGTCGACCTGCGGGTTGGAGTACTCGCCGTAGTTGCTCTCCGAACCGGTGGTCCAGTTCTGCTGAGCACCGGAGAACGGGAACGGCGAGGCGACCCACGCGAACACGATGATGTCGAAGTCACCGTTGCTGGTGGTGTCACCGAGGTCGTCGGTGGGGATGATGTCCACCTTGACGCCCAGCTGGCTGGCGGCCTGCTGGAACAGCTCGCACTCGTTCTGGCGGATCTGGTTGCCCACGGTGTAGCGCATCCGCAGGGTCGGCACCGCCGCGCCGCTCGGGTCGATCAGCTGGTCGCCCTGCAGCTTGTAGCCGGCCTCGGTGAGGATCTGCTTCGCCTTGTTGATGTCACCCGTGCCCTGGCCGGTGGACGAGATGACGTCCTTGTAGCCCTCCTGGCCCGGCATGAAGTTGTGGTTCTGCAGCGGCTTCACCTTGTCGGTGAACTGGCCGACGGTCTTGTTGATGATGCCCTGGACGTCGACCGCGGTGTAGAGCGCCTGGCGCAGCGCCTTGTTGGCCAGCGCCGGGTTCTTCAGGTTGAAGTCGAAGTGCTCCCAGGTCAGGCCGAGGCCGATGTAGGAGGACACGTTCGGGATGTTGCGCACCTGGTTGACCAGGTCGACCTGCGGCTGCGGGTAGATGACCTGGACCTCGTTGTTCTGCAGGGCCGTCGGCTCCTGCGAGGCGTCGGTGATGATCCGGAAGATCACGCGCGACAGCTTCGGCTTGGCGCCCCACCACGCGGGGTTCGGCACCATGGTGACCGACACGTTGTTCTGGAAGTTGTCGATCTTCCACGGACCGCCGGACCAGGTCGGGACGGTCTCGCCGAACCACTTGTACGACTCGGCCAGGCCGGCCGGGGTGTTCAGGTCACCGTGCTGGGCGGCCAGGTGCGCGGGGTACATCGCACCGGTCGAGCTCCACAGGACCTTCCAGTCGGTGAACGGGTTGGTGAAGGTCACCGTGACCGTCTTGCCGCCGTCCGAGCCCACGACCGAGGCGATCCGGTCGTAACCGGAGGTGCTGGCGGGGGCGCAGTCCGGGCAGTCCTTGCCGTTCTGGACCTTCCAGTTGTAGATGAAGTCGTCCGCCGTGATCGGCGTGCCGTCGGACCACACGGCCTTCGGGTTGATCTTGTAGACCACCGTCTGCGGGTTCGTGCTGGTGATGTCGGCCGAGGTCACGAAGTCCGTCGCCAGCGTCGGCTTGAGGTCCGGCGTCGTGTAGAAGGTGTAGGGCAGGATGCCCTTGGTCACCATGCCGGTCTCGAAGACGTTGCCCTCACCGGACGTGACGTTCCAGTTCGGGATGTTCTTCTCGATCGCGAAGGTGACGTCACCGCCGTCCTGCAGCTGGTCAGCGGCGGCCGAGTTGCACGCGTTGGCGTTGGCGTCGCACTCGGCGAAGGCCTGGCCGGTCTGCACACCGCTGTTGTCACCACCGCCGCCGCCACACGCGGCGAGGACCAGCGCGGCGGTCGCGGCGAGCGCGCCGATTCTGGCGGCACGTGACTTGGTCTTCCCTAACATTCATTCTCCTTGCTCGACGCCGTCGTGGGTAGCGAGGCGGCCTCGTCCTGTGGCGGCGAACTGTCGAGGTGATCGAGTTTGCCCACCGTAGTCGTGCAACCTAGGCAGCGGAACAGCCGAGACGGCCACTCAGCGTGAGATTGTGATGGAACAGTGACGCGCGGTCCCTCACTCGAACGGGGGACGAGTGTCGCCGTTCGTGGCCGCCGGTCCTGCCCACCGGATCTCGGTGCACGGGCACCCCTTCTTGGATTTCCCCTGCTACGGCGCGGTGCGTAGCTCGGGGGAGAATAACCGACGCGTCCCACTTTGTGGACCCCACGAAAGGACTAGTCATACGCCTGTGACAGGAACGCCACACAATCTTCTAATTAACCTGAAGTCGTGACCGCTACCTCCGCACGCCGGCTCCTGCTCGTCCACGCCCACCCCGACGACGAGAGCATCACCACCGGCGGGACTATCGCCCGCTACGCCGCCGAAGGGGTCGAGACGACCCTCGTGACCTGCACACTCGGCGAGGAGGGGGAGATCATCCCCAAGGCGCTCGACCAGCTCGGCGCGTGGGCGGCGGACCAGCTCGGGGGCTACCGAGCGGGGGAACTGGCCTCCGCCGTCCGGGCGCTCGGGTTGACCCGTCAGTGTTATCTGGGAGGTATCGGGCGCTGGCGTGATTCGGGCATGGCGGGCACGCCCTCGGCCGACCACCCACGGGCGTTTTCCGGAGGAGATCCACATGAGCAGGCCGCCCAGTTGCGCGCCGTTCTGGACGAGACGCGGCCCCATGTGGTGGTGACCTACAACGACTTCGGTGGGTATGGGCACCCGGACCACATCCGGGCACACGCTGTAACCATGCTCGCCGTCGAAGACGCCCCCTACGTGCGGCGGGTCTTCCACATCGCCGCGTCCCGCGACGCGCTCGCCCGCGGGGTGGCGCGCCTGCGCGAGGAGCCGGGCCTGCCGTGGCGGTTGCCAGCCGACGGCGAGCTCCCGGTCACCCCGGACGAGGAGATCACCACCGCGATCGACGTGCGCGACCACCTCGACGCCAAGATCGCGGCGCTGGCCGCCCACGAGACGCAGATCAGCGTGCGGCCCCCGGCGTTCGCGTTGTCCAACGGCATCGCGCAGCCCATCGACGAGGTCGAGCACTATGTACTCGTGCGCGGCCCGGCGGAGGGCGCGGAGCGCGACCTGTTCGGAGGGCTGTAGGTGTCCAGGCTGCTGCTGGTGCTGCTGGTGCTCGACGCGGCGTTGCTGGCGGTGCTCGAGTTGTTCTTCCTGCCGCTGTACGTCGGCGGGACCATCCCGTTCCCGGTGACCGTGCTCGTCGCGGCGCTCACCACCCCGCTGCTCGTGCGGCTGGCCGGGCGGCTGGTGGCGCCGCGGGCGGCGTTTGCGCCGCTCGTCGCGTGGGTACTGGTCATAGTGATCGTCGGGCTGTTCGGGCCCGGCGGGGATCTCGTGCTGCTGCAGGACTGGCGAGCGTTGCTGCTCATCGCCGGCGGGGCACTGCCGGCGGCCATGAGCCTCGGTGGCGCGCTCGCCGTACCGCCGAAGAAGGGTGCTGCCAGCCGTGGGTGAAGCGATTTCCGATCGTCAGGTCGTCGGCGTGCTGCGCCCGGTCGTGCGCGCGTCCGGCCCGGTGCTGCACGCGCTGCGCACGCCGGGACGGCTGGAGGGCCTGGCTTCGGTGCGGGTGCCCGGTTCGGCCGCGTGGGAGGCGACCGACCGCGACGGCCACATCGACTGGTGGGTCAACCGCCTCGGCAGGCTGACGTCTCTGGTCACCTCGATCCCCGGCCTCGGCGGCGCGCTCGCCGACCGGCTGCCGGTGCAGGACGCGCTGGGCACGGCGGCGCAGGCGCTGCTGCTGACCGCCATCGCGGAGGAGTACGGCGTCAGCGACGTCGGCGAGAAGGTCCGGCTGGTCGCCTGGGTGCTCTTCCAGCGCGACATCGACCCGGCGCTCGCCGCGGGCAAGAACGAGGAGTTCGACGCCGCCGACGAGGACGCCGAGACCGCGAAGCTGGCCGGCGAGTTCTCCCAGGCGGAGCACCGGCCGCGCCGCATCACGCTGAAGTCGGCGGGCAAGACGCTGTGGCGCATGGGCCGCTCGCTGCTGGCCATCACCGACGAGCTGGAGAAGCGGCCGCACGGCCGGTTCTACCACCGGGCCGTCGGGATGCTGCCGGTGGTCGGCCTGGTCGGCGACTACCTCGGCGAGCGCAGCGGGCTGAAGCGGGTCGTGCGCCGCGCGGACGAGTGGCTCGCCCGCGCGGCCTGAACCTCAGTGGCGCCAGAACAGGAAGGTGTACTGGCCGACCGCCGCCGCGACGTCGTCGCCGCCGACCGCTCCGTAGATGAACGTGACGAGGTCCCAGAACGCGTCGCCGACCGCGGGCACCGCGAACAGCAGGGCGAACAGGACCAGCGGCGCCCACGGCCGCGCCTTCGCGCCGAACTCGCGCGCCTCCGGTGACAGGTACGGCTCGATCGCGCCGTAGCCGTCGAGCCCGGGCACCGGCAGGATGTTCAGCACGAACGTCGCGATCTGCAGCAGCGCCAGGAACGACAGGCCCGCCAGCAGGCCGATCGGCATCGGCACCAGCATCACGACCACGGTCAGCACGATGCCGATCAGCAGGTTGGACAGCGGCCCGGCGAGCGACACCCAGGACGCGACCCCGCGGGTGCGCAGCGCCCAGCGGTTGATCCACACCGCGCCACCGGGCAGCGGGATGCCGCCGATGAGCAGGAAGACGAGCGGCAGCACGATCGACAGCACCGGGTCGGTGTAGTGCCGGACGTCCATCGACAGGTAGCCCTTGGAGGCCACCTCGTAGTCGCCGCCCTTGAAGGCGACGAAGGCGTGCCCGAACTCGTGCAGCGTGAGTGAGAGCACCCAGCCGGCGATCACGAGGATGAAGACGCCGGCTACCACCATCGGGTCTTGGTCGGAAGTGAGCAGTGTGCTCGCGTCACCGAACGCGGCCAGTAGGCCACCCACTACGGTGAGTGCGAGAATGCCGAAGAAGACAGGACTTGGTCGGACCGCGGATCGTTGCACGGGGTCCAGTCTGTCGCATCCTGGCGAGTTGATGTTCGGCGTGTCCGCTTGCGCGACGGGGCAGAAGCATCCCCCAACCTCGCTACTCCGCTTGACCTAGCCTCATTACACGGGTGTAATCACAGTGCTGTTATTCGTTGCTGCAAGGGGGCGACGGTGACGGCGATGCAAGACCGCCAGCCTGGGGAGTGCGTGGAAGCAGAGGAGGCGGACGTGCGGTTGGAATCCGACGGAAGGGATTGGGGGAACGTCGTGGAGTGGCGAGAAGGCCCGGAGGTGGAGCTGGGCGAGCTCGTCGACCTCTTCGACAACGACGAGCCCCCCGAGTGGCAGGACCGCGCACTGTGCGCGCAGACCGATCCAGAGGCGTTCTTCCCGGAGAAGGGCGGCTCGACCCGTGAGGCGAAGCGGATTTGCCAGGGCTGCGAAGTGAAGGGCGAATGCCTGGAGTACGCGCTGGCCCACGACGAGCGCTTCGGCATCTGGGGCGGTCTGTCCGAACGGGAGCGTCGGAAGCTCAAAAAGCGGGCTGTGTAAGGAAATTTAACGCCTGCTTCACAACGAGGTGACAGGTCTCCGCGTGCTCGTGCGGGTGCGTGGAGTCACGGTCGGCTCAGCTAGGCTGGCGCGGCAGAAGATCCTCACCGATCGCCGCCGCCCACTGGAGAAGCCTTGCCCGACAACGTGAACGTCCCGGACAGGACCTCGAAGGTGGCCAGGATCGCCCCGGTGGCGGGCGTTTTCGTGGTGCTCGCCGCGCTGGGGCTGTCGGTGAACGCGGGACGATTGGGGTTCGACCTCGCCGGCGGACGGCTCCTCGAAGCCGGTTCGCTGAGCGAGGTCTGGTCGGCTTACCTCGCGGGCTGGCACGCCGTGAACGGTGGCACCGCGAGCGCCGCGCCGGCCGCGCTGGCCGTGCTCGGCACCTTCGGTGCGGTGTTCACGCCGCACGGGTTCGTGTCGTTGTTGATGACCGCCGACGCTCCGCTCGCCGGGGTGTCGGCGTTCTTCGCGACGCGGCGCTTGCCGGTGCAGCCCTGGGTGCGCGCGGTGATCGCCGCCGCCTACGGGCTGCTGCCCGCCGCGACCGCCGCGGTGTCGCAGGGCCGGCTCGACGTCGTGGCCGCCCACATCCTGCTGCCGCCGGTGATCGCAGGCATCGCGGGCGTGCTCGCGTATCCGGGGCAGCGGTGGCTGCACTCGTCGTCGCTGTGCGCGCTCGGCCTGGCGTTGCTGGGCGCGTTCTCGCCGCTGGCGCACCTGCTCGCGCTGGCCGGGCTGCTCGTCGGGTTCGTCGTGCTGCCCTCGCCGGCGCCGCTGCTCAAGCGGGCCGCGTCGGTGGTCATCGTCGTGCTGGTGCCGCTGGCGTTGCTGATGCCGTGGCCGACCGTGCTGGTGAACCACCCGGCGCTGGTGCTGCACGGGCTGAGCGGGCCGGGGGATCCGGTGACCGCGGTCGACCTGGCCGGGCTGGACCCGGGCGGCGCCGGGGCGTGGCCGGTCGGGCTCGCGTTGCTGCTGGCGGCCGTGATCGCGTTCGCGGTGCGGCCGGGCCGGGCCGCCGGTGCCGGGCTCGCCGTGGTGGTGCTCGGCGTCGCCGGGCTGCTGGTCGTGCGGCTGGTGGAAGTGGCGCCGCTGCAGGGCGGGCCGGTGTCGCCGGGTTTCGCCGGGGTGCCGCTGCTGGTCATCGGGGCCGGACTGCTGTGGATCGTGCTGTCGGCTTGCCGCGGCGCGGTCGGAAAGCCCTTTCTCGCCGGTGGCGGGGTGCTGCTGGTGGCGCTGGCCGTCGGGGTCGTCGTGGCGGGCAGCGGCGGGCCGCTGCACTCCGGTGGCGGGCCGGCGCTGGCGCAGGACCAGGCCGACGAGCTGGCCCGCACCGGCCGCTCGGTGCTGGTCCTGGACGCCGGGGACGCGCCCGCGCTGCAGACGGGCGGCCGGATGCCGCGGTTCGGGGACGAGCAGCTGGCGGTGAGCGCGGCGACGCCCGCCCGGCTGGCCGGGTGGCAGGACGCGCTGACCGACCCCGAGCCGGGCCGGACCAGGGCCGCGTTGTCCGGCGCCGCGGCGTCCGGGGCGCTGTTCGTGGTGCTGCCCGCGGGCGCCGATCCGCGCCCGATCGTCACGATGGCCGGTGACCTGGCGTCGTCGGTGGCGCCGACGTCCGACGGGCGGCCGGTGCTGCGGCTGCTGGAGCCGGGCGGGCAGGTCGTGTTGATCCCGCCCGGGGTGGCGCGCCAGGCGGTGACGTCGCAGGCGCCGACGAGCACGCTCGGGGTGACGCCGGTGGACGCGCAGCTGCCGGACGTGCGGGTGCGGGTGTCGGAGGGCGTGCCGGGGCGGCTGCTGGTGCTGGCCGCCGAGCACGAGGACGGGTGGCGCGCGCAGGTGGACGGCAAGCTGGTGCCGGTCGTGCCGGCGTGGGGGCACCAGGTGGCGGTCGCGGTGCCGACCAGCCAGGCCGAGGTGACGCTCGAGCACCCGTCGACGCTGCGGGACGTGCTGCTGCTGGTCCAGATCGCGGCCGCGCTGTTCACCCTGCTGACCGCGGTGCCGACCAGGCTGCGCGAACCACGCCCACTGGAGCCGGCAGCGGAGCCGGCGCACTCCTGAGCGATCCGGCAGGCCCGCGCAGGACGGTCGCGAGGCACGTGCCGCGCCGGAGCCGCTGGAGGGCCGGCGATGGCGCCGGTGCGCTTCTCACCGGTGCCCGCTGCGGTGGAACCGCTGGCCGTGGTGCTCCTGAGCAATCCGGCAGGGCCGCGCAGCCGCTGCGCCCACGAGCCGGCCGGGGCCGCCGCCACCCACTCGAGAACCAACGGCCCGGAAACCACTCGTTCCGGGCACCGCCCGGGGAACTACTCGCCGCCCTCGATGATGTCCGGTTCGACGCCCAGGTAGCCCGCCACCTGCTCCACCAGCACGTCGTGCACGAGCTCGGCCAGTTCGCCCGGGTCCTTGGCCCGCGCCTCCAGCGGCCGCCGGTACAGCACGATCCGCGCGCGCGTCGGCAGGCCGACCCGGTCGACACCCGCCGGGACCAGGCGGGACAGCGGCACCGCCCCGTCGTGGAGCACCCCGTCGTCCGCCGGGCCGCCCGCGCCGCGGATCTCCGGCACGTCGTCGACCGCCACGTCGAGCTTGGTCAGCTGGTCCCGCCACCTGGCCTCGATCGGCTCCAGCGCATCGAGCACGAGCTGGTCGAACTTCTCCGCACGGCTGGCCGCGGCCGGCAGGGTCGCCGGGTACAGCGGCCCGCGCAGCCCGCGGCCATGCCGGTCCCGGCGGACACGCCGCCGGTGCCGGGAACTTCGAGCCATAGACACATCCGGAAGGTTACGCGTTGGCCTCGGTCGGTGGCCTGCACCGGTGCGCCTGCGCGCACTTGTCAGGGGGAAGCGCTATCGTCCCTGATCGTGTCGAGCGTACGAAAGTGTTCGCGAACGGGGTGCCTGAACCCGGCCGTCGCCACGCTTACCTACGCCTACAGCGATTCGACCGCGGTGGTCGGTCCCCTCGCGACGGCGTCCGAGCCGCATTCCTACGACCTGTGCGAGGCGCACGCGCTCCGCCTGACCGCGCCCCGGGGCTGGGAGGTCGTCCGGCACGAGGGCGAGTTCGCCGCCCCGGACCGGTCCGACGACGAGCTCACGGCGCTCGCCGAGGCCGTCCGGGAGGCCGGCCGGTCGGACAAGCCCGCCCCGCCGCCGGAACCGGAGGGCCCCTCCGGCCGTCGCGGCCACCTGCGGGTGCTGCCCGACCCGATCTCGTAGGTCACGCCACATCCGCCTGGCGTTCCCCCGGTAGGCTCTCGGGTATCCGCAGCCCATGGACAACTCTCGGGGAGAGCGCGTGTCAGACCTGTCGGCCATCGTCAAGGCCTACGACATCCGGGGCGTCGTCGGCGAGCAGCTGGACGCCGGCCTCGTACGGGACTTCGGCGCCGCCTTCGCGCTGCTGATCAAGCCGGAGTCGCCGTCGGTGGTGATCGGCCACGACATGCGCGAGTCCTCGCCCGGCCTGGCCGCCGCGTTCGCCGAGGGTGTCACCTCGCAGGGCCTGGACGTCGTGTCGATCGGCCTGTGCAGCACCGACCAGCTCTACTTCGCCTCCGGGTCGCTCAACATGCCCGGCGCGATGTTCACCGCGAGCCACAACCCGGCCAAGTACAACGGCATCAAGCTCTGCCGCGCGGGCGCCGCCCCGGTGGGGCAGGAGTCCGGGCTCGCCGAGATCCGCGACACCGTCGAGCAGGGCGTGCCGGAGTTCGCCGGCCAGCCCGGCAGCGTCACCGAGCGGGACGTCCTCCGCGACTACGCCGCGTACCTGCGCAAGCTGGTCGATCTGTCCGGCAGCCGACCGCTGAAGATCGCCGTCGACGCGGGCAACGGCATGGGCGGCCACACGGTCCCGACCGTGTTCGGAATGCAGACAGCGTCGCGAAGCGACTCCGTTGAGGGTGGCGGTGGGCGACGGGAGGGCCTGCCGATCGAGATCGTGCCGATGTACTTCGAGCTCGACGGCAGCTTCCCCAACCACGAGGCCAACCCGCTCGACCCGAAGAACCTGGTCGACCTGCAGGCCAAGGTCCGCGAGGTGGGTGCCGACGCGGGCCTGGCCTTCGACGGCGACGCCGACCGCTGCTTCGTGGTCGACGAGAACGGCGACCCGGTGTCGCCGAGCGCGATCACCGCGCTGGTCGCCGTGCGCGAGCTGGCCAAGGACCCCGGCGGCACGATCATCCACAACCTGATCACCTCGCAGGCCGTGCCGGAGATCGTCGCCGAGCACGGCGGCAAGCCGGTGCGCACCAGGGTCGGCCACTCGTTCATCAAGCAGGAGATGGCCGCCACCGGTGCGATCTTCGGCGGCGAGCACTCCGCGCACTACTACTTCCGCGACTTCTGGCGCGCCGACACCGGCATGCTGGCCGCGCTGCACGTGCTGGCCGCGCTCGGCGAGCAGGACCGGCCGCTGTCCGAGCTGACCGCGGAGTACTCGCGCTACGCGGCGTCCGGCGAGATCAACTCGACGGTCGACGACCAGGTCGCCAAGCAGCTCGCGGTCAAGGACGCGTTCGGCAGCCGCCCCGGCGTCGAGATCGACGAGATGGACGGCCTGACCGTGAAGCTGCCGAACAAGGCGTGGTTCAATCTGCGCCCGTCCAACACCGAGCCGCTGCTGCGGCTCAACGTCGAGGCCGCCGACGAGGACGCGGTCCGCGCGCTGACCGACGAAGTCCTCGCGATCGTTCGCAGCTAGGGAGGTTCCATGGCAGTCGCGCTCGATGCCCAGTTGCTGGAGATCCTGGCGTGCCCGTCCGACGACCACGCGCCGCTGCGCCCCGGAACGGCGAGCGACCCGGAGGCCGACGCGCTGACGTGCACCTCCTGTGGTCGCGAGTACCCGGTCCGGGACGGCATCCCGGTGCTGTTGCTCGACGAGGCCACGATTCCGGGTGAGTCCCGTGCCGACGGTGCTTGACGACACCCTCCTGGACGACCCCGCGCGCCTGGCGGAGGCCGACACTGCAGGACTGCTGAGGGCGGCGGCGATGGCTGGCGCCCAGGTGCGCTCCACCGCCGAGGTCGCCGCGGACGCCGAGCTGGCCGACCGGCTCGACCTCGGCCGTCCGCGGGCGCTGGTGCTCATCGTCCGTCCCGGGGTGAGCCGGAGCGTCGCGCGTCTGCTGTACGCACTGCTGGCGCCGGCCTGCCCGGCGCCGGTCGTGGTCAGCGAGGCGGTGCCGCCGTGGATCGGGGCCCTCGACGTCGTCTTCGCGCACACCGACGACCCGTTCGACCGCGAGCTGGCCGCCGGCGTGGAGCGCGCCGCGCGGTACGGGGCGACGGTCGTGCTGTCCGCGCCGAACGAGGGCCCGGTCGCGGCGTCGCTGGCGGGCAAGGGCGTGCAGCTCGTCCCGCGGGTCCCGGTGCCGCCCGAACTGACCTTCGCCCGCGGCCTGGCCGCCGGGCTGCTCACCGCGAACGCACTCGGCCTGCTGGTCGCCGACGTGCAGTTGCTGGCCGACCAGCTCGACTCCGAGGCCGAGCGCGGCCACCTCGGCCGCGACTCCTTCGCCAACCCCGCCAAGGCGCTCGCCCTGCGGCTCGCCGACCGGATCCCGCTGCTGTGGGGGCTGGACCCGATCGCGGTCGCGGTCGCCCAGCACGCCGGATACGCGCTGGGCTCGTTCGCCGGGGTGGTCGCCGACATCGCCGACTACCGGCAGGCGCTGACCCGTCGCGCTCTGCGCCAGGCCGCGGCGAGCAGCTCCGGCGAGCGGGACATCTTCGCCGACCCCGATTTCGACACCGACCTGCCGAACTACCGGGTGCTGCTGCTCGCGGTGCACAGCGGCCCGGCGGCCGACGCGGCGCGCCACGACGCTTCGCATACGCTTCCCGGGGCCGGAGTGGTCGCCCCAGCGGACGAGATCGTCGGTGACGAGCCCGTGCGCGCCGGGGTGCTCGCGCTACGGTTCGAGCTGGCCGCGGTCTACCTCGGGCTGGCGACCGCCACCACGGGTGGTGGCGGGCACTACGAGCCCGCGTCCGCCTGACGCCGGTTTCGGGCCCGATCCCGCGGGAATCGGGCGAGGGGTTGGAAGAGCCAAGGAGTTGAGAAGACAGTGGAGCTGCTGCGCAATGCGGTGCGGCCCTACGCCTGGGGGTCCCGGACGACCATCCCCGAGCTGCTGGGACGCGAGGTGCCCGCGCCGCACCCGGAGGCGGAGCTGTGGATGGGCGCCCACCCCGGCGACCCGTCGCGCATCGTCGGCCCGGACGGTGACGAGCGCAGCCTGCTGGAACTCGTCGAGGCCGATCCGCTCGGCCAGCTGGGCCGGGAGTGCGCCGAGCACTGGGGCAACCGGCTGCCGTTCCTGCTGAAGATCCTCGCCGTCGAGGAGCCGCTGTCGATGCAGGCGCACCCGTCGGCCGAGCAGTCGGCCGAGGGCTACGCCCGCGAGGAGGCCGCCGGCATCCCGCGGGACGCGCCGAACCGGAACTACCCGGACCCGACCGCGAAGCCCGAACTGGTGTGCGCGCTGACCGAGTTCCACGCGCTCGCGGGCTTCCGCAAGCCGGAGCGCACGGTCGAGCTGCTGCGCGCCATCGAGACCCCCGGTCTGGCGAAGTACACCGAGCTGCTGGCCGCCCAGCCGGACTCCGACGGCCTGCGTGCGCTGTTCACCACGTGGATCACGCTGCCGCAGCCGGTGCTGGACGAGCTGCTGCCCGAGGTGCTCGACGCGTGCGTGCTGCACGTGAAGGACCACGGCGAGTTCGACGTCGAGTGCCGCACGATCCTCGAACTGGGCGAGGCGCACCCGCGGGACGCCGGTGTGCTGGCCGCGTTGCTGCTGAACCGGCTGACGCTGAGCGCCGGCGAGGCGATCTACCTGCCCGCCGGGAACCTGCACCTGTACCTGCACGGCACGGCCGTGGAGATCCTGGCGAACTCGGACAACATCCTGCGCTGCGGGCTCACGCCGAAGCACGTGGACGTGCCCGAGCTGCTCCGCGTCGTCGACTTCACCTGCGCGGACATGCCGATCCTGCGCGGTGAGCCGTCCGCGTGCGGCGAGGTGTACACGACCGACGCGCCGGAGTTCGAGCTGTCCCGGTGCGAGTGGGAGGCCGGGGAGACCGGTTCGCTGCGCGTCGACAACGGCAAGCCGCAGATCCTGCTGTGCACGCAGGGTTCGGTGCGGATCAAGGCGGAGAGCGGTCAGGAGATCGAACTGCGCCGCGGGCAGTCGGTGTGGGTGCCGGCTTCGGATCCGGCGGTCGCCGTGCACCCCGCGGAGAGCGGCCGGACGCAGTTGTTCCGCGCCACATCGGGCTGCCTGTAGCGATGATTCCGGCGGTGCCGGAACGGTCGTATGCGGCATGACCGAAAACCTCTGGCCGCTGGTGCACGCCGAACGGAAGGCACTCGCGGATGACCTCGCCGACCTGACCGACGAGCAGTGGGCGACGCCGTCGCTCTGCGCCGGGCTTTCCGTGCGCGAGGTGCTCGCCCACCTCACCGCGTCGGCGAGCCTGACGCCCGTGCGATGGCTGGCTGGGGTGATCCGCTGCCGCTTCGACTTCGACAAGCAGGTGGCGGTGCGGCTGGCCGAGCACCTCGGCGACGCGCCGGCCGACACGCTCGCGCGGTTCCGCCGGGTCGTCGGCAGTACGACGAAGCCGCCACTGCCGGTGATCGCCCTGCTCGGCGAAGCGGTGGTGCACGGCGAGGACATCCGGCGGCCGCTCGGACTGCGGCGAGACCACCCGGAACCGGTGCTGACCCGGCTGGCCGCGTACTACGCGGGCTCGGACCTCGTCGTCGTCGCGAAGAGCCGCGTGAGCGGGTTGCGGCTGGTCGCCAGCGACGGCCCGTTCACGACCGGCTCCGGCCCGCTGGTCACCGGACCCACCCTCGCGCTGATCATGGCGATGACCGGCCGCACGGCGTACTGCGACGAACTCGACGGCGACGGGGTGGCTCTGCTCCGCGAGCGCTAGACGAGTGATGCGTAACTCGGTCAGTGGTCGTAGGCGGTGAGGGATCGGGTGGTGGGTTGGCCGGTGGCGCGGTGGTGCCAGATGGCGGCGGTGAGGGCCAGGAGGCGTTGGGCGATGCGGATGCCGACGCCTTCGATGGTGGGTCCGCCGTGCTGTTCCAGGTTCAGTTGGCCTTTGAGGGTGTCGTTGACCGATTCGATGAGCTGGCGGATGGACTTGAGCAGCGGCTCACCCGGGATGGGGCTTGCGGTTGCGGTAGGACGGCCGGATCAGCCGGACGCCGCGCTCGGTGAGGTAGTGGTCGAGTTCGCGGGAGACGTAGCCTTTGTCGGCCATGATCAGCAGTCCGGGGTCCTCGGCGAGCAGGTGCAGGCGCAGGCCCCAGAACCAGCGGGAGTGCGAGCGGCAGAAGCCGTACTTGGCCCAGCCGGCCAGGTCCGACGGTTGTAGCCGGACTGGCCGGGCAAGTACCGGAACGTCGGGCATCCGGACGGGCAGGAACCGCGACCACCGGGCCTCGGAGGTGAAACCCCAGCAACGCCTGAGCCACGGCCAGGGTGACCAACTCGGCGTCGGTCCGCTTCGGTGGCCGGCCAGCCGACGCCGGCCCGCCAAGCGGTCGTGTTCAGGTCTGTCGTCACGAACGGATCTTGAACACCCTTCGTCCGTCTCCAGACACCACCCAGACTTCCGCATTACTCGTCTAGGCCGGATCGATCACGCGGCTGCGGATGTGCTCGTAGACCACGCTCGTCCGCACGTCGGCCACTTCCTTGCGCTGCGTGAGGCGGTCGATGACGAACGCGTACAGGGCGTCGTTGTCCGGCACCGCCACGTGCACGAGGAAGTCCTCGCCGCCGGAGACCACGAACACGCCCAGCGTCTCGGGCAGCAGGGTCACCCATTCCCGGAAGGCATCGATGACCGGCCGGGACGGCGGGCGCACCCGGACGGCGATGAGCGCCTGCACCGGGCGGCCGATCTTGGCCAGGTCGAGGTCGACGTTGTAGCCGCGGATCACCCCGCGCTCGCGCAGCGCGCGCACGCGCTCCAGCGACGTGGACGGCGAGACGCCGGTCGCGGCGGCCAGTTCCCGGTTGGTCCGCCGTCCGTCGCGCTGCAGTTCCCGCAGCAACGCCTGATCAAGTTCGTCCAAGCGGGCCAAAACGGGCCTCCCGTCGAATTAAGTTCGGACTTGCTGGCTGACTCGCACATCTTTGCCTAGCTTGTGCGCTCGTGACCACAGATCCTCAGGTTGAAGTTCAGCTCGACGCCACCACCCGCACCGCGAAGGTCAAGTGGGTGATCGTCGCCGACCCGTCGCTCGGGCCGGGTCTCGTCGCGAACGCCACCGCGTGCCTCGGCGCCGCGGTCGGCAAGGTCCTGCCCGACCTGGTCGGCCCGCAGGTCGAGGACGCCTCCGCCCGCCCGCACGCCGGGCTGCCGTGGACCGGCTGCTCGATCCTGGCCGCCGACGCGGCGAAGCTGCTGCAGATCCGCACGAAGGCCGCCAACCGGGAGGGCGTCTTCGTCGCCGACATGTCCAAGCACGCGCAGGCCAGCCGGTCCTACGTGGAGTACACCGAGGCCATGGCGGGTACCGACGAGGAGGCCTTCGAGTACTACGCCGTGAGCCTGGTGGGGCCGCGGAACAAGATCGACAAACTGGTCGGCGGACTCCCACTGCTGCGCTGAGGCGGGAAGCTCTAGGCTCACTGCGACAAAACGGAAAGACTTCAGCAGGGGGTCAGCGTGTCGGCAAGTGGCGGAACGAAGGCGATCGTCGCGGCATTGATCGCCAACGCCGGGATCGCCGCGGCGAAGTTCGTCGGGTTCCTGATCACGGGGTCGTCGTCCATGCTCGCCGAGTCGGTGCACTCGGTCGCCGACACCTCCAACCAGGGTCTTCTCCTGCTCGGCCAACGCCAGGCGCGGCGGCGGGCCACCCGGGAGCACCCGTTCGGCTTCGGCCGGGAGCGGTACTTCTGGTCGTTCGTGGTCGCGTTGATGCTGTTCACGCTCGGCTCGGTGTTCGCGCTCTACGAGGGCATCCACAAGATCGAGCACCCGGAGCCGCTGACCAGCCCGCTGGTCGCGGTCGGCATCCTGGTCGTCGCGATCGGCCTGGAGACCTACTCGTTCATGACCGCGATCAAGGAGTCGCGCAAGATCAAGGGCGACGCGACCTGGTGGCAGTTCATCCGCCAGTCGCGCACGCCGGAGCTGCCGGTCGTGCTGCTGGAGGACACCGGCGCGCTGCTCGGCCTGATCTTCGCGTTGATCGGCGTCGGGCTGTCCGAGGTGACCGGCGAGCCGGTGTGGGACGGCATCGGCACCGTGATGATCGGTGTCCTGCTCGGCATCATCGCGATCATCCTCATCGTCGAGATGAAGAGCCTGCTGATCGGCGAGGGCGCCACCGACCGCGAACTGGACAGCATCTGCGAGGCCCTGACCGGCGGCCGCGTCGACCGCGTCATCCACATCCGCACCCAGTACCTCGGCCCGGACGAGCTGCTGGTCGCCGCGAAGCTCGCGCTCGCCCCGCGCCTGGAGCTGTCCGAGGTGGCGGGCGAGATCGACGCGGCCGAGGCCAGGGTGCGCGAGCGGGTGCCGTCCGCGCGGCTGATCTACCTGGAGCCGGACCTGGACCGCCAGCTCGTCTGACCTCCGATTCGCTCGCCTCACCCGTTCGCGTTAGGGTGACCAACCGGACCTGAGACCCAGGACACCGGGAGGAGACACCCTTGCCAGGTAACGGGCTGTGGCGCACGAAGTCGATCGAGCAGTCCATTAAGGACACCGACGAGCCGGACACCAGGTTGCGGCGCAACCTGTCCGCGTGGGACCTGACGGTGTTCGGGGTCGCGGTCGTGATCGGCGCCGGTATCTTCACGCTGACCGCGCGCACGGCGGGCGACTACGCCGGACCGTCGGTGTCGCTGGCGTTCGTGTTCGCCGCGATCGCGTGCGGTCTCGCCGCGCTGTGCTATGCCGAGTTCGCCTCGACGGTGCCGGTCGCCGGGAGCGCGTACACGTTCTCGTACGCGACGTTCGGCGAGTTCATGGCCTGGATCATCGGCTGGGACCTGGTGCTCGAGCTCGCCGTCGGTGCCGCCGCGGTGTCCAAGGGCTGGTCGGTGTACCTGGAGACGGTGCTCGGCTACATCTTCGGCGACGGCGCGAAGACGACGTTCGACATCGGCGGCGTCACCGTCGACTGGGGTGCGCTGATCCTGGTGCTCGCGCTGGCCCTGGTGCTGACGATCGGCACCAAGCTGTCCTCCCGGGTGTCCATGGTGATCACCGCGATCAAGGTCGGCATCGTGCTGTTCGTGATCGTGCTCGGCCTGTTCTACGTCAAGGGCGCCAACTACTCGCCCTACATCCCGCCGGGCGCCCCTGCGGCCAGCGGTGAGTCGGGCGTCGACCAGTCGCTGTTCTCGGTCATCGCGGGCGGCGCGAGCAGCTCGTTCGGCCTGTTCGGTCTGCTGGCCGGAGCCTCGCTGGTGTTCTTCGCGTTCATCGGGTTCGACATCGTGGCCACCACCGCGGAGGAGACGAAGAACCCGCAGCGCTCGGTGCCGCGCGGCATCTTCGGCTCGCTGGCGATCGTCACCGTGCTGTACGTGGCCGTGTCGCTGGTGGTCGTCGGCATGGTGCCCTACACCGACCTGGCCACCGACGCGGGCGACGGCAGCCACAAGACGCTGGCGACCGCGTTCGCCGCGAACGGCGTCAACTGGGCGGCGAACGTCATCTCGATCGGCGCGCTGGCCGGCCTGACCACCGTGGTGATGGTGCTGATGCTCGGCCAGGTCCGGGTGCTGTACGCGATGTCGCGCGACGGCCTGCTGCCGCGCTCGCTGGCCCGCACGAGCGAGCGGGGCACCCCGGCACGCGCGACCATGCTGGTCGGCCTGCTGGTCGCGGTGGCGGCCACGTTCTTCCCGGCGGACAAGCTGGAGGAGATGGTCAACGTCGGCACGCTGTTCGCGTTCGTGCTGGTGTCGGCCGGCGTGCTGGTGCTGCGCCGCACGCGGCCGGACCTGCCGCGCGCGTTCCGGGTGCCGTGGGTGCCGGTGGTGCCGATCCTCGCGATCCTGGCGTGCCTGTGGCTGATGCTGAACCTGACGGTGCTGACCTGGCTGCGGTTCCTGGCCTGGATGGCGCTGGGCGTGGTCATCTACTTCGCCTACAGCCGCCGCCACTCCCTGCTCGGCAAGCGCGGCGCGACCGAGTCGCCGATGCCGGTGGAAGGCGCCGATCCGACGAAACCCTGAGTCAGCAAGGAAAAGGCCCCCTCGCCGAGGGGGCCTTTTCGTTTGCTCAGCGAGCCATGTTCAGGTGGAACCGGGGGAGGTCGGGGAACAGGGGGACCTGCTCGGCCTCTCCGCGAGCCGGTTTGCCCGGTGTCTCCAGGCCGGCGGCGATGGCCACCGCCTGGTCCCACTCCGGGTCCACCAGGTAGTCCGCGTGGCCGAGCACCCCGGCCGCCCAGCGGCGCGCGCCGGAGGGCGGGTGGACGGGGTCGGGCAGCCAGTGGTCCCCGCCGAGGACGAGCGCGCCGGTCGCGCCCGCGGCGGCCGGCGGCAGGGCACCCCAGCCGCCGTCCGGCAGGTAGCCCTCGCCGGTGAGCTTGTCGCCGTCGACCTGGTGCCGCCAGGTGGTCACGCCGCCGCCGAAGATGTCCGTGCCGCGCGCCAGCCCGCGCCACCGCCCGTCCAGCGATCCGTACAGCGTGGCGAGCGCGGCGTGCGGCAGCACCGCCGGGAACGCCCGCTGGTACCCCCACTGCAGCGGTGACCCGGCGCTGAGCAGGCCGACCCGTTCCCGGTCCGCCGGGGACACGCTGTGCACGAGCCGCGCGGCCGCGATCACCGCCAGCACGCTGCCCAGCTTCTCCCCGCCCAGCACCACGCGTGTGTTCGGCTCGGCCAGGTGCTCCTTCGCGCGGGCGGCGAGGTCCGGCACCACCTTCAGCGCGTAGCACGGCGGGATCGCCGGGTGCGCCGCCCGCGGCCAGAAGCACACGAGGTCCGCCAGCGCGCCCAGGTGCCGGTTGCGCCCCGGCTTCGTGGCCGCGGTGTAGACCACCCGCAGCAGCCCGACGGCCAGCACGCCCAAGCCGAACACCCCGGTCGCGGACAGCGGGTCGAGCCAGCCGGGGAACGTGCCGAAGCCGTACCAGGCGACCAGCAACGCGGCCGCGCCGAGCGACAGCCCTGCGATCACGCCGAGCGCGAGGTGGTGCAGGTGCCGCCGTTCCCAGGCCGACCGGGCCCACGCGGCAGCCGCGGACTGCTCGTCCGCCGGAGACTGCAGCATCCGCACGATTCCGGGAATCCCGCGCGACCGCCGCCGCAGCGGCACGGCCACCGCGAACCCGAGCACGCCCAGCACGATCGCCAGCACCAGACCGCCGCCC
>NZ_AFWY03000057.1:0-50446 GCF_000231075.2 Amycolatopsis sp. ATCC 39116 | reverse complement strand
CGGGCGGACCACGTCAACCCCGCCGTCGCGACCACCGCGCGCGGGCCAGCCCCCGCCCGCCGGAGCCGGGCGAGCGCAATGGCCTGCAGCCACCGACCCCCGCCACGTCGGCCACACCGGCCCGCTACCCCGGGCGCGCCGGCCCGCTACCCCGGGCGCGTCGGCCCCCGACCCCGGGCACACCGGCCCCCGACCCCGGGCACACCGGCCCGCCAGCCCGGGCACACCGGCCCGCCAGCCCGGGCACACCGGCCCGCCAACCCGGGCACACCGGCCCGCCAAACCCGGGCCCAGCCCGGGCACACCGGCGCGCCACCGGCCCACCACGCGCGCACCTCGGGCACACCGGCCCGCCACCCGGACGCACCGGCGCGACCAGGGCACGGACCACGTCAACCCCGCCCTCGCGACCACCCCGCGCGGGTCAGCCCCCGCCCGTCGGAGCCGCCTGAACCGGGCGACAACCCGCATGACAGGATCGTCTGGTGGTACTGCGCTGGATAACCGCTGGTGAATCGCACGGTCCGGCCCTCGCGGCCGTGCTCGAAGGGATGGTGGCCGGGGTCGAGGTCACCACCGCCGACGTGAGCGAGCAGCTCGCCCGCCGGCGGCTCGGGTTCGGCCGCAGCCCCCGCATGGGCTTCGAGACCGACCACATCGAGTTCCTCGGCGGCGTCCGGCACGGCGTCACCCAGGGCGGACCGGTCGCGGTGCACATCGAGAACGCCGAGTGGCCCAAGTGGGAGAAGGTCATGTCGGCCGACCCGGTGGACCCGGCCGAGCTCGAGGGCCTCGCCCGCAACGAGCCGCTCACCCGCCCCCGCCCGGGCCACGCCGACCTGCCGGGCATGCAGAAGTACGGCTTCGACGAGGCCCGCCCCGTGCTGGAGCGCGCCAGCGCCCGCGAGACGGCCTCCCGCACGGCACTGGGCACCGTCGCCCGGAACTTCCTCCGCCAGCTCCTCGGCGCGGAGATCGTGAGCCACGTCGTCTCCATCGGCGCGGCCGTCGCCCCCGAAGGCCCGCTGCCCGGGCCCGAGGACCTCGCGGCGGTCGACGAATCCCCGGTCCGCGCGTTCGGCCAGGAAGCCACCGACGCGATGATCGCCGAGGTCGACGCCGTCCGCCAGGCCGGTGACACCGTCGGCGGCGTCATCGAGGTCATCGCCTACGGGCTGCCGCCGGGGCTCGGCTCCCACGTCCACTGGGACCGCCGCCTCGACGCGCGCCTCGCCGGCGCGCTCATGGGCGTCCAGGCCATGAAGGGCGTCGAGATCGGCGACGGCTTCACCACCGCCCGCCGCTGGGGCAGCAAGGCCCACGACGAGATCGACCGCGGCACCGGCCCGGTCGGCGTCACCCGCCGGTCCAACCGCGCCGGCGGCCTCGAGGGCGGCATCACCAACGGCGAGCCGGTCCGCGTGCGCGTCGCGATGAAGCCCATCTCCACCGTCCCGCGCGCGCTGTCCACTGTGGACGTCGTCACCGGGGAGCCCGCCGTCGCGATCCACCAGCGCTCCGACGTGTGCGCGGTGCCCCGCGCCGGGGTCGTCCTGGAGTCCGTCGTGGCGCTCGTGCTCGCCGACGCGGCACTGGAGAAGTTCGGCGGCGACTCGCTGGCCGAGACCAAGCGCAACGCCGAGTCCTACCTCGCGGCACTGGAGGAACGGTGGGCCAACCTCCCTGCATCGTGATCGCGGGCCCGCCCGGGTCCGGCAAGAGCACCGTCGGGCCGCTGCTCGCGCAGCGCCTCGGCGTGCCGTTCCGCGACAGCGACGACGACATCGTCGCCCGCGCCGGCCGTCCCATCGCGGAGATCTTCGCCGACGACGGCGAGCCGGCCTTCCGCGCGCTCGAAGAGGAAGTGATCGCCGAGGCGCTCGCCGAGCACGACGGCGTGCTCTCCGTCGGCGGCGGCGCGGTCCTCGCCGAGGGCACCCAGAAACGCCTGGTTGGCCACCCGGTGGTCTTCCTCAACGTCGGCTTCGCCGCGGGCGTGCAGCGGGTCGGCCTGTCCACCGCCCGCCCGCTGCTCGCCGGGGTCAACCCGCGCGCCACCTACCGCTCGCTGCTCGAAGCGCGGCTGCCGGTGTACCGCTCGGTCGCCACCATCGAGGTGTCCACGGACGACCGCACCCCGGCCGAGATCGTCGACGCCATCGCCCGCGAACTAGCCCTGGAGGAAACGCAGTGACCGACCCGGTCCGGATCGAGGTCCGCACCGCCCGGCCGTACCCGGTCGTCGTCGGCCGCGGCCTGCTCGGCGAGCTCACCGAGGCCGTCAAGGGCGCCTCCAGCGTGGCGATCATCCACCAGCCCACGCTCACCACCACCGCCGAAGCCGTGCGCGACGAACTCAACGCCGCCGGGCTGGACGCCCACCGCGTCGAGATCCCCGACGCCGAGGACGGCAAGGCGCTGTCCGTCGCCGGCTTCTGCTGGGAGGTCCTCGGCCGCATCGGCCTCGACCGCCAGGGTGTCGTCATCGGCCTCGGCGGGGGAGCGGTCACCGACCTCGCCGGCTTCGTCGCGGGCACCTGGATGCGCGGCGTCCGGCTGGTCAACGTGCCCAGCACGCTGCTCGGCATGGTCGACGCCGCCGTCGGCGGCAAGACCGGCATCAACACCGACGCGGGCAAGAACCTGGTCGGCGTCTTCCACGAGCCCAGCGCCGTCCTGGTCGACCTCGCCACCCTGGAAACCCTGCCGCGCAACGAACTGATCGCCGGCATGGCCGAGGTCGTGAAGGCCGGTTTCATCGCCGACCCGCGCATCCTCGAGCTCATCGAAGCCGACCCCGAGGCGGCGACCAACCCTGCCGGTGACGTCCTCGGCGAGCTGGTGCGCCGCTCGATCCAGGTCAAGGCGGACGTCGTGGCCGCCGACCTGCGCGAGTCCGACCTGCGCGAGATCCTCAACTACGGTCACACCCTCGGCCACGCCATCGAGCGCCGCGAGCGCTACCGCTGGCGCCACGGCGCGGCGGTCAGCGTCGGCCTGGTGTTCGCCGCCGAGCTGGCCCGCCTCGCCGGGCGGCTCGACGACGTCACCGCCGAGCGGCACGCCGCCATCCTGGAGCGCCTCGGCCTGCCGACCAAGTACGACCCGGACGCCTTGCCGCAGTTGATCGACTCCATGCGCAAGGACAAGAAGACCCGCTCCGGCGTGCTCCGCTTCGTCGTCCTCGACGGCCTGGCCAAACCGGGTCGCCTCGAAGGTCCCGACCCGGCCCTGCTGGCCGCGGCGTACTCGGCGGTCGCCGGACCGCGGCAGTCCGACGGTGGGAGCGTGCTGCTGTGAAGGTCTTCGTGCTCAACGGTCCCAACCTCGGCCGCCTCGGGAAGCGGGAGCCCGCCGTCTACGGCTCCACCACCCACGCCGACCTTGCGGAGCTGTGCGTCAAGACCGGCAGCGAGCTGGGCATCGACGTCGAGGTCCGGCAGACCGACCACGAGGGCGAGATGGTCGGCTGGCTGCACGAAGCCGCCGACGGTGGCAACCCCGTCGTGCTCAACGCGGGCGCCTGGACGCACTACTCGATCGCCGTGCGGGACGCCGCCGCGCAGCTCGCCGCGCCGCTGATCGAGCTGCACATCTCCAACGTGCACAAGCGTGAGGCGTTCCGCCACCACAGCGTGCTCTCCGACATCGCCACGGCTGTCATCGCCGGGCTCGGTGTCGACGGCTACCCGCTCGCCCTGCGCTGGCTCGCCGCCAACGCCGGATGACCGTCCCCGACCTCAGAACCGCCCGGCTGCGCCTGCGAGGCCTCGAACCCACCGACACCGAATCGATCGTCCGGGTCTTCGCCGACCCGGACACGAGCAGGTTCCTCGCCGCCGACCTCAGCGACCCGGACCAGTGCCGGGCCTCGGTCGAGCGGCGCCTCGCCTACACCGGGCCGGACGGCACCGGTCACTGGGTCATCGAGCGCGACGGCGACGTCATCGGGCTGGCGCACCTGCGGCCATCGGCCGAGCTGTCCGGCGACCTCGTGGAGATCGGGTACTTCCTCGACCCCGCCCACGGCGGCCACGGCCTGGCGACCGAGGCGGCCACCGCGCTGCTTCGCCACGCCTTCGTCGCGCTCGGGCTGCCCGCCGTGTGGGCGCTCGTGCACGAGTCCAATGTGGCCAGTCAAAACCTGGTGCGGCGCCTGGGTTTCGCCGACGTCGGCGGCGGCGAACACTACGGCGGGCCGCACCGCGTGTTCGTCGCGCTGCCCGCCACCGCAGGGCAGTGGCACCACGTCGAGCTGTGGGTGCCCGACCTCGCGCGCGCCGAGGAGAGCTTCGGCTGGCTGCTCACCGAACTCGGCTGGCAGGAACACCAGCGCTGGCGCGACGGCGTCAGCTGGAAACTCGGCGCGGGATACCTCGTGGTCGAGCAGTCCCCGGCGCTGACCGCCGCCACGCATGACCGCCGCGCGCCGGGCCTCAACCACCTGGCGCTGCACGCCGGCCCGCCCGAGCGCGTCGACCAGCTCGCGGAAGCCGCGCTCGCGCACGGCTGGCGCCCGCTGTTCGCCGACCGCTACCCGCATGCCGGCGGCCCTGATCATCACGCCGCGTATCTGGAGAACGCCGACGGCTTCGAAATCGAGCTCGTCGCCGACTCCCCGCGTGTCACTCGACCGGGTTAATCAGTCTCTACACTGAGCTTGCTGGCGGAAAGGGAAGGACGACGGGTGGGCAGACGCAGGGTGCTCGGCGCGTTGCTGGCCGCGGTGCTGGCCGTCCCCGCGCTGGCCGGGTGCACCGGCAGCGTGCCGCCGCAGGCCGAGGGCGCCGGGAAGGGCGTCATCGGCGGCGCCCAACCGGAGACCACCACTGCCACACCCGCCGCGGTCCAGCTCAAGACCGACTCGCCGCGCGAAAGCCCCGGCGTCGTCGCGGCCGGCGGCCCCGGCGCGCCCTACAACTACGGCCCCACGCTGATGGCCGACGGCGCCACCAACCGGATGTGGTGGTGCAGCCAGTACCCCGGCTCGCCGCCGCCCGGCGACGACATCCTCTACGCCGAATCCGCCTCGCTGGACGGCCCGTTCACCGGCCCCGGCGGGTCCGTGCCGCCCGCCGTGCTGTCCGGCAACCCCGGCCAGTTCGACGGCGTGCACGCCTGCGACCCGTCGGTGATCCGCGTCGACGGGACCTACTACCAGTACTACACGGGCGCCGCGGGCGACCACGCGCTCGGCAACTCCATCGGTCTCGCGACCAGCACCGACGGGATCACCTGGCAGCGCGCGAACGGCGGCAGACCCATCGTGGACCCCGCTCACGACACCCACCGCGAAAATCTCTACGGCGCCGGCCAGCCTGCTGCGGTGTACCTCGACGGCTGGTTCTACCTGATGTTCACCGACACCACCGGCCTCGCCGCCGGCTGGAACGGCGCGGGCCAGTTCGTGCTGCGGTCGAAGGACCCGGCGTTCGGCAGCGGCGTGGAGGCGCTGGGGGAGGCCGGGTTCGCCGCGGTCGCCGGCACGAACGCGCCGCGCACCAAGTCGCTGGTCGACGCGTTCAGTGCGGACCTGATGTGGATCGACGCGCTGAACGCGTGGGCGATCGCGCACGAAACCGCCGACGGCACCACCATCACGTTCTGGGACCGCGACTTCCTGCGCGCCCCGTTCCAGCCGCTGCTGATCCCCGGCGTGTGGCGGGAGGGGCCCGGCCTGGTGCGGCGGCCGGACGGGCACGCGCCGGTGTCGGCGAAGGACCCGTGCGGGCGGGTGCCGCTGGACGTCGTGCGCGCGACCGTGACCGGCGAGGCGGGCGCGCCCACCGACCTGCGGCGCTTCGGACTGGACATCGTCGGCGTCAACGCGTGCGCCGATCCGCAGCGCGCGCTGACGGTGCTGGACGGCTTCGCCATGCCCTCGCCGGTGCGGACCATGGACCTGGTCGTGTCGGGCCAGGTCGTGCGGATCGACCGCCGCTCGGTGGCGCAGGAACTGGCCGGGCACGTGCTCGACACGCGGCTGGACGTGCTGAACCAGTTCCCGGTCGCGGCGCGGCTGGAGTCCGGCACGCGCGCGCTGCAGGCCACCGGGCTGGGGGTGGGCTTCCTGCTCGACGACGGCCGCCTCTACCCGGTGCGCCGGGCGGAAGCGGTGATCGCCAACGGCTCGTCGACGGAAGACGTGACCCCGGCGCAGTGGCGCGGCTACCCGGCCGGCCCGGCGCTGGGCTAGATCCCCGGCGGCCCGTGGGCACGGGCTTGGGGCGCGGTGAGCCGCTTGAGCCGCGCGCCAGGACCAGCAGCGCGTGAACGCGGCCCTGCGGTGGCCGACGGCTCGTGGACCGAGGGACGTGACCCCAGCGCAGTGGCGCGGCTACCCGGCCGGCCCGGCGCTCGGCTGACTCAGTCCCCGGCGGTCCGCGGGCGCGGGCTGGGACGCGGGCGCTTGGGCGGCTCGTCCGCGGGTCGCTTGAGCCGTCCGCCGACGAACAGGCCCAGACCGGCCGGCACCAGGACCAGCAGCGCCGTGAACGCGGCCCCGCCGGAGATCGCGGGCCACAGTTCCTCCGCGCCGGTCCGGTCGACGAAGATCGCGCGGCCGATCACGTACAGCACCCCGGACACCGGGCCGGCCACCAGCGACGCGATGAACCACGTGCGCCCGGCGTCCTCCCGGCGCAGCCACGCGTCCAGCGCGCTCCACAGCGCCGCGGCGCCCACCAGCAGCGCGATCACGGCGATCCGGGCCGTCGTCAGGCCCGTCGGGTCGTACACCGTCGCCTTGGCGAGCGCGACTTCGGCGATCGCGTGCAGCACCGCCATGCCGAGACCCCGTACCAGCCAGGACCGCATACCCATCCACCCATCGTCGCACCGCACTAAGCTGCCACTGTGCCCGACCTCCACGCCTCGCGGCGCGACGCCCTGCGCACGGTGCTCAACGAGTCCGGCGTCGACGCGTTGCTCGTCACCGACCTGCTCAACGTTCGCTACCTGACCGGCTTCACCGGCTCCAACGCCGCGCTGCTGGTCCACGGCGACGGCGAGAGCCGCACGCTGTTCTGCACCGACGGCCGCTACACCACCCAGGCCGCGGCCGAGGTGCCCGACCTGGAGCGGGTCATCGAGCGGGAGAGCGCCGCCGCCCTGCTCGCCCGCGCCGCCGGGGACGCGGCCGCCCATCGGCGCACCGGCTTCGAAAGCCAGCACGTCAGCGTCGAGGCCCACGACGAGTTCACCCGCGTCGCGGACGGCATCGAGCTGACCCGCGCCCCCGGCCTGGTCGAGCAGCTGCGGCTGATCAAGGACGAAACTGAGATCGAGGCGCTGCGGATGGCGTGCGCGGCCGCCGACCGGGCGCTGGCGAGCCTGCTGGAGCACGGCGGCATCCGGCCCGGCCGCACCGAGCTGGAGGTCGCCCGCGACCTGGAGAACCGCATGCTCGACCACGGCTCGTCCGGGCCGTCGTTCGAGTCGATCGTCGCCGCCGGGCCGAACTCGGCGATCCCGCACCACCGGCCCACCAGCCGCCCCCTGCACGCGGGTGACTTCGTCAAACTGGATTTCGGCGCGACCGTGGACGGGTACCACTCGGACATGACGCGCACCGTCGTGCTCGGCCGCCCCGCGGACTGGCAGGCCGACCTCTACGAGCTGGTCCGCCGGGCCCAGCAGGCCGGGCTGGAGGCGTCGCTGGCCGGGCAGGAGGTCGCCGACGTCGACCTGGCCGCCCGCCGCATCATCGAGCAGGGCGGGCACGGCGAGGAGTTCTCGCACGGGCTCGGCCACGGCGTCGGCCTGGAGGTGCACGAGGCACCGAGGCTCGCGATGAACGTCGCCGGTACACTGTCCGTCGGCATGACGGTCACCGTGGAGCCAGGCGTCTACCTCGCCGGCCGCGGTGGCGTGCGCATCGAGGACACGCTGGTCGTGCGGGACGCCGATCCCGAACTCCTCACCCTGAGCAGCAAGGAACTCGTGGTCGTGTAGCGCGGCCCGATCGGAAACAGGAGAACTGGACAACCCGTGGCCACCACCAACGACCTGAAGAACGGCCTGGTGCTGAACCTCGACGGACAGCTGTGGTCCGTCGTGAACTTCCAGCACGTCAAACCGGGCAAGGGCGGCGCCTTCGTGCGCACCACGCTCAAGCACGTCCTGTCCGGCAAGGTGGTGGACAAGACCTTCAACGCGGGCACCAAGGTCGACACCGCGACCGTCGACCGGCGCAACATGACCTACCTGTACAACGACGGGTCGGACTTCGTCTTCATGGACGGCGAGACGTTCGACCAGATCACCGTGCCGCGGGAGACCGTCGGCGACGGTGCGAACTACCTGCTGGAGAACACCGAGGTCCAGGTCGCGATGCACGAGGGCGTCGCGCTCTACGTCGAGCTGCCCACCTCGGTCGAGCTGGTCATCCAGCACACCGACCCCGGCCTGCAGGGCGACCGCTCCACCGGCGGCACCAAGCCGGCCACGCTGGAGACCGGCGCCGAGATCCAGGTGCCGCTGTTCCTCAGCACCGGCGAGAAGGTGAAGGTCGACACCCGCGACGGCCGTTACCTGGGCAGGGCCTAGGTTGTCCGACTCCGCATCGGCGCCCCGGCGCGGTGGCCAGACCGGCCGCCGCGCACTCCGCAGGCGCGCCGTCGAGATCCTGTACGAAGCCGCCCAGCGTTCACTCGATCCGGTGACGCTGCTGGCGGACCGGGTGGGCTCCACCGACGCCGACCCGATCGGCGACTACACGATCTCGCTCGTCGAGGGCGTCACCGCGAACCGGGAGCGCATCGACGAGCTGCTCGCCGAGCACGCGCACGGCTGGAGCCTGGAGCGGATGCCGCCGGTCGACCTGGCCGTGCTGCGGGTGGGCGTCTACGAGCTGCTGTGGGCGGCCGACGTGCCCGACCCGGTGGCGATCGACGAGGCGGTGGGCCTGGCCAGGGAGCTGTCCACGGACGACTCGCCGCGGTTCGTCAACGGCGTGCTGGGCCGGATCGGCACGATCGCCGACCGCATCCGCGCGGTGCTCTGACCTGGCAGAAGACACGAGAAAGGCCCGGCGCGCGGAGATCGCGCCGGGCTTTTCGCTGGTCAGGCGGTTTCGTCCCGCGACGGGAGGGCAGTCAGCTCGCACCGCCGCGGGTTCTGGGTCGCGCGAGGCGCGTCCACCGGGGGTGGTCGGGCCGGCGCTGGTTCGAGGTTCAGCCACCCGCACCGCCACGCGGGCGGCGGGAGGGCCTGTTGCCTAGTCCTCCTTGGCGGGTCGCGCCTCGGGCGGGAGGACGCCCCAGTCGATGAGCTGCTCGGTCAGCTCGCCGGGGGTCATGTCGTAGATGATGGCCAGCGACCGCAGGTCCTCGGTGCGGATGGAGAGCACCTTGCCGTTGTAGTCGCCGCGCTGGCTCTGGATCGTGGCGGCGTAGCGGGCCAGCGGGCCGACCTTCTCGGCAGGCAGCTGCTGCAGCCGCTCCAGGTTGATGACGATCTTGGTGGCGGGTTCGGCCCCGGACGGCACCCGGCCCTCGGGCAGCAGCTCGACCACCGGCACGCCGTAGAAGTCGGCCAGCTCGGCCAGCTTCTGCACGGTCACCGCCCGGTCGCCGCGCTCGTAGGAACCGACCACGACAGCCTTCCAGCGTCCGCCGGACTTCTGCTCGACCCCGTGCAGGGACAGCCCCTGCTGCTGGCGGATCCCGCGGAGCTTCGCCCCGAGCGCCTTGGCGTAATCGCCCATCTGGTGGTTCTCCGTTTCCTCGCCCAGTCGGTCTCATGGGCCGCCGGGGGACTGCCGAGTTGAACACTCAGAGTAATGGTTACGCATTGTCGTCACCAGGTCAAGAACATGATGCCCCCGGCACCACCCGGACGGCTGAACGGTGCCGCCTGTTAACATCGGGGGGATTTCCTCGGCAAGCAGGAGATCGACGTCCTTTAAGGACCCGTCCGGTGAGGCGGGGAAGGAGTCCGCTGTGGCGTCACGCCCTCGTGACGCGGCAGCACCAGGCGGCGAGCGCGAGCTGCTCTCCGCCGGTGATGTCGCGCGCACCATCGCCCGGATGGCCCACCAGGTCATCGAGAAGACCGCCCTCGACGGCGGCACGGGCGCACCTCCCGTTCTCCTGGGCATCCCGACCCGGGGCACCTCGCTCGCGGCCCGGCTGGCCGAGCGGATCGCCGAGTTCTCCGGCGTCGAGGTCCCCACGGGCGCCCTGGACATCACCCTCTACCGCGACGACCTGCGCCGCCGCCCGACGCGGCCGCTCGCGGACACCACCCTGCCCGACACCGGCATCGACGACCGCGTGGTGATCCTGGTCGACGACGTGCTGTTCTCCGGCCGGACCGTGCGCGCGGCGCTGGACGCCCTGCGCGACCACGGCCGCCCCCGGGCCGTGCAGCTGGCCGTCCTTGTCGACCGCGGGCACCGCGAGTTCCCGATCCGGGCCGACTACGTGGGCAAGAACATCCCGACCGCACGCGCCGAAGACGTCGCCGTCCTGCTGTCCGAAGTGGATGGGCGTGACGCGGTGCTGCTGCGCGAGGGGGAAGCGAAGGCATGAAGCACCTGCTGGCCACCGAAGGCCTGGACCCCGACCTGGCGACCGCGGTGCTGGACACCGCCGACGGCCTCAAGCGCACCCTGCTCGGCCGCGAGGTCCGCAAGCTGCCGACCCTGCGCGGCCGCACGGTCATCACCATGTTCTACGAGAACTCCACCCGCACCCGGGTCTCGTTCGAGATCGCGGGCAAGTGGATGAGCGCCGACGTGGTGAACGTCTCGGCGGGCGGCAGCTCGGTCGGCAAGGGCGAGTCGCTGCGGGACACCGCGCTGACCCTGTCCGCGGCCGGAGCCGACTGCGTCATCGTCCGCCACCCGGCCTCCGGCGCCGCGCAGCGCCTGGCCGGCTGGCTGGAGGGCACCGGCACGTCGGTCGTCAACGCCGGGGACGGCATGCACGAGCACCCCACCCAGGCGCTGCTCGACGCCGCCACCCTGCGGGAACGGCTCGGCGGCATCAAGGACCGGCGGATCGGCATCGTCGGCGACGTGCTGCACAGCCGGGTCGCGCGCTCCAACATCCACCTGCTGTCCGCGCTGGGCGCCGAGGTCGTCCTGGTCGCCCCGCCGACGCTGCTGCCCGCCGGGGTCGGGGCGCTGCCGGTCACCGTGTCGCACGACCTGGACGCCGAGCTGCCCGCCCTGGACGCGGTGATGATGCTGCGCGTGCAGGCCGAACGGATGCACGGCGGGTTCTTCCCGTCCGCGCGGGAGTATTCGATCGCCTACGGCCTCAACGAGGCGCGGCTGCGGCTGCTGCCCGAACACGCGGTCGTGCTGCACCCCGGGCCGATGCTGCGCGGCATGGAGATCGCCTCCGCGGTCGCCGACGCGCCGTCCGCGGCCATCACCGAACAGGTCCGCAACGGGGTGCACGTGCGGATGGCCGTGCTGTACCACCTGCTCGCCGGAGAGGAAGACGCGAAGTGAACCAGGTTCTGATCAAGGGCGCCCGGCTCTACGGCGAGGGCGACCCGGTGGACGTCCTGGTCACCGGCGGAACGATCAGCGAGATCGGATCCGTGAGCGCGCCCGACGACGCCGAGGTGATCGAGGCGAACGGCCAGGTCCTGCTGCCCGGCTTCGTCGACCTGCACACCCACCTGCGTGAACCCGGCCGCGAGGACACCGAGACCATCGAGACCGGCTCGGCCGCCGCCGCGCTCGGCGGCTACACCGCGGTCTTCGCGATGGCCAACACCGACCCGGTCGCCGACAACTCGGTGATCGTCGAGCACGTGTGGCGCCGCGGCCGCGAGGTCGGCCTGGTCGACGTGCACCCGGTCGGCGCCGTGACCGTCGGCCTGAAGGGGGAGCGGCTGGCCGAGCTGGGCACGATGGCGAAGTCGGCCGCCGGGGTGCGGGTGTTCTCCGACGACGGCCACTGCGTGCACGACCCGCTGATCATGCGGCGCGCGCTGGAGTACTCGACCGCGCTGGACGTGGTGATCGCGCAGCACGCCGAGGAGCCGCGGCTGACCGTCGGCGCGCAGGCCCACGAGGGCGAGCAGGCCTCGCGCCTGGGCTACGCCGGCTGGCCCGCCTCCGCCGAGGAGTCGATCGTCGCGCGGGACTGCCTGCTCGCCGAGCACGCCGGCGCTCGCCTGCACGTCTGCCACGTCTCCACGAGCGGCACCGCCGACGTGCTGCGCTGGGCGAAGGAGCGCGGGACCAGGGTGTCCGCCGAGGTCACGCCGCACCACCTCCTGCTGACCGACGAGCGCCTGGCCACCTACGACCCGGTGAACAAGGTCAACCCGCCGCTGCGCACGAACGCCGACGTGGAGAAGCTGCGCGCGGCCCTGGCCGAGGGCGTCATCGACTGCGTCGCCACCGACCACGCCCCGCACGCGCCGCAGGACAAGGACTGCGAGTGGTCGGCCGCCCGGCCCGGCATGCTCGGCCTGCAGACCGCCCTGTCCGTGGTCGCCGCCACCATGGTCGAGACCGGCCTGCTGGACTGGCGCGGCGTGGCGAAGGTCATGAGCGAGCGCCCCGCGGAGATCGCCGGCCTGCCCGACCAGGGACGACCGCTCACCGTCGGGGAACCGGCCAACCTCGCGCTGGTCGACCCGGGCGCACAATGGACCGTGCGGGGGGCGGAGCTGGCCAGCCTCGCCGCCAACACCCCGTACGAGGGAATGCGGTTGCCCGCCGTGGTGACCGCGACGCTGCTGCGCGGGCGCGTGACGGCCCGCGAAGGGAAGATCTGCTGATGGAACGGTTGCTGCTCACCCTGCTGGTGTTCGCCTGCTTCCTGCTCGGGCTCTGGGCCATGCGACGAAGCTGGCGGCGCCGCGCGCGCTCGCAGAGCGCGCAGCTGCCGCCGTTCCCGCAGACCCCCGCCGAGCCGGGGGAGGAGCTGCTGCCGGCGAACAAGGGGCTCTACGTGAGCACCACCACGGCCGGCGACTGGCAGGACCGGATCGTCACGCGCGGCGTCGGCCTGCGCGGGCGCGCGGTGCTGCGGCTCTACCGCGAGGGCGTGGAGGTCGACCGGGCCGGCGCGCCCGGGTTCTTCATCCCGCGCGAGTCCATTGTGGAGGTCAAGCGCGCGAGCGGGATCGCCGGGAAGGTGATGGGCACCAACAGCCTCATCGTCATCACCTGGCGGCTCGGCGACAAGGAGCTGGACACCGGCTTCCGCGGCGACGACCTCGACGTCTATCCACAGTGGATCGAAAGCTTGTCCGAACGAGAGATCAAGGGAGGGGCCCAGTGACCGTGGGCACCAGGACACCGGCCGCATTGGTGCTGGAGGACGGGCGGGTGTTCCGCGGATCGGCCTATGGCGCCCAGGGCCGCACGCTGGGCGAGGCCGTGTTCTGCACCGGGATGACCGGCTACCAGGAGACGCTGACCGATCCGTCCTACCACCGCCAGATCGTGGTGCAGACCGCGCCGCAGATCGGCAACACCGGCTGGAACGACGAGGACGACGAGTCCGCCCGCATCTGGGTGTCCGGCTACGTCGTGCGCGACCCGGCCCGGACCCCGTCGAACTGGCGGTCCCGCCGCACCCTCGACGAGGAGCTTGCGCGCCAGGGCGTGGTCGGCATCAGCGGCGTCGACACCCGCACCCTGACCCGCCACCTGCGCGAGCGGGGCGCGATGCGGGCCGGCGTGTTCTCCGGCGACGCGCTGGACACCGAGGAGGCCATGACCGCTCAGGTGCTGGCCAGCCCGCCGATGAAGGGCGCCGACCTGGCCGGCGAGGTCACCACCAAGCAGCCGTACGTGGTCGCCCCCGAGGGCGAGCGCCGCTTCCGTGTCGCCGCGCTGGACCTGGGCATCAAGTCCAACACGCCGCGCCAGATGAGCCGCCGCGGCATCGAGCTGCACGTGCTGCCCTCGACCAGCTCGCTGGACGACCTGCTGGCCGTCGAGCCGGACGGGGTGTTCCTGTCCAACGGCCCGGGCGACCCGGCCACCCAGGACCACGCGGTCGCGCTGACCGAGGAGGTCCTGCGCCGCGAGATCCCGCTGTTCGGCATCTGCTTCGGCAACCAGATCCTCGGCCGCGCGCTGGGGCTGGGCACCTACAAGATGCGCTACGGCCACCGGGGCATCAACATCCCGGTGATCGACGTGGAGACCGGCCGGGTGGCGATCACCGCGCAGAACCACGGCTTCGCCCTGGAGGGCGAGCCGGGTCAGCGGTTCGAGTCGCCGTTCGGCGCCGCGCAGGTCAGCCACTACTGCCCCAACGACGACACGGTCGAGGGCGTGCGCTGCGCCGACGTGCCCGCCTTCTCGGTGCAGTACCACCCGGAGGCGGCCGCGGGCCCGCACGACGCCGCGCCGCTGTTCGACGAGTTCGTGACCCTGATGGAGAAGAAGATCCGCTGATGCCGAAACGTACAGACATCGAGCACGTGCTCGTCATCGGATCCGGCCCGATCGTCATCGGCCAGGCCGCCGAGTTCGACTACTCGGGCACGCAGGCCTGCCGGGTGCTGCGCGAGGAGGGCCTGCGGGTCTCGCTGGTCAACTCCAACCCGGCCACGATCATGACCGACCCGGAGTTCGCCGACTCGACCTACATCGAGCCGGTCACCCCGGACTTCGTGGAGAAGGTCATCGCGGCCGAGCGCCCGGACGCCCTGCTGGCCACCCTGGGCGGGCAGACCGCGCTGAACACCGCCGTCGCCCTGCACGAGCGCGGCGTGCTGGAGAAGTACGGCGTCGAGCTGATCGGCGCCGACATCGACGCGATCCAGCGCGGCGAGGACCGGCAGAAGTTCAAGGACATCGTCCGCGCCATCGGCGGCGACGTCCCGCGCAGCCGCGTGTGCCACTCGATGGACGAGGTCCGCGAGACCGTCGCCGAGCTGGGCCTGCCGGTCGTCATCCGGCCCTCGTTCACCATGGGCGGCCTCGGCTCCGGCATGGCGCACACCGACGAGGAGCTGGAGCGGCTGGCCTCGATCGGCCTCGCCGAGTCTCCGGTCACCGAGGTGCTCATCGAGGAGAGCGTGCTCGGCTGGAAGGAGTACGAGCTCGAGCTGATGCGCGACCGCCACGACAACGTCGTGGTGATCTGCTCGATCGAGAACATCGACGCGATGGGCGTGCACACCGGCGACTCGGTCACCGTCGCGCCCGCGATGACCCTGACCGACCGCGAGTACCAGCACATGCGCGACGTGGGCATCGCCGTGCTGCGCGAGGTCGGCGTCGACACCGGCGGCTGCAACATCCAGTTCGCGATCAACCCGCGCGACGGCCGCATGGTCGTCATCGAGATGAACCCGCGCGTGTCCCGCTCCAGCGCGCTGGCCTCGAAGGCCACCGGCTTCCCGATCGCCAAGATCGCCGCGAAGCTGGCCATCGGCTACTCGCTGGACGAGATCCGCAACGACATCACCGGCGAGACCCCGGCCTCGTTCGAGCCGACCCTGGACTACGTCGTGGTCAAGGTGCCGCGGTTCGCGTTCGAGAAGTTCCCCGGCGCCGACCCGATGCTGACCACCACGATGAAGAGCGTCGGCGAGGCGATGGCCCTGGGCCGCAGCTTCCCGGAGGCGCTGGGCAAGGCGCTGCGCTCGATCGACACCAAGGCGTCCGGGTTCTGGACCACCCCGGACCCCGAGGGCGCCACGCTGGAGAACACCCTGGAAGCGCTGCGCACCCCGCACGACGGCCGCCTCTACGCGGTCGAGCGGGCCCTGCGCCTGGGCGCGACCGTCCAGCAGGTGCACGAGGCCAGCGGCATCGACCCGTGGTTCATCGACCAGATCGCGCTGATCGGCGAGGTCGGCGCCGAGGTGCGCGACGCGCCGGTGCTGGACGCGCCGCTGCTGCGCGAGGCCAAGCGCGTCGGCCTGTCCGACCAGCAGATCGCCGCGCTGCGGCCGGAGCTGGCCGGTGAGGACGGCGTGCGCGCGCTGCGCCACCGCCTCGGTGTGCGGCCGGTGTACAAGACGGTGGACACCTGCGCGGCCGAGTTCGCCGCCAAGACGCCGTACCACTACTCGGCCTACGAGTCCGACCCCGCGGCCGAGTCCGAGGTCACCGCGCAGCCGGACAAGCCGAAGGTGCTCATCCTGGGCTCCGGGCCGAACCGCATCGGCCAGGGCATCGAGTTCGACTACTCGTGCGTGCACGCCGCGCTGGCGCTGCGCGAGGCCGGGTTCGAGGCCGTCATGGTCAACTGCAACCCGGAGACGGTGTCCACCGACTACGACACCTCCGACCGCCTCTACTTCGAGCCGCTGACCTTCGAGGACGTGCTCGAGGTCGTCTACGCCGAGCAGCGCTCGGGCACCGTGGCCGGCGTGATCGTCCAGCTCGGCGGGCAGACCCCGCTGAAGCTGGCGCAGCGCCTGGCCGACGCGGGCGTGCCGATCGTGGGCACCTCGCCCGAGGCGATCAACCTGGCCGAGGACCGCGGCGCGTTCGGCGACGTGCTGATGGGCGCGGGCCTGCCCGCCCCGAAGTACGGCACCGCGACCTCGTTCGAGGGCGCCAAGCGGATCGCCGACGAGATCGGCTACCCGGTCCTGGTGCGGCCCTCCTACGTGCTCGGCGGCCGCGGCATGGAGATCGTCTACGACGAGGCCTCCCTGGCCGGCTACATCCAGCGCGCCACCGAGGTCACGCCCGAGCACCCGGTGCTGGTCGACCGGTTCCTCGACGACGCCATCGAGATCGACGTGGACGCCCTGTTCGACGGCGAGGAGCTGTACCTCGGCGGCGTCATGGAGCACATCGAGGAGGCCGGCATCCACTCCGGCGACTCCTCGTGCGCGCTGCCGCCGATCACGCTGGGCCGCCAGGACGTCGAGGCGGTGCGCGCCTCCACCGAGGCGATCGCCCGCGGCGTCGGCGTGCGCGGCCTGCTCAACGTGCAGTACGCGCTCAAGGACGACGTGCTCTACGTCCTGGAGGCCAACCCGCGCGCCAGCCGCACCGTGCCGTTCGTGTCCAAGGCGACCGGGGTGCAGCTGGCCAAGGCGGCCTCGCTGATCATGACCGGTTCCTCGATCAAGGACCTGCGTGCCCGCGGCATCCTGCCCGCCGAGGGCGACGGCGGGCACCTGCCCATCGACGCGCCGGTCGCGGTCAAGGAGGCGGTCCTGCCCTTCCACCGCTTCCGCACGCCGGAGGGCAAGGGCGTGGACTCGCTGCTCGGGCCGGAGATGAAGTCCACCGGCGAGGTCATGGGCGTGGACACCTCCTTCGGCGAGGCGTTCGCGAAGTCCCAGGCCGGGGCCTACGGGTCGCTGCCCACCTCGGGCAAGGTGTTCGTCTCGGTCGCCAACCGCGACAAGCGGGCGCTGGTGTTCCCGGTCAAGCGGCTGGCCGACCTCGGGTTCGAGATCCTCGCGACCTCCGGCACCGCCGAGGTGCTGCGGCGCAACGGCGTGCCCAGCACGGTCGTGCGCAAGTACTCCGAGGGCAGCGCGCCGGACGAGCCGAACGTGGTCGAGGTGATCGCCTCCGGCGGCGTGGACATGGTGATCAACACCCCGTACGGCAACAGCGGCCCGCGCATCGACGGCTACGAGATCCGCACCGCGGCGGTGTCGCGGGACATCCCGTGCATCACCACGGTGCAGGGCGCCGCGGCGGCCGTGCACGGCATCGAGGCCCTGATCCGGGGTGACATCGGCGTCCGGTCGCTGCAGGACCTGCAGGCGGCGTTGCGGGCCAAGTCGTGAGCGTGACGGGCTTCGGCGCCCGGCTGGTGGAGGCGGTCGCCGCGCGCGGGAACCTGTGCGCGGGGATCGACCCCCACCCCGGCCTGCTCGACGCGTGGGGCCTGGACCGGGACCCGGGCGGGCTGGAGAAGTTCGCCCTGACGGCGGTTGACGTCCTCGCCGAGGAGGTCTCCGTGGTCAAGCCCCAGTCGGCCTTCTTCGAGGCCTACGGGCCGCCCGGGGTGGCCGTACTGGCCCGCGTGGTCGAGCACGCCCGGGACCGCGGCGCGCTCGTCCTGCTGGACGTCAAGCGGGGCGACATCGGGTCGACGATGGCCGCCTACACGGCGGCCTACCTCGGCGACGCGGCCCCGATCCGGGCGGACGCGATCACCGTCTCGCCCTACCTCGGGTTCGGCTCGCTGGCGCCCGCCCTGGGCGCCGGCGAGGGCCTGTTCGTGCTCGCCCGCACCTCCAACCCGGAGGCCGGTGGCCTGCAGAACGCCTTGCTGGCCAACGGGAAGACCGTCGCGCAGTCGATTGTGGACGAGGCTGCCCGGTGCAACGCCGGCGCCGCCTCCCTCGGCGACGTCGGCGTCGTCGTGGGGGCCACGATCGAGCCCGGCGAGCTCGACCTGACCGGGCTGAACGGGCCGGTCCTGGCGCCCGGTTTCGGGGCCCAGGGAGCCACCGTGGACGATCTTCGCCGCCTCTTCGGTGCGGACCTGCCGGGGGTGCTGCCCGCGTCGTCCAGGGACGTTCTCAGGCACGGTCCGGACCCCGTCGCGCTGCGCGACGCGGTGCGCCGCACGCAGGCGAGTCTGACCGGATAGCGCCAATATCAGGTCCCTGTCCAGGAACCGAGCGACCACCCCCCGCATTGTGGCCGGTGGCGCGGGGTGGGTACCGTCGCGTCACCCACCCAGAATTTTGAGTACTACGGAGGAAAACGTGGCACTTCCCCAGCTGACCGAGGAACAGCGCAAGGCGGCGCTGGAGAAGGCCGCTGCCGCTCGTCGTGCCCGCGCTGAGCTGAAGGAGCGCCTCAAGCGAGGCGGCACCACGCTCACCGACGTGCTGAAGCAGGCCGACGAGGACGAGGTTCTCGGCAAGATGAAGGTCTCCGCCCTGCTCGAAGCCCTCCCCGGCGTCGGCAAGGTGCGCGCTCAGCAGACCATGGAGCGCCTGGAGATCGCACCGAGCCGGCGGCTGCGCGGCCTTGGTGACCGGCAGCGCAAGGCGCTGCTGGCCGAGTTCAGCGGCGAGTGAGCGACACCGGCAGCGACCGCGTCACCGGGGCCGGCGGGCATGCCGGCCCGGCGTCGCACCGTGAGCCGGTTCCGGGCCAGGCGCACCAGGGGTCCCGGAGCCGGCTCACGGTCGTCTCCGGCCCGTCCGGGGTCGGGAAGTCCAGCGTGGTCGGCGCGCTGCGCCGGCTGGACCCGGACATCTACTTCAGTGTCTCGGTCACCACGCGGCCACCCCGCCCGGACGAGGTCGACGGGGTCCACTACCACTTCATCGACCGGGCGATGTTCGACAAGATGGTCGCCGCGGGCGAGCTGCTCGAACACGCCGAGTTCACCGGCAACTGCTACGGCACGCCCCGGGAACCGGTCGAGCGGGCACTGGCCGATGGCAGGCCGGCCGTGTTGGAGATCGAGCTGCAGGGGGCGCGCCAGGTGCGCGCCGCCATGCCCGACGCCAGGCTTGTCATGCTCATGCCGCCGTCCTGGGACGAGCTGGTCGGCAGGCTCAAGGGCCGCGGCACCGAGGAGGAGGCCGCCGTCAACGCCCGGCTGGCCGAAGCGGAGCGCGAGCTCGCGGCGGCGGGTGAATTCGACGTGCGGCTGGTGAACGCCGACGTCGGGGAAGCCGCGCGGCAGTTGTTAGACTTGCTGCGGGGAGACCACCGACTTCACGAAGAGAACTCAGGAGCATAGGCGCGTGACCGCATCGCTCGGCATTTACGGCGAGGAACTCGAAGGCATCACCAACCCGCCGATCGACGACCTCCTGGCCAAGGTCAGCTCGAAATACGCGCTGGTGATCTACGCCGCGAAGCGCGCTCGCCAGATCAACGACTACTACGCCCAGCTCGGCGAGGGGCTGCTCGAGTACGTCGGCCCGCTCGTGGAGCCGGGCCCGCGCGAGAAGCCGCTGTCGATCGCGCTGCGCGAGATCCACGCCGGCCTGCTCGAGCACACCGAGGGTGAGTAAACCTCGCGTCGTGCTCGGTGTGGGCGGCGGAATCGCCGCCTACAAGGCGTGTGAGGTGCTGCGCGGGCTGACCGAGTCCGGTCACGACGTCCGCGTGGTGCCCACGGAGGCCGCGCTGAAGTTCGTCGGCGCGGCCACCTTCGAGGCGCTGTCCGGCCACCCCGTGCACACCGGCGTGTTCACCGAGGTGGACCAGGTGCAGCACGTCCGCATCGGCAAGGAAGCGGACCTGGTGCTGGTCGTCCCGGCGACCGCGGACCTGATGGCCCGCGCGGCCCAGGGCCGCGCCGACGACCTGCTCACCGGCACGCTGCTCACCGCGCGCTGCCCGGTCGTCTTCTTCCCGGCGATGCACACCGAGATGTGGGAGCACCCGGCCACCCGGGACAACGTGGCGCTGCTGCGGTCCCGTGGCGCCGTGGTGACCGAACCCGCCGCGGGGCGGCTCACCGGCGCCGACACCGGCAAGGGACGGCTGGCCGACCCGGCCGAGATCGTCGACCTGGCCCGGCTGCTGCTGGCCCAGCCGTCGGCGCTGCCGCGCGACCTGGAGGGCCTGCGCGTCGTCGTCTCCGCGGGCGGCACCCGGGAGCCGCTGGACCCGGTCCGCTACCTGGGCAATCGCTCGTCGGGCAAGCAGGGCTACGCGCTGGCCCGCGTCGCCGCGCAGCGGGGCGCGGAGGTCACGTTGGTGGCCGGCCACACCGTCGAGCTGCCCGAGCCCGCGGGCGCCGTGTTGCGCCGCGTGTCGACGGCCGAGCAGATGCGCGACGCCGTCACCGAGGCCGCCAAGGAGGCGGACGTCGTCGTGATGGCCGCCGCCGTCGCTGATTTTCGTCCCGCGAACCGATCCGGCCACAAAATCAAGAAAACCGACGACCAGCCGGATCCCGTCATCACGCTTTCCCGCAATCCGGACATTCTCGCGGAACTGGTAACGAATCGATTGCCAGGACAGGTCATTGTCGGTTTCGCCGCGGAAACGGGCGACGAGCGCGGTAGCGTACTCGACCACGGCCGTGCGAAGCTGCGGCGCAAGGGCTGTGACCTGCTGGTTCTGAACGCCGTCGGGGATGGCAGGGCGTTCGAGGTCGAGGAGAACGCGGGCTGGCTGCTGGCGGCCGACGGCACCGAGCGGCCTATCCCGCTGGGCTCCAAAGCGCAACTGGCCGCCGCGGTGTGGGACGCCGTCGGGGAATTCATCAGGCACTGACCGGCGCGCCTAGTCTGGACGCCGGAGGGACAGAAGAGTTGATGGGATGTGAGCGTGGTGACCGCGTCTAACCGCAGGTTGTTCACTTCGGAGTCGGTGACCGAGGGGCACCCGGACAAGATCTGTGACGCCATCAGCGACTCGATCCTGGACGCCCTCCTCGCCAAGGACCCGCGCTCCCGCGTCGCGGTGGAGACGCTGATCACCACCGGCCAGGTGCACGTCGCAGGCGAGGTGACCACCGAGGCCTACGCCGACATCCCGACGATCGTGCGCGAGCGGATCCTCGACATCGGCTACGACTCCTCGGCCAAGGGCTTCGACGGCAACTCGTGCGGCGTGAACGTCGCCATCGGCGCGCAGTCCCCGGACATCGCGCAGGGCGTGGACACCGCCTACGAGTCGCGCGTCGAGAACGCCATCGACGAGATCGACCGGCAGGGCGCCGGCGACCAGGGGCTGATGTTCGGCTACGCGTGCTCCGACACGCCCGAGCTGATGCCGCTGCCGATCGCGCTGGCCCACCGGCTGTCCCGCCGCCTGGCCCGCGTGCGCAAGGACGGTGTGCTGCCCTACCTGCGCCCGGACGGCAAGACCCAGGTCACCATCGAGTACGCGGGCGACCAGCCGGTGCGGCTGGACACCGTCGTGGTGTCCACCCAGCACGCCGACGGGATCGACCTGGACACCATGCTCGGCGTCGACGTGCGCGAGCAGGTCGTGATGCCCGAGCTGAACGAGATCGAGCTCGACCACAGCGACGTTAAGCTGCTGGTCAACCCGACCGGCCGGTTCGTCATCGGCGGCCCGATGGGTGACGCCGGGCTGACCGGCCGCAAGATCATCGTCGACACCTACGGCGGCATGGCCCGCCACGGCGGTGGCGCCTTCTCCGGCAAGGACCCGTCGAAGGTGGACCGCTCCGCGGCCTACGCGATGCGCTGGGTCGCCAAGAACGTCGTGTCCGCCGGTCTGGCCGGGCGGGTCGAGGTGCAGGTCGCCTACGCGATCGGCAAGGCCTCGCCGGTCGGCCTGTTCGTGGAGACCTTCGGCACGGAGACGGTCGACCCGGCCAAGATCCAGGCCGCGATCACCGAGGTGTTCGACCTGCGCCCGGCCGCGATCATCCGCGACCTGGACCTGCTGCACCCCATCTACGCCGCGACGGCCGCGTACGGCCACTTCGGCCGCACCGACGTCAAGCTGCCCTGGGAGAACACCGACCGCGCCGACGCGCTGCGGTCCCTCGCCGGGGCCTGAGCCCCGGGGCGTGTCTGGTAGAGAACAAGCGTGACCTCTTCCGACGCGCTCTGGGACCTCCCCGCCGCCGCGCCCAAGCGCGCAGCCGCGGCGAAGCGTCCGGCGTCCCGGAAGGGGCAGCAGAAGCCGGCGGAGAAGGATCCCGTCGCGCGCATCGTGGTGGACGTGCCGCTCGCGCACCTGGACCGCACCTTCGACTACCAGGTGCCGGACAAGCTCGACGCCGACGCGGTGCCCGGCTGCCGCGTGCGGGTGCGGTTCGCCGGGCAGCTGGTCGACGGGTTCCTCGTCGAGCGCGCGTCCACCACCGAGCACAAGGGGCGGCTGGCGTTCCTGGAGCGGGTGACCTCGCCCGAGCCGGTCCTGTCGCCGACCCTCTACGGGCTGGCCCGCCGCGTCGCCGACCACTACGGCGGCACCCTCATCGACGTGCTCCGGCTGGCCATCCCGCCCCGGCACGCCAAGGCCGAGTCCGAGCCCGCCCGTGAGCGCGCCGAGGTGACCGAGGCGCCCTCGGCGCAGGCGTGGCAGCGGTACCAGTTCGGCGGGTCGTTCACCGACGCGCTGCGCGCCGCCCGGCAGGCCCACGCCGTGTGGCAGGCGCTGCCGGGGGAGGACTGGCCCGCGCGGCTGGCCGAACTCGCGGCCCTCGCCGCCGCGAGCGGGCGCGGCGCGCTGCTGGTCGTGCCGGACCACCGCGACCTGACGCGCGTGCACGACGCGTGCGTGCGGGTCGCCGGTGCGGACGCCGTGGTCGCGTTGTCCGCGGACACCGGGCCGGCCGAGCGGTACCGGCGGTGGCTGGCGGTGTCACGCGGGTCGGTGCCGATCGTGGTCGGCACCCGCGCGGCGATGTTCGCCCCGGTCGCCGACCCGGGGCTGTTCGTGGTGTGGGACGACGGCGACGACCTGCACGTCGACCCGCACATGCCGTACCCGCAGGTGCGGGACGTGCTCGCGCTGCGGGCCCACGCCCAGGGCGCGTCGTTCGTCGCGGCCGGGTTCGCCCGCACCGCGGAGGCCCAGCTGCTGGTCGAGACGCGGTGGGCGCACCCGATCGTCGGATCCCGCGACGAGCTGCGGAAGGCCGCGCCGCGCGTGACCCCGGTCGGCGAGGACTTCGACGTGGCGCGCGACGAGGCCGCGCGCGTGGCCCGGCTGCCCTCGGTGGCGTTCGAGGCCGCGCGGCAGTCGTTGTCGGCCGGCGCGCCCGTGCTGGTGCAGGTGCCCCGGCGCGGTTACGTGCCCGCGCTGGCGTGCGGGCAGTGCCGGACGCCCGCGCACTGCCGCCGTTGCGCCGGCCCGCTCGGGTTGCCGGGCGGGGCGGGGGCCGACGTGGCGCACCCGCCGAGCTGCCGGTGGTGTGGCACGCCCGAGGCGCACTTCCGGTGCCCGGCCTGCGGTTCCGCGCGGCTGCGGGCGGTGGTGGTCGGCGCGAAGCGGACGGCGGAGGAGCTGGGCCGGGCGTTCCCGGGCGTGCCGGTGCGCACCTCGGGCGCGCGGGAGGTGCTGGCGTCCGTGCCCGGGCGGCCGGCGCTGGTCGTGTCCACGCCCGGGGCCGAGCCGGTGGCCGAGGGCGGCTACGGCGCGGCGCTGCTGCTGGACGGCTGGGCGCTGCTGGGGCGGCAGGACCTGCGGGCGGCGGAGGAGACGCTGCGGCGCTGGATGGCGGCGGCGGCGCTGGTGCGGCCGTCGTCGGCGGGCGGCCGGGTCGTCGTCGGCGCGGAGGCTCCGCTCGCGCCGGTGCAGGCACTGGTCCGCTGGGACCCAGCCTGGCACGCCGAGCGGGAACTGGCCGAGCGCCGCGAACTGGGCTTCCCGCCCGCGGTGCGGATGGCGAGCGTGGAAGGCACGCCGGAGGCGGTGGCCGCGCTGCTCGCGGAGACGGAGCTGCCGCCGTCCGCGGAGGTCCTCGGGCCGGTGCCGCTGACCGAGCCGGACGAGGAGGGCCGCTCCGAGCGGGAGCGGGCGCTGATCCGCGTGCCCCGCGCGGACGGGCGGGCGCTGGCGTCCTGCTTGGCCTCGGCGCAGGCCGCGCGGGCCGCGCGCAAGGAAACCGCGGCGGTGCGGATCCAGCTGGACCCGCTGGCCCTCATCTAGATGAGTAAGTCCCAACCCTGGGTGGTGTGTGGAGATGGGTGAAGGGTGTTCAAGATCAGTTTGTGAGGACCGACCTGAACACCCTTCTGACCGCACTGTACGTCAAGATCGATGACCACCTCGGTACGCCCGCCCGCGTCGGCAGGCCACCCCCAAAATCGACGAGCGCCAGGTGCTGATGGCCGTGCTGGACGCCGACCGCGCCCTGCTGCACGACCGGCCAGGACTGCTCATCCTGGCCGACAAGGCTACGTCTCCCAAGAACTGGACACCTACCTGACCGACCGCGGAGTGCGACTGCGGCGACCGTCCTACCGCAACCGCACCCCGCACCCGGCCCAGCACCTGCTCAAACCGGTCCGCCACCCTCAAGGCCAACTCGACCTCGAGCTGCACGGCGGTCGCACCATCGAAGGAGTCGCCGCCCGCATCGCACAACGCCTCCTCGCGCTCACCGCCGCCATCCGGCACAACCGCGCCCCCAGCCAACCCCACCACCCGATCCCTGATCCCCTACGACCACTGACCGAGATCGGAATTACTCATCTAGGGGCGAGCGCGTGACCGGCCGCGGCGAACAACGCGAAGCCGGACAGCACACCCGCCACCAGGCCGATCACCGCCGCGCTCGCGCTCATGGCGGCGAGCACGAACCCGGCCACCCCGAGCACCGTCATGGCCCCGCCCAGCGTCACGAACCGGGCGAGCCGGAACGCCCGCCCCATCGCGACGAAGTGCACCCCGACCACCACGGCGATCCACGCGACACCCGCTTCGCCGTGCCCGAGCACGCCGTTGATCACCAACAACCCGCCGAACAGCGCCACCACCTCGGCCGCGACGATCAGCCAGAACCGGCGCCGGCCGAAGAACGTCGTGCCCGCGCCACCCACCGGCTTCCCGCGGCGCGCCAGCAGCGCGAACAACGCCACCGCCACCACCGCGGCGGCGATCCGGAGCACCAGCGGCCACGGCGCGGCGAGCCCGCCGCTGTTGACGAGCACGAACACGAGGCCGAACACGATCGCGATGAGGGAACCGATCGCTTCGCCGGCGCTGATCCTGGACACGATGATCATCCTGCCCTGCTCCGGTTGAGCGCGGGCGCGGAACCGGGCAGACTGCGGAAAATGCGGACTCTGCGTGCTTTCGCGGTTCTCGTCAGTGCGGTCCTGCTCGCCCCCGGCGTCGCGTACGCCGAAGAGGCCCCACCGAAACAGCCGGTCGCCACCGGGTTCGGCGGCGCGGTCGCCAGCATCGACGCCGACGCCACCGCGATCGGCACCAGGGTGCTGGCCGAAGGCGGCAACGCGGTGGACGCGGCCGTCGCCACCGCCGCGGCCCTCGGCGTCACCGACCCCTTCTCCGCCGGCATCGGCGGCGGCGGGTTCTTCGTCTACTACGACGCCCGCACCCGCCAGGTCCACACCCTCGACGGCCGCGAGACCGCGCCCGCCAGCGCCGACGAGAACCTCTTCGTCGAAAACGGGCAGCCGATCCCGTTCGCCGAGGCCGTCACCAGCGGCCTGTCCGTCGGCGTGCCCGGCACGCCGGCCACCTGGCAGGACGCGCTGCGCAAGTGGGGCACCCGGTCGCTGAACCAGGTGCTGCGCCCCGCCGCCCGCCTGGCCCGCGACGGCTTCACCGTGGACCAGACCTTCCACACGCAGATCGCCAACAACGCGCAGCGCTTCTCGGCGTTCCCGAGCACCCGCGAGCTGTACCTGCCCGGGGGCGCGCCGCCCGCGGTCGGCAGCACGTTCGCCAACCCGGACCTGGCCGCGACCTACGAAACGCTGGCACGCCAGGGCGTGCGCGCGCTCTACCGCGGCCCGATCGCCGAGGAGATCGCGGCGACCGTGCAGCAGCCGCCGGTCGATCCGGCCGCCGGGCTCGACGTCCGGCCCGGCAAGCTGACCACCGACGACATCGCCGCCTACCGCACGGTGGAGCGCGAACCCACCCGCACGCGCTACCGCGGCCTCGACGTCTACGGCATGCCCGCGCCGTCCTCCGGCGGGCTGACCGTGGCCGAGGCGCTGAACATCCTGGAGAACTTCGACGTCGCCCGGTTCGGCGAGGCCGACTACCTGCACCACTTCCTGGAGGCCAGCCGTCTCGCGTTCGCCGACCGCAACCGGTGGATCGGCGACCCGGCGTTCGTCGACGTGCCCGCGCGGGAGCTGCTCAGCCAGCGGTTCGCGGACAGCCGCGCGTGCCTGATCGACCCGTCCCGCGCGGCGGAGGGCACCGTCGCCGCCGGGGACCCGCGCCACCCGCAGCCGTGCGCGGCCGGGACCGCGGCGCCGACCCCGTACGAGGGCGAGAACACCACCCACCTGACCGTCGCCGACCGGTGGGGCAACGTGGTCGCCTACACGCTGACGATCGAGCAGGAGGGCGGCAGCGGCATCGTGGTGCCCGGCCGCGGTTTCCTGCTCAACAACGAGCTGACCGACTTCTCGTTCACCCCGGTCACCCCGGGCGTGCCCGACCCGAACCTGCCCGGCCCGGGCAAGCGCCCGCGGTCGTCCATGGCGCCGACGATCATCCTGGAGCACGGCAAGCCGCTGCTCGCCACTGGTTCGCCCGGTGGCGCGTCGATCATCACGACGGTGCTGCAGGTGCTGCTCGGCCGGCTGGACCGCGGGCTGTCGCTGGAGGAGGCGATCGCCGCGCCGCGGGCCTCGCAGCGCAACTCCGGGCCCGCCCAGGTCGAACCGGCGTTCCTCGCGCTGCGGGAGGCCTCCGACCTGCGGGCACGGGGCCAGCTCTTCTCGTCGACGCCGGCCGAGATCGGCGCCGCGACGGGCGTGGAGCGCCTCCCGGACGGCCGGTGGCTGGCCGCGGCCGAGCCGGTGCGCCGAGGCGGGGGAGCGGCGCAGGTGGTGCACCCCGCGCCCTGATCGCGGATCTCGCCCCCGCCGGGCCGGACGCCCTGATCCGGCCGGGCGGGGCGCCGGGGCCGGTCACTAGACTGGCTCCGATGCCCACCCACTCCACACCCGTCGCCGAGGTGCGTTGATGCGCCTCGTCTTCGCCGGTACCCCCGAACCCGCCGTGCCGTCGCTGCGCGCGCTCCTCGACTCGCCGCGGCACGAGGTCGTCGCCGTCGTCACGCGGCCCGACGCGCCCGCGGGCCGGGGCCGCAAGCTGCTGCGCTCACCCGTCGGCGCCCTCGCCGACGAACACGGCATCGAGGTCCTCACCCCGCCCAAGGCCGGCGACCCGGACTTCCTGCGGCGCCTGACCGAACTCGCCCCGGACGCGTGCCCCGTCGTCGCCTACGGGGCGCTCCTGCCGCAGCGCACCCTCGACATCCCGCGGCACGGCTGGATCAACCTGCACTTCTCGCTGCTGCCCGCGTGGCGCGGCGCGGCGCCGGTGCAGGCCGCCATCCGCGCCGGCGACGAGATCACCGGCGCGTCCACCTTCCGCATCGTCAAGGAACTCGACGCGGGCCCGGTCTTCGGCGTGGTCACCGAGAAGATCGCCGGCGACGACACCGCGGGCGCGCTCCTGGACCGCCTCGCGGTCTCCGGCGCCCGCCTCCTTGCGTCCACATTGGACGGCATCGAGGACGGCGAGGTCCAGGCGGTGCCCCAGCCCGCCGACGGCGTCACCTACGCCCCGAAGGTCAGCGTCGAGGACGCGCGCGTCACGTTCACCGACCCGGCCACCGCGGTCGACCGCGTGATCCGCTCGGTCACGCCGGATCCGGGCGCGTGGACCGAGTTCCGCGGCGAACGCTTCAAGCTCGGCCCGGTCACGATCGTCGACGAGCCCCCGCTGGCGCCCGGCGAGCTGCGCGTCGAGCGCAAGCGCGTCCTGGCGGGCACGGCGACGAAACCGGTGCGGCTGGGCGAGGTCCAGGCGCAGGGCAAGAAACGCATGGCGGCCACCGATTGGGCCCGCGGCACCCGCATCGAGCAAGGAGAACGGCTGTCATGAACGAGCGCAGGCCTGCCCGGCCCCAGCGCGGCCGACCGGCGCCCCGCAAACAGGGCCCCCGCCGCCCACCGGCCGAGGACCCGGCGCGCCGCGTCGCGCTGGAGGTGCTGCGCGCCGTCCGCCAGCGCGACGCCTACGCCAACCTCGTGCTGCCCGACATGCTGCGCCGCAACCGGCTGTCCGGCCGGGACGCCGCGCTGGCCACCGAGCTCGCCTACGGCGCCTCCCGCGCCCAGGGCACGCTCGACGCGATCCTCGCCGCGTGCCTGGACCGCCCGCTGGACAAGGTCGACGGACCGGTCCTGGACTGCCTCCGCCTCGGCGCCTACCAGCTGCTGCGCACCCGCATCCCGGAGCACGCCGCGGTCACCTCGACCGTCGACCTGGCCCGCGCCGACGCCGGCTCGCACGTCGCCGGGTTCGTCAACGCCGTCCTGCGCAGCGTCTCGGAGAAGGACGAGGACGCGTGGATGGCGGAGCTGACCCCGGACCGCGACAAGGACCCGATCGGTCACCTCGCGATGCGCACCGCCCACCCGCGGTGGGTGGCGCGCGCGTTCGCCGAGGCGCTCGGCGACAAGGGCGACGACCTGCAGGCGGCGCTGGAGGCCGACGACGCCCGGCCCGCCGTCCACCTGGCCGCCCGGCCCGGTGAGATCAGCGCCGACGAGCTGGCCGCCATCACCGGAGGCGACGTCGCCCCGTACTCGCCCTACGGCGTGCACCTGCCCCCGGGCGCGGGCGACCCCGGCGACTCGGAGCCGATCCGGGAACGCCTCGCGGTGGTGCAGGACGAGGGCAGCCAGCTGTGCGCGGTCGCGCTCACCCGGGTGCCTCTGGAGGGCGCCGACGAGCGCTGGCTCGACCTGTGCGCGGGCCCCGGCGGCAAGGCCGGGATGCTCGGCGCGCTCGCCGCGACCCAGGGCGCGCACGTGGACGCCGTCGAGCAGGCTCCGCACCGCGCGAAGCTCGTCGAGCAGGCGACCGAGGGCCTGCCGGTCACCGTGCACGTCGCCGACGGCCGCGACCCCGGCCTGGAACCCGGCTTCGACCGCGTCCTGGTCGACGCGCCGTGCAGCGGCCTGGGCGCGCTGCGCCGCCGCCCCGAGGCGCGGTGGCGGCGCAAGCCCTCCGACGTGCCGGACCTGACCAGGCTGCAGGGCGAGCTGCTCACCTCGGCGCTGGACCTCACCCGCTCCGGCGGCGTGGTGGCCTACGTCGTCTGCTCGCCGCACCTGGCCGAGACCGAGGGCGTCGTCGGCGAGATCGCCCGCCGCAGCAAGGCCGAGGTGCTGGACGCGCGCGAGTTCTTCCCCGGCGTGCCCCAGCTCGGCGACGGGCCGTACGTGCAGCTGTGGCCGCACCGGCACGGCACGGACGCGATGTTCTGCGCCGTGCTGCGCAAGCCGTGACCGTCCTCGGCCTGATCGGCAGCTCGTGCGGGGGACTGGACACCCGGTTCCGCGCCGAGCTGGCCGCGCCCGCCGCCGCCCGCGGCCACCGGCTCGCGATCACGCTCACGCCGACCGCGCACCGCTGGCTGGACGCGGCCGGTGAACTCGAGCCGCTGGCCGCGCTGACCGACCTGCCGGTCCGCGCCGCCTCGCGGCTGCCCGGCGAGCCGCGCCCGCACCCGGACCCGCCGGTCTTCCTGTTCGCGCCGGCGTCGGCCAACTCGGTCGCCAAGCTCGCGCTGGGCATCGCCGACAACCAGGCCCTCACCGTCCTGGGTGACGTGCTCGGCGATCCGGCCGTGACGATCATCGTCGGATACCAGGTGCAGGACGCCCGGTTCCGGCACCCGGCCTGGCGGCGGCACCTGGACACCCTCGCCGAGGCGGGCGTGCGGGTGCGGCGGCTGGAGTACGGCAAGCCCTGGTCGGAGATCCTGGACCTGCTGCCCGCGTCCACAGGATGAGTGGGGCCACGGGCGCGCGGACGCACGATCTACACTCCGTAACCGTGGCCCACCGACCTCTCATCGCGCCCAGCATCCTGTCCGCCGACTTCGCCCGTCTGGGCGAGGAGATCCACGCTGTCGCCGGTGCGGGCGACACCAGGGCCGACTGGGTCCACGTGGACGTCATGGACAACCACTTCGTGCCCAACCTGACGCTGGGCCTGCCGGTCGTGCAGTCGCTGCTGACGGCCACAGACATCCCGCTGGACTGCCACCTGATGATCGAGGACCCGGACCGCTGGGCCATCGGTTACGCCGAGGCCGGCGCCTACAACGTCACCGTGCACGTCGAGGCCGCCGCCGACCCGGTGATGCTGGCGAAGAACCTGCGTGCCGCGGGCGCCAAGGCCGGGCTGTCCATCAAGCCGGGCACCCCGCTGGAGGACCACGTCGAGACCCTCAAGCACTACGACACGCTGCTGGTGATGTCGGTCGAGCCGGGCTTCGGCGGCCAGTCGTTCATCCCGGACGTGCTGGAGAAGGTCCGCACCGCGCGCCGCCTCGTCGACACCGGCCACCTCAAGCTGGTCGTGGAGATCGACGGCGGCATCAATGCCGACACGATCGAGCAGGCCGCCGAGGCCGGCGTGGACTGCTTCGTCGCCGGCTCCGCCGTCTACGGCGCGGAAGACCCCGGCAAGGCCGTCGCGGCCCTGCGCGAACGTGCCGCCCGCGCAGGCGCGGCACACTGACACCGACAAGGAGGGGCGCGCCAGTGTTCACCGGGATTGTGGAGGAGCTCGGCGAGATCACCGCCGTCGAGCAGGTTCCCAACGCCGCGCGGCTCACCGTGCGCGGGCCCGTGGTGACCTCCGACGCCAAGCACGGCGACTCGATCGCCGTCAGCGGGGTGTGCCTGACCGTCGTCGACGTGTTCGGCGCCGAGTTCACCGTCGACGTGGTGCACGAAACGTTGCAGCGGTCCCGGCTGGCCCGGATTGCCGTCGGTGACCGGGTGAACCTGGAGCGCGCGACCGCGGTCGGGGACCGGCTCGGCGGGCACATCATGCAGGGCCACGTCGACGGCACCGGGGTGTTCCTGTCCCGCGATCCGGACGGGCTGACCCGGTTCGCGCTGCCGGAGGGGCTGTCCCGCTACGTCGTGGAGAAGGGCTCGATCGCGGTCGACGGCATCTCGCTCACCGTGGCGAGTGTGACGAACGACGAGTTCTCCGTGGCGCTGATTCCGACGACACTGGAACTGACCACCCTCGGCCGTGCCGAGCCGGGTGATCCGGTGAACCTCGAGGTCGACGTGCTCGCCAAGTACGTGGAGAAGCTCGCGACGCCCCATCTGCCCGGCCGCACGGAGCACACTGGAGCCGGGGCAGGCTCGAAGGAGGACGCGTGAGCAGCGCAGCAACACCGTGCGGGGCGGGGGTGCCGGTCGACGTCGCCGGCATCGAGAAGGCGATCGCGGACATCGCCGCCGGGCGGCCGGTGGTCGTCGTCGACGACGAGGACCGCGAGAACGAGGGCGACCTGATCTTCGCCGCCGAGAAGGCGACGCCGGAGCTGCTCGCCTTCATGGTGCGCTACACCTCGGGCTACGTCTGCGTGGCGCTCACCGAGGAGGACTGCAACCGGCTGGACCTCCCGCCGATGTACCACACGAACCAGGACCAGCGCGGCACCGCGTACACGGTCACGGTGGACGCGGCCGAGGGCATCACCACCGGCATCTCCGCCTCCGACCGGGCGCACACGATCCGGCTGCTCGCGGACCCGAAGTCGCAGGCGAGCGACTTCCGCAGGCCGGGGCACGTGGTCCCGCTGCGCGCCAAGGAGGGCGGCGTGCTGCGCCGCCCCGGGCACACCGAGGCCTCCGTCGACCTGGCCCGCATGGCCGGGCTGCACCCGTCGGGCGTGCTGTGCGAGATCGTCTCCCAGAAGGACGAGGGGGACATGGCGCGCCGGGACGAGCTGGAGGTGTTCGCCTCCGACCACGACCTGCAGATCATCACGATCGCCGACCTGATCGCCTACCGGCGCCGCCACGAGAAGCAGGTCGAGCGGGTCGCCGAGGCGCGCATCCCGCTCGAGGCCGGCGTGTTCCGCGCGGTCGGTTACGACAGCCTGCTGGACGGCATCGAGCACGTCGCGTTCGTGTACGGCGAGATCGGCGACGGCGAGGACATCCTGGTGCGGGTGCACTCGGAGTGCCTCACCGGCGACGTGTTCGGCTCGCTGCGCTGCGACTGCGGCCCGCAGCTGGACGCGGCGCTGCGGATCGTCGCCGACGAGGGCCGGGGTGTCGTGCTCTACATCCGCGGCCACGAGGGCCGTGGCATCGGGCTGCTGCACAAGTTGCAGGCCTACCAGCTGCAGGACCTCGGCGCGGACACGGTGGACGCGAACCTGGCGCTCGGGGTGCCCGCGGACGCCCGCGACTACGGCACGGGCGCGCAGATCCTGTGCGACCTGGGTGTGCGGTCGATGCGGCTGCTGACGAACAACCCGGCGAAGCGGATCGGCCTGGAGGGCTACGGCCTGAAGGTCACCGGCCGGGTGCCGCTGCCGATCTCGCCGAACCCGGAGAACCTGCGTTACCTGCGCACGAAGCGGGACCGGATGGGCCACGACCTGTCCAACCTGGAGGAGTTCGACCAGGTCGGCGCCGACCTGGAGGCACGGAACGGGAACGGTGCTTCGCAGTGAGTGGTGAGGGCAGGCCGGACGTCGAGCTCGACCTGAGCGAGTGCGAGAACCTGCGGCTGGGCATCGTGGCGACGCGGTGGCACGCGAAGATCACCGACGCCCTGCTGGAGAACGCGCTGAAGGCCGTGCGCGAGGCGAAGCTGTCGGAGGAGCCGACGGTGGTGCGGGTCGCCGGCGCGGTGGAGCTGCCGGTGGTGGCGCAGGCGCTGGCCCGCACGCACGACGCGGTGGTCGCGCTGGGCGTGGTCATCCGCGGCGGCACGCCGCACTTCGAGTACGTGTGCGACGCGGTGACGGCCGGCCTGACGCGGGTCGCGCTGGACGAGGGCACGCCGGTCGGCAACGGGGTGCTGACCTGCGACACCGAGCAGCAGGCGCTGGACCGGTCCGGGCTGCCCGGGTCGAAGGAGGACAAAGGCCGCGAGGCCACGCAGGCGGCGCTGGACGCGGCGCACGTGCTGCGGTCGCTGCGGCAGCCGTGGACCGATCGGAAGTTCGTGTGAGCGCAGCCGTGGCGGAGAAGTCGGAGGCCGTGGTGTTCCGGCCGCACCGGGCGACGTGGATGTCGGCGGTGCTGGCGGTCGTGCTGCTGGCGGTGTTCGTGGTCGTGGCGATCCTGCTGCGCGGCTCGGACACCGGCGTGATCTTCCAGCGGTCCGACCAGATCGCCATGGTGTTCATCGGACTGCTGCTCGCCGGGGCGACGATGCTGTTCGCGACGCCCAGGGTGCGGGCGGACGCCTCGGGCGTGCAGGTGCGCAACGTGCTGGTGGGGCGCCGGTTCACCTGGCTGGAGGTGCTGTCGGTGAGCTTCCCCGACGGCGCCTCGTTCGCACGGCTGGAGCTGCCGGAGGACGAGTACTACGCGATGCTGGCGATCCAGGCGGTCGACCGGGACCGCGCCGTCGAGGCGGTGCGCACCCTGCGCCGGCTGCACAAGGAAGCCTGGGCCGCACAGGACTGACCGCCACGGTCGGTCGCCCCAGCCCGGAACGCCCGAGCGCAGAACTCGCACGCCTGAACGCGGAACTCACGCACCTGAGCGTGGGACTCGCGCGCGTGCCGGCGAGTCCCACGTTCGGGACAGCGAGTTCTGCGTTCAGGAGCGTGAACTCCGCGTTCGCGCGCCGCGCGGCGGGTCAGACCGTCAGGTCCACCACCACCGGCGCGTGGTCCGACGTGCCCTTGCCCTTGCGCGCCTCCCGGTCCACGTACGCGTCGCTCACCGCGCCCGTGAACTTCGCCGATCCGAAGACGAGGTCGATCCGCATCCCGTTGTTCTTCGGGAACGCCAGCTGCCGGTAGTCCCAGTACGTGTAGGGCGTGTCGTACTTCAGGGCGCGCGGCAGGACCTCCTCCAGGCCCGCCTCGCGCAGCGCCGCCAGCGCCGCCCGCTCCGCCTCCGTCACGTGCGTCATGCCGTCGAACAACGTGATGTCCCAGACGTCGGCGTCGGTCGGCGCGATGTTGAAGTCGCCCAGCACCGCGAACGGCCGGTCCTCCGCCGCCTCGGCCGCGACCGTCGCCCGCAGCGCCGACAGCCACTGCAGCTTGTACGCGTAGTGCGGGTGCGCCACCTCCCGCCCGTTGGGCACGTACACCGACCACACCCGCACCCCGCCGCACGTCGCGCCGATCGCGCGCGGCTCGGAGACCTCGTCGAACGTCGGCTCGCCGTCCAGCCCGCGCCGCACGTCCCCCAGCCCCACCCGGGACAGGATCGCCACGCCGTTCCACCGGCCGGTCCCGTACGCCGCCACCTCGTAGCCCGCCGCGGCCACCTCGGCCGGGAACGCCTCCGTGGCGCACTTCAGCTCCTGCAGGCACACCACGTCCGGCTGGGCGGTCTCGAGCCAGGACAGCAGCTTCGGCAGCCGCGCGGTGACGGAGTTGACGTTCCAGGTGGCGATGCGCATGATCCCGAGAATCGCATACCCGCCCGGCCCGGCCGCACGCGGCGGGAGGGGTGCGTCGGACTGTCACACCCGAGCCATAGGCTGGAGGGCGTGGCTGACCCGTCCACCTACCGTCCCTCGCCGGGGAGCATCCCGGAAGAGCCCGGCGTCTACAAGTTCCGCGACGCGACCAAGCGGGTCATCTACGTCGGCAAGGCCAAGAGCCTGCGCAGCCGGCTGAACTCCTACTTCGCCGACCTGTCCGGGCTGCACCCGCGCACCCGGCAGATGGTGACCACCGCGGCCAGCGTCGAGTGGACCGTGGTCTCCACCGAGGTCGAGGCACTCCAGCTCGAGTACAACTGGATCAAGGAGTTCGACCCGCGGTTCAACGTCCGCTACCGCGACGACAAGTCCTACCCCGTGCTGGCGGTGACCCTGCACGAGGAGTTCCCGCGGCTGCACGTCTACCGCGGCCCGCGCAAGAAGGGCGTCCGGTACTTCGGCCCGTACGCCCACGCGTGGGCGATCCGCGAGACGCTCGACCTGCTGCTGCGCGTGTTCCCGGCGCGCACCTGCTCCAACGGCGTGTTCCGCCGCCACGGCCAGATCGGCCGCCCGTGCCTGCTCGGCTACATCGACAAGTGCTCCGCCCCGTGCGTGGGCCGCGTCAGCGCCGAGGAGCACCGGGACATCGTGGAAGACTTCTGCGACTTCCTCTCCGGCCGCACCGACGCGATGGTGCGCAAGCTGGAGCGGGACATGGCCGAGGCGGCCGAGAACCTGGAGTTCGAGAAGGCCGCCCGCCTGCGTGACGACATCGGCGCGCTGCGGCGGGCGATGGAGAAGCAGGCCGTCGTGCTCGGCGACGGCACGGACGCCGACCTGGTCGCCTTCGCCCACGACGAGCTGGAGGCCGCGGTCCAGGTCTTCCACGTGCGCGGCGGCCGGGTGCGCGGCCAGCGCGGCTGGGTGATCGACAAGGCCGACGAGATGGGCGTGCCCGAGCTGGTCGAGCAGTTCCTCACCCAGTTCTACGGCGAGCAGGTCGAGCTGGCCGAGCAGGGCACCGACCTGGGCACGCCGGTGCCGCGCGAGGTGCTGGTGCCGGAGCTGCCCGAGGACGCCGAGGCGATGACCGAGTGGCTGTCCGGGCTGCGCGGCTCGCGGGTGCAGCTGCGGGTGCCGCAGCGCGGCGACAAGCGCGCGCTCGCCGAGACGGTGGAGCGCAACGCGCAGGAGGCGTTCCAGCAGCACAAGCTGCGCCGCGCGGGCGACCTGACCGCGCGGTCGGCCGCGCTGGCCGAGCTGCAGGAGCACCTCGGCCTGGACAGCGCGCCGCTGCGCATCGAGTGTGTCGACATCAGCCACACGCAGGGCACCGACGTGGTGGCGTCGCTGGTGGTGTTCGAGGACGGCGTGGCGCGCAAGTCGGAGTACCGCCGGTTCGCGCTGCGGGAGGCCGCCACCGAGGGGGATGTCGCCTCCATTGCCGAGGTCGTGCGGCGGCGGTTCGCTCGCTACCAGACCGAAACCCAGGAGGGCCTGGCGGGCGAGAAGCCGGGCATCGACCCGGAGACCGGGCGGCCGCGCAAGTTCGCGTACCCGCCGAACCTGCTCGTGGTCGACGGCGCAGGCCCGCAGGCGACGGCGGCGGCGGACGTGCTGGCGGAGATGGGCATCACCGACATCGCCGTGGTCGGCCTGGCGAAGCGGCTGGAGGAGGTGTGGCTGCCCGGCGACCCCGACCCGGTGATCCTGCCGCGCACCTCCGAGGCCCTGTACCTGCTGCAGCGGGTGCGGGACGAGGCGCACCGGTTCGCGATCGCCTACCACCGGCAGAAGCGTGCCAAGCGCGTTCAGGTGTCCGCTTTGGACGGTGTGCCGGGGCTGGGGCAGGCGCGGCGGGCCGCGCTGATCAAGCACTTCGGCTCGGTGAAGCGGCTGAAGGAAGCAGGGGTGGACGAGATCGCGCAGGTGCCTGGCGTGGGGAAGCGCACGGCCGAGGCGATCTTCGCCGCGTTGGCCTCACTTGGGGAGTCGGAGAAGCAGTGACGGGAGAGACGATGGCCGAGGACCGGGGCACCGGCATGGAGGTCGCGGTGGTGACCGGCCTGTCCGGCGCCGGCCGCAGCACGGCCGCGAAGTGCCTGGAGGATCTGGGCTGGTTCGTGGTGGACAACCTGCCGCCCGAGCTGATCGCGACCATGGTCGAGCTGGGGGCGCAGGCCCGCGGCGCGATCACGAAGGTGGCCGTCGTGATGGACGTGCGCTCGCGCGCGTTCACCGACGACCTGTCCTCCATCATCAAGGACCTCGACGCGCGCGGCTACAAGCCGCGGGTGCTGTTCCTGGAGGCCACGGACGCGGTGCTGGTGCGCCGGTTCGAGCAGGTGCGCCGCGGCCACCCGCTGCAGGGCGACGGCCGCCTGATCGACGGCATCACCGCCGAACGGCAGATGCTCGCGCCGCTGCGCGAGGAGGCCGACCTGGTGCTGGAGACCTCCGCGCTGTCGGTGCACGACCTACGCGCCAAGATCGAGGACGCGTTCGGCACCGAGTCGGCGACGCAGACGCGGGTCACCGTGCTGTCCTTCGGCTACAAGTACGGCCTGCCGATGGACGCCGACCTGGTGATGGACGTGCGGTTCCTGCCGAACCCGTTCTGGATCCCGGAGCTGCGCGACCACACCGGGCTGGACGCGGAGGTGCGCAACTACGTGCTGTCGCAGGAGGGCGCGGAGGAGTTCCTCGACCGCTACCACCAGCTGCTGCGCCTGATCGGCGCCGGCTACCGGCGCGAGGGCAAGCGGTACCTGACGCTGGCGGTGGGCTGCACCGGCGGGAAGCACCGGAGTGTCGCGATCTCCGAGGAGCTGTCCCGGCTGCTGTCCAATGAGGACGGTATGGCGGTGAAGGTCATCCACCGGGACCTGGGACGCGAGTGACTCCGACGTTGCGCGCCGTCGCGCTGGGTGGTGGTCACGGGCTGCACGCGACGCTGACCGCGTTGCGGCGGCTGACCCCGGACGTGACCGCGGTGGTCACGGTCGCCGACGACGGTGGTTCGTCGGGCAGGCTGCGGCGTGAGCTGGGTCTGCTGCCGCCGGGTGACCTGCGGCAGGCCTTGGCCGCGCTGGCGGTCGCCGAGAAGGGCGAGTCGCTGTGGGCGGAGGTGTTCCAGCACCGCTTCGGCGGCAGCGGCGCCCTCACCGGGCACGCGGTCGGCAACCTGGTGCTGGCCGGGTTGTTCGAGGTGCTGGGCGATCCGGTGGCCGCGCTGGACGAGGCGCGGCGGCTGCTGGGGGTGTCCGGCCGGGTGCTGCCGATGTCGCCGGAGCCGCTGGAGATCGAGGCGGAGGTGTCCGGCCTCGACGACGACGGGACGCTGCGCCGCATCCGCGGCCAGGTCGCGGTGGCGAGCACGCCGGGCCGGGTCGAGCGGATCACGCTGCGCACGCCGCGGCGGCCCGGCGGGGTGCCCGCCGCGTGCGACGAGGCGGTGCAGGCCGTGCTGGACGCCGAGGCGGTGTTCCTGGGGCCGGGGTCGTGGTTTTCGAGCGTCATCCCGCACCTGATGGTGCCCGGCCTGCACGACGCGCTGCTGCGCACCGAGGCGACGAAGATCGTGGTCCTGAACCTCGTCCCTCAGCCGGGTGAGACGGCGGGGTTCTCACCCGAACGGCACTTGGACGTACTCTTCCAGCACGCGCCCGGGCTGCGGGTGGACGCGGTGATCGCCGACCGGGATTCGGTGCCGGCACCGGCCCGCCTGCGGGACGCGGCGGCGGGACTGGGGGCCAAGGCGCTTCTGGCGGACGTGGCGGACCCTGGTCGCGAGGGTGTGCACGATCCGGATGCGCTGGCGAGCTGTGTGCGGGAAGCTCTCGGTCTCAGCGGGACCGAGGGCCGGAAAGGGTAGGGAGGGGCCATGGCGATGACCGCCGCCGTGAAGGACGAGCTCAGCAGGCTGCAGATCACGAAGATCGGGCCGCGCCGGTCCGAAGTCGCGTCGATGCTGCGCTTCGCCGGGGGCTTGCACATCGTGGGGGGACGGGTGGTGGTGGAGGCCGAGCTCGACACGGGTTCGGTCGCGCGGCGACTGCGCAAGGAGATCCACGAGCTGTACGGCCACCACTCGGACGTGCACGTGCTGTCCGCGGGCGGGCTGCGGAAGACGACGAGGTACATCGTCCGGGTGGTTCAGGACGGTGAAAGCCTGGCCCGGCAGACGGGCCTGATCGACCAGCGGGGCCGCCCGGTGCGGGGCCTGCCCGCCGCGGTGGTGTCCGGCGGGATCGCCGACGCCGAGGCCGCGTGGCGGGGCGCGTTCCTGGCGCACGGTTCGCTGACCGAGCCCGGCCGGTCGTCTTCGCTGGAGGTCACCTGCCCCGGCCCGGAGGCGGCGCTGGCGCTCGTGGGCGCGGCCCGGCGGATGGGCATCCAGGCGAAGTCGAGGGAGGTGCGGGGAGCCGACCGGGTGGTGGTCCGCGACGGCGACGCCATCGGCGCCCTGCTGACCCGCTTGGGCGCCCACGCGAGCGTCCTGCAGTGGGAAGAGCGCCGGATGCGCCGCGAGGTCCGGGCGACGGCCAACCGCCTGGCCAACTTCGACGACGCCAACCTGCGGCGCAGCGCACGAGCAGCGGTCGCGGCGGCCGCCAGGGTGGAGCGAGCGCTGGACATCCTGGCCGACACCGCACCCGAACACCTGCTCGCCGCCGGACGGTTGCGGCTGGAGAACCGGCAGGCGTCGCTGGAGGAGCTGGGCCAGCTGGCCGACCCCCCGATGACGAAGGACGCGGTGGCCGGCCGCATCAGGCGCCTGCTCGCCATGGCCGACAAGCGGGCGAAGGAACTGAACATCCCCGACACCGAAAGCGCCGTGACCCCGGAAATGCTCGAAGAGGAAAGCGTTTAACGGCGCACAGCGCCAATCTTTGAACACAACCCGAGCTGGGTGGTCATCCCGTCGCCTGACACGCAACGATCACCTTGAGCCAGGGCCGCAACCCAGGCCGCCAACCGCAGGCCGACCATGCCAACCTTGCGGCCCTGGCTCAAGGTGATATGCACAAACCGGAAGGCGACGGGATGACCACCCGGCGACCACCTCACCAAGGTGGGACGAGGCATTCAACCCCTGGTCATCCCGGAGCCTGCCCGTCCGGCGAGGACTCTTTTGATCTTTAAACCCGCGCCTTCGCGCGGCGGGGAGTCCGCCCTGCGGGCGGAAAAAGCGCCTCACGGCGCTCGAAAGGTCACCTTCCGACCACCCCCGCCCCGATGCCTGATTGTGTTTCAGTCGCCGAGCAGCCGTGTCAAGGCGGGAAAGAGTACCTTGACACGGCTGATCGGCGACTAAAGATCGGCTGTGGATCGGGGGCGGGGGAGGTCTGGTTGGGGTAGTCGCCTGCTTTGCGTTGCCGGCTTGCCGTTTTGTTTGTCAGTTCAACAGATTTTCGATCGTCGCTGTTGTTTCGGTGACTTCTCGCATTGCGGTTTCCAGCGCCGTTCCCCCTGGCCGGTGGCTCAGCACCACCACGACATACCGGTCCCCGGTTCCGACCACGCCGCTGGTGTGCGCGTCGACCCCACCGCGGCCTGCCGCCCAGCCCTGTTTGATCGCCCACGGCCTGCCCGGTAGCGCGTCCGGGATGCCGAAGTACTGGTCGACCCCGTCAGCCGCCACCTGGTGCGCGTCCCGGAGCGGGTCGAGTATCAGTTGCCGCTCGCGGGACGGCATGGCCAGCACCGCCCGGTAGATCTTGACCACGTCATCGGCCGACAGGAGTGTGTCGCCCCAGCGGCCTGGGTCCGTGGGGGGCTCGGTGGCCGTCAGACCGAGCGAGGTCGCCGTGCGGCGGACGATGTCGGGGCCGCCGCCGGACTCCCACAGCTGGTTGGCGATCGCATCGTCGCTGTACGACAGCATTCTCGTCACCCGCGGGCTCGGCCGGTCGGGCGTCACGTGCCCGCGCTGCACCAGGTCGACCGCGATCAGCAGCTTCACCAGCGACGCCGACCGGTAACGCGTGTCGGCGCCCTCCTGGCGCAGCGGGCGGTTCTGCTTGCGGTCGTAGACGACAACGCTCGTCGCCGCGGAGTCGGCCGGTACCGGCTCGGCGGCGCTGCCGCGGAGGGCGAGCGCGGCGCCGAGGGCCAGTGCGATCACGACGACGGCGACGACGAGGACGACGATCGGGCCACGGCGGAGTGGCCTGGTCTGCACGGACATGGTGATCAGCTTCGGCCGCGGATGTCCTCGTCCCGTCGTCGTCGTGTCATGGTTTTGCTACAGAGTCGCGGGAGTTGGTGAAACGCCGCCATAATCGGCCGGGTGCCGACATTGCTGTTGATCGAGGACGACCCGGCGGTCCGGGAGGGACTGTGCCTTGGCCTGCGCCGGCACGGTCACGACGTCGAACCGGCCGCCGACGGCGAAGCCGGCCTGCGGCTGCTCGACACCCGCCGCCCGGACCTCGTGCTGCTCGACCTGATGCTCCCCGGCATCGACGGGTTCGAGGTGTGCCGCCGCATCCGCGCCACCGGCCCGGTCCCGATCATCATGCTCACCGCCCGCGGCGACGACATCGACGTGGTCGGCGGGCTCGAAGCCGGCGCCGACGACTACGTGGTCAAACCCGTGCAACCCCGCGTCCTCGACGCGCGCATCAAGGCGGTCCTGCGCCGCGGCGGCGCGGCAGGCCAGGCCCGCGAACAACACGGCGCCCTCACCATCGACCGCGCCGCCTGCGAGGTCACCAAGAACGGTGAACCCGTCCACCTCACCCCCACCGAACTGCGGCTGCTGCTCGAACTGTCCCGCGTGCCCGGCCGCGTCCTCAGCCGCCAGCAACTGCTCGAACTGGTGTGGGAACACGACTACCTCGGCGACTCGCGGCTCGTCGACGCGTGCGTGCAGCGGCTGCGGGCGAAACTGGAGGACCAGCCCGCGGCGCCGGTGTACGTCCGCACCGTGCGCGGCTTCGGCTACCGGTTCGGTCCACTGTGATCAGACGGCTTCTCGCGCGGCTGCGCGGAATCCGGGCGCGGCTGGTGCTGATCATCAGCCTCGTCGCGGTGCTGGCGACCGTCGGCGCGACCGGCGCCAACTACGTCACCGCGCGGCGCACCGTGCTCGCCGCCACCCAGGACCAGGTGATGGCCAAGCTGCGCGACGACGTGGACGCCATCGCCCCCACCCTCCGGATGCCGCCCGACCAGGCGACCCTCAACCAGCTCGTGCGGTCCGTCCCGTCGGCCGCCGTCGCCCGCTACGGCTCCCTGTCCTCGGACTTCCGCGGGTCGATGGGGCTGGTGCCGCCCGAACTGGTGGCCCGCGTGGGCGCCGAGCAGCGGCTGGTGTTCCAGCGCATCGACGCCGGCGCGCCCCAGCTCGTGGTCGGCATGCCCGTCATGACCGTCGACACCGGCTTCAACCGCGTCCCGTCCGGGCTCGAGGTGTACGGGTTGTTCTCGCTGACCGCCGAGCAACACCAGATCAGCGAGTTCGCGCTCAACGGCTGGCGCACCGCGGCCGTCGCGGTGCCGCTGGCGGTAGTCCTGGCGTGGCTGGCCGCCGGCGCGGTGCTGCGACCGGTGCGCCGCCTGCGGGACGGCGCTCGCCAGCTCGCCCACGGCCGGCTGTCCACCCGCCTGCCCGAGCGCGGCGGGGACGAACTGGCCGAACTGGCGCGCACGTTCAACGAATCCGCCGCCAGCCTGGAGAAGTCGGTGGGGGAGCTGCGCCGCATGGAGGCCGACGCGCGCCGGTTCGTCGCCGACGTGTCGCACGAGCTGCGCACCCCGCTCGCCGCGATGACCGCCGTGACCGAAGTGCTCGACGAGGAGGGGGCGCGCCTGCAGGGCGACGCCGCCACGGCCACCCGGCTGGTGAGCGAGGAAACCCGCAAGCTGACCCGGCTCGTCGACGACCTCATCGAGATCTCCCGCTTCGACAACGGCCGCGCCCGCATGGACCGGCGCGAGGCCGACCTCGGCGAGCTGATCGCCGCGACCCTGCGCACCCGCCAGTGGACCGAGCGCGTCGAGGCCCATCTGCCGCCCGGCATCATCGCCGCGGTGGACGCGCGGCGCTTCGACGTCATCGTGGCGAACCTGGTCGGCAACGCGCTGCGGCACGGCGAGCCGCCGGTGCGGGTACGGCTGTCCGCGTCGGGCGCGGACGCCGTCGTCGAGGTCACCGACCACGGGCCGGGCCTGCCCGACGACGTGCTCCCGCACGTGTTCGCCCGGTTCTACAAGGCCGACACCGCGCGATCGCGGTCGGAGGGGAGCGGACTGGGGTTGTCCATCGCGGAGAAGAACGCCGGACTGCACGGCGGCACGATCGAGGCCGGCAACAACCCGGGCGGCGGCGCCCGGTTCGTGCTGCGGCTGCCGGGGCGGTGGTGACCGTGCGCTGGACCTGGCTGCTGCTCGTGCTGGTGCTCGCCGGCTGCGGGGTGCGCCCCACCGATCCGGTTTCCGCGGGCGACCCGCCGGTCGGGGCCGCGCCGGGGCCGATCCTGTTCTTCCTCAAGGCGGGCAAGCTCGCGCCCGTCGTCCGGCAGACCGGTCACCTCGGCACGGTGCCCGACGCGGTCACCCTCCTCCTGGCCGGGCCGAACCCGCAGGAGGCCGCCGCCGGTTACGCCACCATGCTCCCCGCCGGCGCGCTCGGCGCCTCGGTCGGGGCGCTGGACCAGGGGGTCGTCACGGTGAGCCTCAGCGCGCCGCTGGAAACCCTGCCCGAACTGGCGAAGGACCAGATCGTGTGCACGGTGACCGCGGTGCACGCCCAGACCGGCGCGCGGGCGGCCAACCTGCTCGTGCGGCTGACCGGGCCGCCCAGCGCCACGCAGGTGGACGGCTACCCCACGGTCACCGCCCGGCCTGAGACACAAGCCCCGGCGCAGGGCCGGTCCTGTCCGCTGCTGCACTGAAGTTCAAACGCGACGGATGTGCAAGGTGTGTTACGACCGCCCGTTGCCGGGTACGAACTCGTAACCTGCCGGTTTCATCCCGGAGCGATCGGCGAAACCCGTCTGCCGAAGCATCGATCACGCCGATGTCCGGTTCGGGGAAGGGGATGCGCATGCGAGGCTTCAGGGCGAGGAAGGTGGCGGCGCCGCAGGTGTCCGCCGACGTCGGCTCCTGGCTGCCCCGGCGCAGCAGCCAGGCGGGTGACTGGCCGGTGGCCGATCTGGTCGCCGCCAAGGGGGACACGACGGTCAGCGTGGTGATCCCGGCCAGGGACGAGGAGGCGACGGTCGGCGACATCGTGCGCACGATCCGCCGCGACCTCGTCGAGCGCCACCAGCTGGTCGACGAGGTCATGGTCGTCGACTCGCGTTCGCAGGACGCGACCGCCCGGGTGGCCGCGGAAGCGGGCGCGACGGTGGTGGCCCAGGATTCGGTCCTGTCCGCCCTGCCCGGGCTGCAGGGCAAGGGGGAGGCCCTGTGGAAGGGGCTGGCGGCTTCCACCGGGGACATCGTCGTGTTCGTCGACGGCGATCTGTACGACTTCACCAGCGACTACGTGACCGGCCTGCTCGGCCCGCTGCTGACCGACGACTCCATCGCCTACGTCAAGGGCTTCTACCACCGGCCGCTGGTCGGGGCGGTGAGCACCGACGCCGACGGCGGCGGCCGCGTCACCGAGCTGGTTGCGCGCCCGCTGCTCAACCTCTACTGGCCCGAACTGGCCGGGTTCGTGCAGCCGCTGGCCGGCGAGTACGCCGGGCGGCGCGAGGTGCTGGAACGGGTGCCGTTCGTGGCGAACTACGGCGTCGAGGTCGGGCACCTGATCGACATCCTGGAGACCTACGGGCTGGACGCGCTCGCGCAGGTCGACCTCGGCAAACGCACCCACCGGCACCAGAACACGCAGGCGCTGGGGCGCATGTCCGGCCAGATCATGCTGACCGTGTTCGACCGGCTGGAACGCTACGGCCGCCTGGTCTCGGCCGAACCGCCCGCGACGATGCTCGCGCAGTTCCGCCGGGGCGAGTCCGGGCACGGTGTCGACCGCGAGCTGGTGGTCACCGACCTGGCGTGCGAGCAGCGCCCGCCGCTGGCGACGCTGCGCGCGGCGGACGGCTCGGGGCTGCGGGAGATCGCCTGACGCCTCACGTGGCGTCGTGGAAGACCAGGCCCAGGGTGTGGCGGATGCCGGTGCGGACGGTGCTCACGCCGTGCCGCACCGGCGCCGCCGACCAGCCGCGGGTGGACCGCACCGGCCGGTCCCGCGTGGTGAAGATCAGGCCGTGGCCCTGCGGCAGCTGGGTCACCGTGCCGCGTGACTGCGCGCGCGGCCGCTGCTCGACCAGCAGGAACTCGCCGCCGGTGTGGTCGGTGCCGGGCGCGTCGAGCCCGATCACCACCTGCAGCGGGAACACCAGCTCGCCGTAGAGATCGCGGTGCAGCGCGTTCCAATCGCCGGCGCCGTAGCGCAGCAGGATCGGCGTCGGCCGGACCTGGCCCGCCCGGTGGCACCGGTCGAGCCAGGTCTCCAGGTCGTCCGGCCACGGCGCGTCCCATCCCAGCTTCGCCGCCCAGTCCCGCGCGATCGGCAGCAGGTGCGGGTAGAACGCCGCGCGCAGGCGGGCGACCGGATCCGGCAGCGGGTAGGCGAAGTAGCGGTACTGGCCGGAGCCGAACCGGAACCGCGCCATGTCGATCGTCGACCGGAAGCGGCCCACGTCGTCGTACAGCGCCGACAGCTCCCGGCACTCCCGCGCGCTCAGGAGCGGCGGGGTGAGGGCGCAGCCGGTGTCGTTCAGTTCTGCCGTGAGGGCGGGCCAGTCGAAGCCCGCGACGTCCGAGATCACCCCGCCCAGTCTGCGCGCCCGGACGGCCGCGGGCTGGCGGAAATCAGTCGGCGAGACCGCCGTACGCGATCACCTTCGTGATGCGCGCCCGGACCAGCAGCTCGCCGGGCACGGCGTTGCGCTTGCCGAACTCGTCCGCCCGGTCCTCGCCCATGTAGCGCGCGCCGATGCGGGTGGACCAGTGCAGCATCTCGTCCAGGTCCTCGTGCAGCGTCGCCTCGGCGGTGAACTGGACGAACGCGAACGGCGGCTCCTGGTCGTCCACGCACAGCGACAACCGCGGATCCCGCCGCAGCGCCCGCCCCTTCACCGACTCCGCGCCGGTGTTGAAGATCAGCTCGTCGGCGCCGTCGCCGGTGCCGACGACGAACCAGATGGGGGTCACGTGCGGGCTGCCGTCGGCGCGTGTGACGCCCAGCTTCCCGGTGCGCGTGCCGGTGGAGGCGAACTCCAGCCACTCGTCCCTGCTCAGTGCGTGCATGGGGCGACCTTAGCGACGTGGGATCATGACGGGCATGGCGAGCGACGCACCGACCGCCGACGAGGCCGTCCGCACCATGCTGCTGCTCCTGCCGCGGCTGGTCGGCCGCGCCAAGAAGCTGCCGGTGCCGGAGCGGCTGCGTGACTTCAACCTCGCCCCGCGGCACCTGTCGCTGCTGTCCTACCTGCTGTTCGACGGGCCGATGACGGTCAACGAGCTGGCCGCGCGGCTCGAAGTCGCGCCCACCACCGTCAGCCTGATGGTCGGCGACCTCAGCCGCCGCGGGATCCTCGACCGCACCGAGGACGAGAGCGACCGGCGCCGCACGATCGTCAGCATCGCCGCGACCTACCGCGCCGAGGTCGAGGGCTGGCTCGCCGCCGGCGCTCGCGCCTGGCGCACCGCCTTCGAGCCGCTCACCCCCGAGCAGCGGCGCCTGGTGATCGACACGCTGCGCACCTACGAGCGTGAAGTCGAGCGGGAGCGGACCCCCTAGTAGTCTGGCGCGCTGTGCGTGACTCGGACCTGATCAGCGGGGGGCTGGTGGACGAGGGCCTGGCCCGGCGGCTCAAGGCGCTCGCCTGCACCGCGCCCCTGCACGACCTGGACGCGCGCAAGTCCAAGCTCGACTGGGCCGACGCCACCGTCTACCAGATGGCCGAGATCGCGTTGCACACGATCGACCTGGTCACCATCGCGATGGACTTCGACACCGGCGCCAACCACGACGACGTCGTCCGGCGCCTGCAGCCGTTCATCGCCGCGCAGGCCCCGCGCCGCCCGGCCGAGGAGCACCTGCGCGTCGCCCGCTGGGTGCTGGACAACCTGATCAACGTCGGCACCACCGACCGCGGATTCCGCCGCGTCTACGGCAGCCTCGACGCGAACGGCACCTACCGGCGCCGCGCGTTCGACTTCAAACTGCTCGTCGAGCTGGCCGCGCCCGACGGTGAGGTGTACCTGCGCGCCAGCGACGAGGCGATCAACGTGCTGGTCGGCGCGCTGGACACCGACGTGGAGTCCGCGCAGATCGCGGCCGAGGTCAAGCTGGAGAACCTGATCAGCCGCGGCCGCCTCGCCGACGCCAAGCTCGCCGCCGAGCAGGCCCGCTACCGCACCGTCCAGTACGGCGAGACGCTGCGCGCCAAACTGGACGCCACCCGCCGCGACGTGCGGGCGGTGGACTGGGACCGCGAGATGCCCGAGCTGCTGGACTCGGCGCTGACCCACATCGAGGCCCGCTTCCGCGCGGAGAACGCGATCCTCCGCAACATCACCGCGGCCCGCGACGAGGCCGAGGACGTCGACCACAAGCGCCGCGCCGCCGAGCTGGTCGACATCGTCAGCGACTGCATCAGCCGCCACACCCAGCTGCAGGCCCGGCTGCAGGCCGCCGGCGCGGTGTTCCGCGCCGAGCAGGACCGCCAGCAGTTCTCCGGCCCGCCGCAGCGCGCCACCGTCGACCTGTTCGGCCAGATCCTGATGCCCGCGCTGGAGCTGCCCATCGCCGACGCCGTCGCGCCGCTGGAGTCCTGGTTCCACGCGTCGGCGGGCCTGGTGGTGCCGACCGTGCCCGCGCTGCCGTCGCTGGTCTCGCTGCTGTTGCGGCCCGCGCCGGAGCGGGACAAGGTGGTCGGCGAGGTGCCGGAGCCGGAGCTCGTCCCGCCGGAAAGCCTCGACCACTACAGTGACGAGCAGTGGCGGCGGGCCGACGAGCTGCTGGACCTGCCGGAGGTGCCGCGGCGGCTGTCCGGCGTGCTGGCCGAGGCCCGCGAGCTCGACCCGGAGCTGCCGCGTCTGGTGGCGCTGCGGGCGCTGCACTCCTACAGTCCCGAGGTGGGCGCCGCCGTCCGGCAGGGGGACGACCGGGCGCTGCTGGCCGTCGACGACGGCACGCTGCTGGAGGACCCCGAGTTCGGGGGAGCCGACCTGTTGCTGAGCACGGCGCGGCTGGAACGCGAGGAAGACGAAGAGGGGGCCGCATGACCCGCCCGGTGACCACCGGCGACGCCGAGAACGCCGCGCGGCTGATCTCGTTCGGCATGCGGCCCAAGCACCTGCCCTCGCGCGACGTGGTCTACGCGGATCTCGTGCGCCGCTACGGCGAGGACAGCGCGTTCAAGCAGCTGACCAACTCGGTCGCCGCGGGGCTGGGCCTGATGGTGCTCGACGTGAGCCACCAGGCGGGCGCGGTGCTGGCCGCCACCGACGAGTCGGTGTTCGAGGTCAAAATGGACAGCTACGCACGGCAGAGCAAGATCCGCGAGCGCCGCGACACCGAGAAGGTGCTGCACGGCCTCGTGCACCTCGCCACCGCGGCGCTGGGCTACCCGCGCCCGGACGACCTGGCCAACGACACCTACATCGGCCGGGTCAGCGTCGACCAGGTGGACGGCGTGGTGCGCGAGGCGTGCCGGATCCTCGACGAGCGCGCCGCGAAGGCCGAGGCCAACAACGACCCGCTGTCCGACTCGCCGGAGCTGGAACAGGCCTGGCGCGCCTACGCCCGCCGCCCCGAAGCCGCGGCGACCAAGGACGGCCGCCTGGCTTCGGACACCACGCGCGGCATGGTCTCCCGCGCGCTGCGGTTCCTGGCCGACCAGGGGTTCCTGGTGCAGGTCAGCGGCGAGCAGGGCGGCACCTACCGGACCACGCCGCGCTACCAGGTGCAGGTGCGGGAACTGGCCGCGGACAGCGCGTTCGAGGAGCTGCTGGCCCTCGGCGTGGTCGCGGTCTCCGACGGCGAGGGCACGCTGCGCCCGTCCATTTCGGACACTCTGTAGGGGGAGATCGGTGTACGAGCTTTCGCGGGTGCGCCTGCACTCCGTCGGCCCGGCGGGCGCGCGCTACCAGAACGTGCTGCTGGACTTCAGCGGCGTCGGCCCGCTGGTCAAGGCGCCGGCGCAGGACGCGTTGTTCACCGCCGGGATACACTCCGCCGACGGCAGCCTGCCGCGGCGGCCGTCCCCGGCGAGCGTGCTGTTCCTGGAGAACGGCGGCGGCAAGTCCGTGCTGATCAAGCTGATCTTCTCGGTCATGCTGCCCGGGCGGCGCCAGGTGGTGGGCACCACCAGCACGCGCGTGCTGGAGAAGTTCGTGATGGCCAAGGACGTCGCGCACGTCGTCCTGGAGTGGCAGCACACCGAGACCGGGCAGCGGGTCATCACCGGCAAGGTGTCGGAGTGGCGCGGGCACGTCGTGTCCAACGACCCCGCGAACCTGGTCGACTCGTGGTACTGCTTCCGGCCCACCGCCGCGCTCGGGCTGGAGTCGCTGCCGTTCACCGAGGACGGCCGCCTGCTGACCATGTCCGGGTTCGCCGAGCAGCTGGAGCGCGCGCACAAGGCCGAGCCGGAGCTGGAGCTGTTCACCACCCGCCGCCACCACGAGTGGACCGAGCGGCTGGACACCCTCGGCCTGGACACCGAGCTGTTCCGCTACCAGCGCGCGATGAACGCCGGCGAAGGTGAGGCGGCCGACGCGTTCGCGTTCACCTCCGACGAGGCGTTCGTCGAGTTCCTGCTGCGCGCGGTGATCCCCGAGGACGACCCGAAGGACCTGGCCGAGGTCGTGCAGACCTACGCGCACAACCTCGGGCAGCGCGGCGAGCTGATGTCCGAGCGCGACTTCGTGGCCGGGGCGCTGGACCTGCTCACGCCGCTCACCGAGGAGGAGTCGCTCGCCGCCGCGTCCCGCAAGCTCGCCGCGGTCGCGCGCGAGGAGGCCCGCGCGCTCGCCGGATCGGTGATCGCGCGGCACCAGCTGGAGGCCGAGCGCCTCGACGGGTTGAAGTCCTATGTGGACGAGACGCGGGACGCGGAGAAACTGGCCGAGGGCGACTGCCGCCGCCGCAACGCCGTCGTCACCGAGCTGCGCCGCGTGGTCGGGGAGATGCGCCTGGCCGACGCGACCGCGGAGAAGGCGCGGATCGACGAGGAGCTGGCGAAGGCCCGCGAGGCCGCGGCCGCGTGGCGCGAGACCGGCACCGTTCTGGCTCACGTCAACGCCGCGCGCAAGGCGACCGACATCCGCAAGCTCGTCGGCGACCGCGAGCAGAGCGCGAAACCGGCCCTGGAAGCCAAGAACGCGGCCGCCACCGCGCTCGCCCGCGGCCTGCTCGCGCTGGCGCGGGAGGCCGAGGAGCAGGCGCAGGCGGCCGAGGCCCGACGCCGAGACCGCCGCACCGCCGCCGCGGCCGCG